>CAZITL010000015.1:0-52797 GCA_964542195.1 uncultured Verrucomicrobiales bacterium
CTCTTTCTCATATCACCAGCTTAACACTTTTATGTGTTATCTGGGACAGCCCCAAAACGATTTTGCTTGGCCAATCCTGGTTTTTGAATTCTTTCAAAGAGCTGAATCCTTCCATCAAATCTTTGAATGGAAGCAATATATGAAGGCTTGCCTTTTTCCATACCTTAAAACGCTCGGCAAAACCTTAGAATTTTGGCAGGAAGAGATCACACAGATGTGGCGATGCTCTAAAAACAACGGCATTACGGAAAGTTTTCATCGCAAGATGAAGCTCATTCAACGCCGGGCTTACGGTTTTAGAAACTTTGAAAATTACAGATTACGAATTAAAGCACTATTTGGATAGTCCTCCTGCCCCCATTTTTGGGATAGAGCCAATATTTTGGAGATTTGTCGTTGGGGAGAATACCTAGGGAAACCGTGGTGCTGAAGACAGGAATCGAACCTGCGACCTACTGATTACGAATCAGTTATCTATAATGTCTACCCATATCTCTCACCATCTATTAATCTCTATAAAATCATTTAATATCAATACGTTGACATCAAATCAATGTCTTTAGAGATCTACGCAAATCTTTTAAAATCTCTTTCTTTTGCTTGCCATATGCTTGCCAGTTTTCATTGATTATACATTTGGCAACATGTTAACATTACAAAAAATAGCATATTTTTCCTAGAGGCATAGTTGGAACAGAAGACTCTCAAAACAAAGCTAACAAAACGAGTCATTGAAAATCACGTGCCTGATCCTTCCAAACGGCAACTCATTTGGGACACAGAAATTACTGGCTTTTGCGCTCGCATTTACCCCACTGGAAAAAGGACCTATTTCTTTCAATATCGAAATGCTTACAGAGAAACGAAATTCATCAAAATTGGCGTTCACGGAAACATTACAACAGAACAAGCCCGTGAGAAAGCTAACATTTTAGCACTTAAAGTATGTGCTGGGGAAGATCCTTCTGCTTCTCCTACCCTAATTGCCCCCAATCCAACCATACAAGATCTGGCTGAAAAATACCTAAAACTTCATGCAGAATTCGAAAAACGCCCCAAAAGCATCAAAGAAGATAGGGCGATGCTAAATAACTACATTCTTAAAAAATTTGGTAATCGCAAGGTCAATGATTTATCGATGGAAGATCTTCAAGGACTTCATGCAAGCCTTAGCCAAAAAAAAGTTCTATCTAATCGCATTCTCGCTCTGCTCAACAAAATGTTTAACTTGGCAATTCAGTGGAAATGGAGAGCCGATAATCCCGTTACAGGTATTAAAAAATATCAAGAGATAAAAAGGACTCGTTGGCTTCAAGAAGAAGAATTAAAAAACCTCTTAAACACTTTAGATACTTATCCCAACCAAACAGTTGCCCATATCATTCGGTTCCTACTTTTAACAGGCGCAAGGAAACATGAAGTTTTAAGCGCAACCTGGGATCAATTTGAACTCGAAAAAGGGGTTTGGACAAAGTGGGCTCATACAACAAAACAGAAAAAAATGGAACACGTCCCTCTATCCCCTGCCGCTCTGAATATATTAAGGGATATTAAAAAACTTAAAAGTGATAGCTCACCCTATGTCTTTCCGGGAAAAGTTGAAGGAAGCTCCGTTCAAGATATCAAAAAATCATGGGCATCTATCTGTAAACTTGCCAACATAGATGACTTTAGGATCCATGATTTACGACATACTTACGCTTCTCATTTAGTATCCAGTGGGTTAAGTTTAAGTATTGTTGGAAAGCTCCTTGGCCATACCCAAGCATCGACAACACAACGGTATGCTCATTTGGCTGATGAACCTTTAAGACAAGCAACAACCATGTTTGCTGATAAATTTCAGGCTCTCGGGAAAAGGAAATAGTTTATGGATATCGAATTTCTTCTCACTCAGCCCGAAAGCAAAACCCTTGAATTTAAGCAAGACTTATCATCTTTAAAACCAATTTTAAAAACTGTTGTTGCGTTTGCCAATACAGCCGGGGGCGTTCTCATTATCGGATACTCACCAGAAAAAGGGCTTTTAGGCATTGACGATGTATTGCAAGCTGAAGAAAGTCTAACCAGCTCTATTTCTGATAGCATTAAACCCTCTCTCCATCCAGAAGTCGAAATTAAGACAATCGAGGGAAAGAACCTTCTCATTGTTAGAGTTGCTCATCAAAAAGGTCCTTTTTACCTGAAAGCAGAAGGATCACCAGAAGGTGTCTATATGCGATTTGGCTCTTCCTCACGCAAAGCCGGCCCTGATATTCTAGCCGATCTTATTCGACACAATGACAACCTATCCTTTGACCAAATTCCTTGCGCTGACCTCGGCCTCGAAGCTCTAGACACCAATCGTTTAAAAGGGTTTCTTGAGAGAATTGGTAAAGCTCAGGATGATCTTGCCTCCCTTAAGACACTTGGGATTATCTCACCCGTTCTGAAAACGAATACACCATCTACTGGAGGCATTATTCTTTTTGGGAAAGATGAGATACGAAGTCATTATTTTGCCGATGCACGTATCTCATGCGCTCGTTTTAAAGGAACAGACAAAGTCGACTTCATTGACCGACAGGAAATGGAAGGCTCACCCATTGAAGCCATAGAGGATGTCCTTAAGTTTATTGCGCGTCATACGTCAAAGGCAGGAATCATTCGATCTTTAGTGCGGGAAGATATTCCTGAGTTCCCCCCCATCGCTGTCCGCGAAGTCCTGCTAAATGCTATTATTCATGGAAACTACGCTTTATCAGGCCGAATCATGGTTGCAATCTTTGACGATCGCCTTGAAATCCAAAGCCCCGGGATGCTGCCCTATGGGATGACTTTGGAACATTTCAAATCAGGCATAAGCCATATTAGGAATCGAGTTATCGCACGGGTCTTCAGGGAATTGGGATTGATCGAAGAGTGGGGAAGCGGCTATCGAAGGATAATCTCCTATTGCAATGAGCATGGATATCCCATTCCAGAATGGGAAGAATTCGGCGTGGCGTTAAAAGTGACCTTCCGACGGCATGGTATTTTTCAAGATTCAAAAGCTTCAAAGGTTCCCACTTCTAAAGAAACGAAAAGGACGGACATATCAAGTCGCCAATTGGAAATCTTGGATATTCTATCAAAAAGTGACGAACTCAAAATGAAAGACATTTTAGAAAGCTTAAAGTCTCCCCCAGCAGAAAGAACTCTTAGGGATGACCTCGCCTTTCTTAGAAATGAGGGAATCATTGGCTCTAAGGGGCACGCAAAAAGCGCTGTTTGGTTTTTATTACCTAAATCTGAATAATTTTTTGCGGCGGTTTGCGGCGGTTTGCGGCGGTTTGCGGCGGTTTTATAAAAAAATTTTAAAAACAATTTCTGAAAACATAAAAACTAGGTCATTTTTTTCAAAAAATTAGAATTGTACTCATCATTAAAATTTTGATTACCTACTATGTTTACAATGGCCTTCTTCAAATCTTTGTTAATATCATCCTTAAAAAGAGCAAAAACATTGTAACTATCGAAGAATATTACTGCATCTACATTTTTTCTTTGCTGTAGGATCCCTTCTCTATTGATCAATTCTCCGAACAGGTTTATTCCCCCTTGTATTGCTTCTATCTGGGCATCACAAATAATCTCTCCCTTTCTAGCGAAAGCTATATTCCATAAAAATCCGGATTTTTGGTCATTACCTAAATGCAGTAATGGAAATAAATCCATATTGCTTATGATATAAGGAGAATCGATTCTTGATATGTTAAATGCATAAATAATTCTGCCTTTATACTCCTCATTTTCTTGAATTTTTTTAAATTGTCCGTCAACCATACCCACTATTTTATCAATACAGAATTCAATTTTTTCTCTATATGAAGAAGCAGAATTACCACTAAAATTAGAAAATATTACAGCTCCTTGCTTGCCTTCTAATATTTTAGCCTCGTTTTCTCTAGTTTCAGAAAAAACATTCCGAAACTTCTGTCCGTCAATTTTACCCTTGAATTTGGTATCCGGCGCTTTTACTTCAATAAAAAAATCATATTCATCAATACTCACTTGGAAATCAGGTGTGTTTTTCTGAGAAGAAGGTTTAATAAATCTTACATCCACATCACAACCTTGCATTTTTTTAAGATGGAAGTAGAAAATGAGCTCACTATATTCTTCAAAAAATTTTATCCAGTTTTTTACTTTGAACCATTTATTCAAAGAATTATATTTTTCTCTTAGGAATATATCTCTCTTTTTGTTATCCAACATATAATTAAAAATTTCTTCTCTAATAAATTGAGTGTCGAAATGCATCAATTTCTTAATATTTGTGAAGGAAAATCTATCTTCATTCTTCATTTAAAATCCTTACAATATTAAAAAACCAATACCCAGAACAGAACTCACTCCCCTATGGAAACTTTAACTTGTTTAACTGAAATATCATTCATATCGACGGTACAAAAAAACTTTGATGGGATCATAAGTCCCAATCCATTCATAGATTCGAAATTTCCATCAACTTTAACTATTTTTTTTGAGTAATTAAGGATCCTATATCCATCTACAAATCCAAATATTGAAAAATCAGCCTTAGAAGGAAAAAGCAATTCCCTTTTAATTGCCTCCTTGCATACACTTTCAATTTTTCTCATATTTGAAGATACAGAATCCTTTAAATCTTCAATTTTTTTGTCTTCATTTTTTTCTATTTGTGCGGCTTTTTCTTCGATAGCTTGCCTAGCAGCAAATTCTTTCTCATCTAGCTTGACCTGATGTTTATTTGCAGTAATTGTGAAAACATGTTCTTCTTCTTCAGGAAAATCACCTTCTTTTGGTTTTACCTCTTTGGTGTACTCAACTTTTCCCCATGGATATTCTTTTTCAACCCTATCTTTCTTTTTTATAAGATCCATAATCTCATTTTTTTCTTGTATTTCTAAAAATTTCAGAAATTCACTAAGCTCATCCATATAAATTTTTCTATTCTGTTTCCTTTTACTTTTCTCAACTAAAGTTGCCCAAAATGTAGTTCCATTAACAACACCTACACTTGTTGAACTCGACATAGTGATTGATAATTGAGATTCTTGATTGGATTTACCACTCTCACTTAAAATGAAGTTATAACCTGCGTGAAACAGTGTTTTATTTTTCTCCCCTTTGGTCTTGCTCCAATGAGATGGTATAAGAGATGGCTTCTTTTCATATTTTAAATTTTCAATGTAGTTAATAACTGCAAAAGCATCATTAAATCGCTCAATTTTTGAGAGAGTTACTTCATGGGTTTGGCCCTGTTTTTCTTCTTTATATGCTGAATTGCCTTGAGGATCTTTAATAGCTGTACTTTCAGCAATCGCTAAATTTTCTTGAGAAGATGGAGCATTCGACTTGGACTGAGATGTTGAATTATTATTTTTTTCATCATCTGATATTATTGTAGAATCACTTTTCTGATCAGAAACCTTATTATTTGCAAGTATTCCAGCTAAAATTCCCAATGTAAGATAAATAGAAAACATCTTCACATGTTGTCCCTCACGACCAAAAGGCATTTTCTCTGGCTTAATTAAAGAAAAACAAGCAATAAATATGCATATTACAGAGATAAGAGCAAACATTAGAAACCTACATTTACATTGGTGAATCTCCCATTATTATCGACGAAAACTATTAATATCTTGTAAAAGCACAACAGTGTTTCCTTCCTTTAAAACACATTTCCCTTATTACCTTCTACAGCCTCCCTTACCTTGTCTGCATCTCCCACCCCCTGCCATTCCTCCATCATTGAATTCCACTTCAACCCCAACGCCCTTAATTGCTGACGAACTTCCATAGAAGGCTTTTCAACAAAAGTTGCCCTGATAAGTACACCCTGAGTTCTCTTTTCCTCCACAAACGCATTGCCGCCTTTATTAGCCCACTCGGACAATACATCTGCCCTTTCATTGTATTCAGCAATGGATAGTAAGGCTCCATAAAGTTGGTCAGCATCCAGATGATCTAATTTCGCCTTCATCACCAAGCCCCCCATTTCGAAAATTCGGCGATTGCGCGCCTTGCGTTCTTCCAATTTCAATTTAGCTTCTTGCTCTTTTAATCGATTCTTTTTTTGCTCAATTGACAATTTTTTTGCCAAAATTTTTTCCATACTCATTGATCACCTCCTAACCTCACTCTTGAGGGAATTTTAGCGTCGCTTCTCTCACTCACGAAAAAAATTTTGAGGGAATAGATGTTCCAAGATTAGGAATAACCTTCGGAGAAGTTATGACTACGCAATCTGCATTGCCAGCAATGCGCGTTTAATTTTACAATAAAAAGGATAAGCAAAGGATTGATATTTGGCTATTCAATTTGCCCGAACTCAATACGTCTCCCGAAGCACCGGTGGTAATGCTTGCCGCAAAGCAGCCTACAATGAACGCTCGGTGATGAAATGCGAACGCACAGGGGAGATCTTTTATTTTGCTGACCATAGCGACAACGTCCATCATGAAATTATGCTCCCTATTGAAGCTGATGCGAAATTTAAGAATAGTCATGCCTTATGGAATGAAGCCGAGCGATGTGAGCGACGGATCGATAGCCAAGTAGCGAAAGAAATGGTCTTAGCTTTACCGGATGATGACGGGGTAAGATTAGAACATCGTATTGAACTTACCCGAAGCTTTATTCAAAAGCATTTCGTTGATAAAGGCCTAGCAGCCCAAATTGATATCCATGCCCCCCATGAGAATGATAAGAACTGGCACGCCCATGTTTTACTAACTACCCGTCGGTTTAAAGAAAATGGCCAAGAGTTAGGTGAAAAAGCACGGGATCTGAATCAATCTATCCGTAAAGGTTTTGTGGCTGAAGGATGGGACATCGGTCAATCTTGGAAAGAGCATCAAAATGCTTTCTTTCAAGAAAAAGGTCTTAGTATCAGTGTTGATCCCATTGGCATTGTCGCCCAGGAACATATCGGGCCTGTCCGCATGCGCCAGCACATGAGTGAAGCATTAGAGCGGGCTAAGCTGTTGCGAGCCGCTAATGAAGAAGCCGCAAGAAATCCCGAAGAGATTCTTGAGGCTTTAACGAGAAACCAGTCTGTCTTTACAGAAAAAGATGTAGACAGATTTCTCAATAAACATTGCGATAGTGAGGATCGTGAGGAACTTAAGAAGCAAGTTCTCAACCATACCAATATTATCCCTCTTTACCAAGATGAGCCCCTCAAGCAAGAACGACTCTTCACAACTAAAGCTGTGCGCGCTGAGGAAGAAAAACTCTTACGATTTGCCCATAAGGTGAACGATTATGGAATAAAGAACATCATTTCAGAAGCCTTTACTCAGACCATTGAATCCCGTTCCTTAGCCCAAGAACAATTATCAGCTGTTCACCACGTCACCCAGGATTCTAAAGGTATTGCCATTATTCAAGGCCGTGCCGGGACAGGTAAATCTTACACCATAAATGCCATATGTGATGTTTATCAAAAATCTGGATATAAGGTCATTGGTCTTGCCCCCACCAACCAGGTCGCTGATGATATGGCACGCTCCGGTGTTGATACAACCATGACTGCCCATAGCTTTTTGTTCCGCCATAAGAATAAAAAATTAGATATAGCCCCAAATACGGTTTTAATTGTAGATGAAGCAGCCATGCTTCCAACCAACGCTTTAATAGAACTCTTTAATGTTGCAAAAGAACATCAAGTTAAAGTTGCTTTATTTGGCGACGACCGACAACTTGCTTCCATTAAACGAGGAGGGATGTTCTCTAAATTGATTCAGGAGTTTGGTAGCCAAGCCCTCACAGAAGTCCGCCGTCAACAAGGCTGGCAAAAGGCAGTCAGTGAACTCTTATCAGAAGGTAAGACCGAGCAAGCCGTTTACCTTCTTGATCACCATAAAACCATCCATACTGCAGAAAATAAAGAAACTTCGTTAGCCTCGCTCCTCCAAGCATGGTCAGAAGATTCGATTAATGAGCCATCTAAAACTCGCCTTATCATCGCCAACAAAAATGTTGATGTGGACGCCATAAACATAGCAGCACAAGAAAGTCGCATACAAAGAGGTGAAATCAATAGTAAAGGGTACGTTTACCCAACTGCCCGAGGCCCCGTCACCTTCTTTGCCGGAGATCGCATTTGCTTTACCGATACCAATAAAGAGCTTGGCCTCCGCAATGGCGCTTTCGGGGTGATCAAATCCTTGGATGAAAATCATTGCACCGTGGAGCTGGACCAAGGTCAAAACATCCAATTCAATCCGAAAACATATCATGGAATGAAATTAGGATACGCCTCAACTGTTTATAAGTCCCAAGGAAAGTCCATCAACCAAGTGTATGTTCTCCATGACACATCAACCAATCAAAAGCTCAGCTATGTGGCCTTAACCAGACAAACGCAAGACCTGAAAATATTTGTGAATCAGCAAGAGACCCCTACCATGACTGACTTTGCAAAACAGATAAACAATAAAGTTGATAAGCTATCGTCTCTTCATTTTATGACAGCAGAGGAACTTAATCCCCAACATAAGGGTGTTCTCAAAGATCTTTGGCAAACTATTACCAAGACAACTAAGAATTTTATGGCTGATAGGTTTCATAATAATAAAGAGTTCTATCAGCTACCAGATAAGAAAATCCTAGCCAATGTTGAGGAGATTCGACAAGTCGTTGTCCCACGCGAAATTCCAAGCATTCAGCAATATGCTGAACAAGCCCTTGAGCGGAATCTCAAATATTGCCGGTTTATTCATTTTAAGAAAGAGATGGGACGAGAACCGGCAGTTGATGATGTAGATAAAATCAAGGATATGGCGGTACGGTTGTCAGCTCTTGAGGTTGGGATTTATCAAGAGACTTTACTGAAGAATGAGCCAAAGACGCATCAGGGAATTGTGAAGCTGGCACGGGAGGAGTTTTTTGCTGGGGAACGGCACAATCCTAAACTTATTGAATGTGTTCAGATTAGAATGGAGCATCATATTTTAGCATTAAAAAAGGAAATGGAATGTCAAATACAACTACGACAACAATATCAAAGATCAGAAATGGGGAAAACCTAGAATGAATTGATTTGATTACGCCTCATTTCTCATGCCACTGCTTCTTTTTATATTGAATTAAAAATAAATTTTATGTATAATTCTGAGATCTATAATAAATCTTAAGATATAACCAAAAATTGAACGCATTCAAAGATGACAAATTAAGCAGATCTTCTTTCTGTAACCTTCTAGAAGATTATATTGAAACATTTGCCGATTTAGAAAATCCTTTATGTATAAGTATAAATGGAAGATTTGGTTCAGGGAAAACAACCATGTTTAGAATGTGGGCAGAAAGTCTACAAGATAAATATAAAGTATTTTATTTTAATGCCTGGAAAAATGATTTTGACGATGACCCCCTCTCTCATCTAGCTTCAAATCTCCTTCAAAGTCAGGAAGATACTTTTAAAAAGTTAGGCAGTATTTTACTCGATGTGGGAAATCAAATAGTAACTAATAAGGTTGGAATTGATATTAAGAAGTCTTTTGATAAAAGAAGCATCTATGAAGAAAGAAAAATAATATTAGATAAAATCAAAATTTTTTTTAATAGTTTGAATGAAGAAACAAGTTCTTCTGAGGATTCCAGAAATAAAAAAATCATTTTTTTAGTTGATGAATTAGATAGATGCAAACCTGATTATACAATTAATATTTTGGAGATATTAAAACATCTTATTTGTGAAGAAACTCATAATGATCCCAAATCGGCTAAAATTTGCTTTGTTATCGGAGTAGACAGAGAACAACTTTCTTCTTCTGTTAAAAGTCTCTTTGGAGAAAATTATGATTTTGACAATTATTTTCGTCGTTTTATCCAATGTGAATTTGACTTACCAAATGAAAAACATATTCATTTCTTAGCACAACAAATTAATAAATATGGAATACGAGAAATCAAAGAGGGGAATGAAGGTAGTGATAATGTATTATTAATGATGAACCGTCTTTGCCTAGCAATGAAATTACAATGCAGGGAAATTGAACATATATTCCGTCTCTATTACTACCTACATAAGAAAAATCCAAAAACAATTGTTCAAGTATCTGAAGATTTTATATTTTTTGTATGTGCATTATACATTAAGCATAAGGAATTATTCGAAACACTTTCATCTTCGATAGTTCTAACGGAAAATATAGAGAAATTTATACTCGATTTAATTGAGCAAAATTCAACTGATAGAAAAATGGAATTATGCAAACGTTTTCTTTACTTCATATACAAACCCTCATTATCGGAAGAAATTTCCCAACTAATATCAAATTTACCTAATCATAATGATGAGCTTAATTTTGAAAGGGATATCAAAATAGCAAATAATGGGTTAGAGAATAAAAGTATTTTTGATTGCCTAGCCAATGCGATCCGAGGATCTGCATTGATGTTTTCACGTTATTAAAATTTATTTAATTTTCAATAATCTTATAAAAGCTGAAATCGTTTATCTCTATTTAGTTAGCTCATGATACCTAAACCTCACCTTTGTCACCGGATAATCTCCAGGCACCTTCAAATACGCCTCTAGATCCGGTAATTTCATCAACTTATCCGGATTCACCACCGGCTTTTCTCTGCGTTGATCATTCAATGAAACACCATCCCTCATCTGATGAGCGCCATAGGAAATGTTCTCAACGGATTCGGAGACTTCTTGGGTGCCAAGCCATTTGGAGACCCGTTCAGCGATATCTGCGCCGGCGATACGAAAGACCAATTTTGTACTGCACAAGTTCGTGATGGATTTAACTAGGTGATGACCGTACACCTCATCAAGCAATGACATATCTTGAGTTCCGGAAACCACGCATCCACCATACTTTCGAGCTTCCGCCAACATGGTATGAAGTTCAGGAAGTTTCTTTAAGGCTGGGAGTTCATCCATGATAAACCAGACACGGCGATCTTTGAATGGTGGTAGGCTCATCAGGGCATTAGTGGCAACTGTTGTCCAGGCGGTCAGCAGAGGTTTAAGCATCTCGCGCATTTCTGGAGTGGAGGCTAAGAATAACCATGAATCGCCATCTTCTTCTTTCATCCATTCTCGGATAGAAAAAGGGGTATCCGTATCCTTCAAAACTTCCAAGCATTTGATATTCACGCCAAGAGTTGATCTAACACCAATAGCAGTTTTGTCAGCATTCACATCCATAAAGGAGGCAGCAGCTGTTCCCGCATAAAATGGAGCTGCTTTATCCAAAGGTTTATAGACAGCATGTTCCAAGAGATCGTTGATGCTATTGCTTTGCAGTTCTTGTAAGACTTGTGCTGTTGAGACAAATAATGTGCGAGCTGAGTTAATCCAAAAGTCATCATTATTTTTGGAGGGGAGAAAGGCTGCGGCAAGTGTTTCCAAGTGAAAGCTTTTGGGACAATCCACCCAGACATCCCAATCTTCTGATCGGGAATCCAAAGGGTTCAGGATTTTGTCAATTCCAGGACGATAGAATAGTTCAATAAATCCCCCCGTCACATCCACAATGACAGCGCGTTGTTTATGCACTCTGATTTGGCTCAAGAGTTCATTGACACAGTTGGTCTTGCCTGCCCCGGTAGTGCCAACAATGAGCATGTGTTGCAGTTCTTTGTTTTTAATGAGAGGAACGCCCGCTAGTTCAAAAGATGAAGCTTCTCGATTTTTCTTGATGAGCTTTTTTAAAGTTCTTGAACTCACCATATGGGTACCTGAGAGGATCTCTCGATCTTGCCGAGATTTTCCTCGCCATATCCAAAAGATAATAAAGAAGAATAATATTCCTCCCATAAACATCAATGTATGATGGACAATTTCCCACAGCATTTGTTTAATTCCATGGATTTGGTAAAGAACGCCTGGATTATGAGTGATATCTATGGAACGGACTTCTTTGATCCTGCCATTGGATAGAGGGAAATTTTGCGTGTGCTTGGCAGGGTCTCCAATAGGAATGCTTAGCTTTAATTGGGCAAGCGTATAGGAAACAACCAGCTGCTTTTGATAGGGAGTGGGTTCAATCCAACATCTTATACCAAAGAACCCCAAGCCAATGATAAGAGTTGTCCCCAAGGTTACAGCAAGAACTTGGCGGATCATACGAAGGTTATGAAGAGTAACCTGTCCCCCTTGGGTAAAGGATTTGGCTAGATTCATCCCTTTTCTCCTTTGTTAAGAGGAAAAAATTTACCTTTGGCTAACATGAGATCCTCCTCATGATTTGTTTAGATATTTGCGCTATACTTATAATGGAGGAGACCTTTTGATGACATCTACACCAACGCCAGAAACCATAAGTCAGAATATTCCTTTCAAGACCTATCGGGATAAGATTTTGACTCGGACTATCTTGACGACAGTTGCTTTGATGCTGACTGGATGGCCGTTGATGTTGATATTTGCCCATCCCATCGCTTCGTTGTTTTGGGAATGGTGGTATTGTTCTTACAGGAAGTTTAAAGAATCCGACACTATGCCGCAGTGGTATCTGGAATCTAAACAGATCACTGCCGAGGATGTTGATGCCTATACCAAATTTGCTGTGACTGCAAGGCGTATCGCCTTTGTAAATGCAGGGATTCTTTGCTTGATCAGCCCATTTCTCTCTAAAAATTTGGGCTCGGCGGTGGCTATATCCTTTTACAGTACTTTTTATTTGATTCGCTGGATTATTACGTTCTTTGCTCTCTGGAGAAAAGATTTGAAGTATCCGTATACGATTTCTATGAATGCTTCTGAGAGATTCTTTAATCCTACTGAAGACTGCGAGAAGATGATGTGTAGTGTACTTAATAAAAGAGGTTACCTTCACCCTGCCTCCCCTAATTATATTTATAAACCACATATAACCTACCCATCCTCATGACCGCTAATAATCGCTCCCATATGGTCAACAACTTTTTCTGCTGCCTTTCTTATTAAGGGTTGGTCCTTCCTCTTATCAAAATTTCTTTCACTTTCCTGACGACCTTCTGAAATGTTTTCTTTTTGATCCGTAATTTTTCCTGATAAATGTTTGTTATTCCCAACAGCATTGTTCTTCATATCTTCCACCTGATAACCAAGAGTCTCAGATTGACCAGAAATATTATATTCTTTGCGTTGACTTTCTAAATCAGCCTTAGTTGGTGGAGTATCAATTCTGCTTTTTTCTTGGTAATAAAAGTCCTGAATTCCTTGAGAAGGCCCCAAATTTGGAGGTAAATGCTGACTAGCGTGGTTTACAGCTTTAATACCAAGATCCTGAATTTCCCCAGCACTAATCATGGATTGTGCGGCTAAGGAAACGTTGCCACCAAACTGATCATTAGCTACTTGTAGTAAATACTTATCATTAGCGTTAGTAGTTGCACTGGTTCCAGTAGAGGTAGTTGCACTTGCCATTTCAGACCAAGTTTTACTAGTTTGAAGATGGGCATCAAGATTCCTGGAATGAGTTTCAGCCTTGTTAAACGAGGTTTGCATATTATCAAGATGTTGAATCCCTTCACTGTTACCGATGGACCCTCGATTATCATGAACAAACTGGTTAAGCTTCTGCCAGTTTTGTGTGAACTGTTTTCCAAGATCTGTATCTTTTACTTTACCCCATACTTCTGTGTCACTAGAACCAACATTAATTGAACCACCTATATTTCCTCCTAAACTTGCTCCCATATTTGCTCCAACACCAAGAGAAAGTGCAGCCTCAGTAGAAAGATTATTCTGTTTCCCAATCTTCTCAGCCAGTCCCAGCAACTCCTGAGCTTGTTTGCCTACTTGAGAACTGACACTATCGCCAAAGAACTCATTTATCCCGACATTAGCTGCAAAGCTTTTAATCCCACTAACGGCTTCATTAGTCGCAGCTGAAATAGCTGTTTGTAGTCCAACACGTTCTTGACTAGCTGCCATTTGTGAAAACTGACTTTGCAAAGCTATCATCTGGTTGGCGGCATTACTTTCCATAATGTTCGTTCCCAACTGTGTTTGATGCTCTTGGATGGTGACTTGACCATAAGGTCCATGAATAGCTGCAATCTTCCCATCATCAAACCTCATCCCGGAATTGATACTTGCGCCTAATTGTTGCTGTGCAACTTGCGCATTAGCCACAGTATGATTACCAATGCTTTGGGTATCAAAGGATACATTCCCATCTACCATTTCTGATCCAGCTCTTGCGGCAAAGGCTTCGCTGGTTTGGGTAAAGCTGGAGGTCATTTGGGAAAACGCTTGTTCGCCTCGAGAGATAACCGCCCAAGCCAAGAATGGGGTTATTGCTTGTAAGGACATTACCCAGCAATAAGTATTGTAGGCGGCATCGCCTAAGCCATTTTGGGTAAGCAGGTTTAAAGAGCCGGTTCCCATGGTAGCTGCCATGCCTGCTTTTGCAGCCCACATGGTGCCAATACAGCTCAAGACAGCATAAAGCACCGGCCAAATGGCAATTGAAGCCATGACTTTAAGCCATATTTTAATGAGCTGGAATCCCCCCATGGCAAAAGTCCATGGGGCGATGAGGGCAAACAAGATCAAGGCAATAGCAAAGAAGGAAGCATGCATATGAGGCAGATTTTGGCCTACCAATGAGGTAACAGAGAGGAACGAGGCATTTTGGGAAGCTTGGCCTCGCATCGTGTTGAGATGAATCAAATTAGAGTCAAACCGTCCTAAGCCCAGTTCATCCCGTTTATCTGCGAGCATTTCCTTATAACTATTGATCATCAGTTCTTGTTGAATCACTTCCGCAGCATTGCTTGATCCTTTTGCGATCGTAGTCCAAGCCTCACCCATATATTGTTTAAGCCGCGCGGAAGCCTCTTCATCGACACTTCTTGACTGACCTGGCAAAAGCGAAGAGGCAAGAATCATAAAAGCATTCTGGGTTTCCAGGGTTAAGGATTCACGTACGGGTTGCAGGCACTGGGCACAGCTTTTAAAGGAGGTGGTTCCATTACTCTCTCGCCAATAGATGCCGAGTCCGGGATGAGGGTTCTGGGCAATAAAATCGAGAATGCTAGTACTTTCTAAAGCAGCTTTTTTCCCCGGCGTAATGTTGCCAAAGACATACGGCCAGGCATAGCATTGGCGAACAAAGTCTTTTAGGTTCTCTCGGGTAATGGGATCTTTAATGGTGATGAGACGCGCTTGATGAACCAGTTGAGCTGCAAACATGGGGCCGACTTTGGACATCCGATTGGCTTCACTGGTAAAGAACGCCGTCTCCACCGTTTCTGTGGCGTGTTTGCTGATCGTTGAAAAAAGTGAACCTATGGCGGATATACCAATGGGGACACCATCAATTTTCTCATATTTGTGATGGGGATCAACTTCATCAATGATATGTACGGCTGTTTTGGGGCCAAACAATAACGTGGATATCAGGATGGTGGGCATAAACCACTCTTTAAAGACAATGGGAAAGGAAGCCCGAGGAATGGCATGGATGCCCGCGCCAATGACGCCAAGCAAGGCAGCAAAAGTACCGACAGAAGTAAAATAGGGATTGTTACTTTGAAAGAGTAAGGCAATGCCATTGATGACACCATGGAGAAGTTCACCGCCCCCATAAGTATAAATACTGTAGTCCATATTACGAGTTCCTTGAAATAATCGCGGCTTCCAACGCTTTGATTTCCGCATTTAAGGTGGCGATAGATCCAGCTTTAGCACCTACCAATAAGGCTTGAACACGGCTACGAGCTTGTTGAATATTGGCTTTAAAGCGGCGAATGGCTGAATCTTCCAATTGCACTTTTTCTAAACTGTCGATCGCCTCAATCACCTGACTCATCACTTTGTCAAACTGACTGAACAAGATCATGGCCCCAATGTATTCTGCAGCATCTTGCATGAGGAATTGAGAGCCAGCGGCCACACTCACGTGGATGTACCTCCAGATGGGGAGATTGACGGCATCATTGAGGAAAGCAATTTCATCGGTAGTAATAGCGCCCAGAGTTTGGTACTTTTCCCGCAAACTCCGAACCTTTTCCAACACTTTGGTTTTCATGGTCGCTTTGTCATCAATGGTGATTTCACGGTTTGTGGGAGCAAGGCATTTTTCTTGATCATTGCAAACCAGCTGAGAAGTTTGACCACTCTTTAAATATGCAGAGACAAACTCTTCCTGATCCGCTCGAGGTTCAATGGTATAGAGACGAAACCGATCACCTTCTTTTCTTGAGATCAATGTGCCCATTAAGGACATGACGAAGTTACGCAATTCTTCATTGTCCGCATATTCAGGCATTTTCTTTAAAACGTGGAAAACCAAATTATATTCACCAACCAAGAGATCCGGGCTATCTTTTTCAGCCTTCTTCATGGATTGGGCAACTTTTGCATCATTATTGCAGTGGTCTTTAGCACCAAACCAATCTTGGTTATGACCCATGTTTTGTTCCTTACAATACATGTCATGCATGGCTGAACCTTTGGGCAGCATGCCCCCGACTATTTGTTGTGCTGCCTGACATTCATTAAGCATCAAATTATTCATGTCTTGGACATATTTGCGGATCTGAGCCATGGTGTTTTCAATTTGAGGGGCATAGGTCTTTAACCCTAACTGAAACACGTAAGTGGGCACAGCTGTGGCAATCCGTCGGGCCATTTGAACAAGCTGATCTTTAGAGATAAACGAAAAGGATCCAAAATAAAGATCTAAGCTGTTACACCCCACGCCAAATTTGGGCAGCGAAATATTAATGGGTTGAATAGCACTGCTGCCTTGGCGCATGACATAGCCACCCCCGGTATAATAACCAGCAGCTTGATCTTGAAAAGACCCAGGTGTGGAGAGATTGGTTTGTGCTCCTAAACTACTAAAGAAGCGATCCAAGGCATTGGCATGGATTGTTTGGGGAATAAGTAAGGAAAAAAGGAGGGTGAGTGAAAGCTTTTTCATCAATTAGCCTTTCAGATGAGGAAGGATGGTTTTGAGGTTTACTTTCAGATGGTCACTGTTAACCAATCCTCGAGAAAGCGGAATGACTTGCCGGGTTTGCGGATTGACCAACACGACGAGGGGGTATATTCCCTCAGGATTCACCGTGTGAATCGTGCCATTGTCTGCCACGGCATCAGGAAATTCTGGCAAAGACTCGCCATCAGGAGAAATAGCCTTATAGTTAAAGCCATATTGGTCTATGAACTCGCGCAAAATGGGGGCAAATTGATGGCAATAAGGGCAGTTATTTTTAAAGATAAAGAATAAGCCAAAGGATTGAGCGAGATGTTTGATTTGAGCATCCAATTGCTTTTCTCGGACAGCCGCATAGGTTTTCCGATGTTGGGGAAACGGTTGATCACTTTCCCGATACCCTTGAGAAGAAAGCATGGATGCCAGCATCCACATCTTTTCAAAATTCTCGGCTCTGTTTAAGGCTTGGGATTGAACCTTTTGAAAGGCAAGTACGTTTTCTAGTGTCGGGGCCATTACAGCGCGGGCTTGAACCTCTTCAATATAGTGTTTGTATTTCTTGACCCGATCTCGATAAGTGATCGCCGATTGCTTTTCCCCTGTGGGTTTAGTTTTTTCTTGAATCTTCTTTGGGGATTTCTTATACCACAACCACCCTTTTTGTGGGCTGGAGACCCACGATTCAGCGTTGCAAGATGATAGGGATAAAACCAATGAAACAATAATTCTAAAATTGACCATGGGGATGTTCCTTTTGAATGGCATGGGTTTTATTTTGAAAGGATTGTTGAATGCCTTGAGTAACCTTGCTCATGAGAGGGACTTTAGTTTTTGCGGCCATGTCTTTGAACAGCTCGGACAAATCTATTTTGGAAAAGTCGATCTTCGTAAGTTGGTCAAGAGTAAGTCCCTGACATTGGGGACGTTTTCCGGAACCAAAGGCAAGACCTAATTGAGCTCTTCCTTGTTCATGGATGATGCGGGCGAGCTTGCTGCCAATACAACAATAGCTGGTCTTCTTACGCACACACTTTCCTAAAACCTTCTCAGCACAATAGGTGCCCACGCGAATGCATTTATCGGCTTTGCGTTGCTCCGCTAAATCTTTTTCTTCGCCACTACAACTGGCAAGACTAATATCCACTCCCCAACCTTTTTTGACACAGCAATCTTTAAAGTTGGTAATGGCTCGAGAGCATTTAAGATCTTTGCCTTTGAAGACAGTTTGGGCTTTAGCATCCATATCCTTTTGAATATGTTGGAAGATGGCAAGTTTGGACAAACTATCCGCCATATCTTGATTGGGTGCCCAGCCTTGTTCAACACAATCGCCATCTAAACAAAAAGGTTTATCGCCTTCTAGGGAGGATGAGGACAGGCTTTGGGAAGAAGCACATTCCATGGTTTGCTCCCATTCTGCACATTCGTCCTCATTCTCTTTGAGACATCGGGAGGCAATCTGGGTGCATCCTTGTTGGCGTAAGGGCGTGCAGGTGTCTTTGACCTCGCCTTGGCAGGAATAAATGAATTGCTCTTGCCAACAGGGCTTTGTGACTGGAATGCCGTCTATGATTCGGGTTTGGGGTCCTTGAGTGCAGCGTTTACGCATATACTCGCATTTACCTTCATCAACCAATTTCTCTAAGTCATCACAGGTAGATTTCCAAGTCATCTCCAGTTGAGGCGCTTGCTTTTTGCTTGTGATGCGAAACTTTAGATATTGTGGGGCTTGGGTATGCTTGTTGACCCAAACTATGGGACCATAAAAACCTAAACAAGTAACGGTGGAAGATTGATCGAGGAAAAAAGACCCAGGAGAAATCTTTTTAAAAACACTCAAGAGCTGATCGGGAGATAAAGGCTTGTGCCCTAAGGTCTTTTGCAAACGATCTAAATCCTTAGGATGATCCGCCAGCCAGCCAGTGAAATAGAAATTCCTGACGTCTTTATCTGGGTGGTTGAGAATATGGGAGGATAATATCTCAACCTCTTGAGTTTGAATTTCTTCTTTAATTCCCTGTTGAAGGGGCACAAGATCCGCCGTACAAGATCGTCTAATTTCTTCTTTACCTTCACTGCAAGTGTGAATGGTGGCCTTTGATTCTTCTTTCGTTTCTTTAACGACAACATCCAGATGAGCTTCTGGGTTCTTCACCACTTCATCCGCTGTGGTAAAGAGAGGATCCTTTTCGATGTCGATTTTATAAGGCTGTCTCTTAGCTAATGACTCCTCAATAACCTGAGCTGCATGATTCTGTTGTACTTTTGCTTGAGCTGCGCCTGCCAGATCTTGAGCTTTCAACTTAGCCTCTGCAACATCCTTACCTTGGTAATGAGGTGCATCATGAGGAATGGATACGTTTAAACTTTGGCCGAATGATTTACCTTGTTGATGGTAGGTACTCATGTTAGCCTCTACTATACTCCCGCTCATTATCAGTAAAAGTATGTTTAACCACGACTTCATGGGCGGGATTCCTTCAAATGGGACAAGGCTTCCTCAACCGTAATGTTTCCTTGGAGCTGATGTTCTCCTAAAATAAAGGTTGGCACACGGGTTACGTGATGTTCTTCAAATTTGGGAGGATCAATGTCGGCTGAAATACCCAGATCTTTGAAATATGCCTGGGTATCTTTAAAAGAATTGTTGATCAACCCCCGAAAGATTAATCGTCCTCCAATTTTAACCGCTTGCTGATGCAAAGCCTTTAACGACGCTGCGGGCATGCTGGAAGAAACAAAAATTTTGAGAGGTAATGTACGGTTTTTCTCGTGAAGAGATAAAGATGGAGATTGCGGACAGGTACCGGCCGCAAGGCTATTTACAATAAAAGGGATAAGTAGAAATTTAAACATGATCTTTACTTCTCACAACAAACAACAATCGCGTTTTCGCCAGACCAAATAGCCAAAATCAGAACCCTTATAGGGAAATTCTTTACCTCCTTGCCACACCACTTCCGTATGACCCAAGGGATAACAATTGTTGGATGTGGGAATGGGATAAGTCATCTGAAGGCGGTATTGGCTTTTCTTGATGATAGGCATGGGATATTTATCACAAAGGCCATTGACGCCCAGTGTTCCCCATAATAGACCTTCCCGGTGAAGTTTGGCCATGAACCGGCCTGTGATCAGAAGGCTTGCTTGAACGCCTCCCATATGATCATTCAATGTCCCAGTAAAGGGATAAAGGCTCCCCTGACAGCCATTACACCAGAACAAGGCATTCAAAGGTAAATTTGAGGAAGCTGCTGCACAATCGGCCAGACACGCTGCTTGAGCAATGGGATTCCCAAACAAAACAGCTTCGGGATTGAGAATGAAGGACTTTTCATCATCGTTCCAAAGAGGATCCAATTCCGTCATGTAAGCCAGATCAATGGCCGATGTTTCCAAACACAGGAAATCTGTTAGGACTTCGAGCCAATAGATAATGGGATAAACGTACCAGTGAACATGGTAAAAACTGGTATGGGTTCCATTATCGACATTAACGCCCACATCGCCTCGATAGCGAATACCAGTGTTAGCAATTTGCATTCCACCCATATTGACTAAACAATAGGGTGTGCGGGTAACATCGACCAATCGGGCTGGTTCCCAAAATCCAATGGGGATACCAGGTGTTGGCTGATTGAAGGGGGGACGATTACACCAGCATATGGGGCCCGTATTTGGTGTAGGGCTGGGGTTGCCGCTAGCTACTTGGAGTCCCGAAATGGTGAGAGGAAAGATGCACTTCCAGCAAATATCGGTCGTTGGGTTGACAAACCGGCCGATGCATTTGGCTTCTGAAGTGCTAAATTGACTGCAAAATATTATAATTAATAAGCCAAAGAACTGAGCAAATCGATGTGTTAATATAAAGGACCCAAGGATCATCTCTATGCATGCAAACTGGGCATAGAGTCTCGATGAAAATATTTTATTAGCCATTGTATCCTTCCTTAAAAAGGAAAAAGGTTTCTCCTTGAAATGGGATGTCAAAATTTTCATTTTTAATCTGATATAACTGGAGATATTTGAGATGATGAGCAGCGTTGCTATTGAAAGGTACAGATGTCAGTTGTGTAGAATATATTACCAGCAGTTTATGGGAAAGAACGGTGCATAAATTTTTTGGAATAATCCTAAAAATATATTTAGTTGTTTCAGACTTGTTGGAAGAAGTCAGATTAATTTTTGTTTTACCTAAGGAGTGCAAACCTCGCACCAGAGCTGGTCGAATAATAAAAAAACTTATCTTTTTATTTGACAGTTTTGTGGTGCTTCTCGCTTTGCTAATATTTTTTTTGGTCATGACTTACAATTTCCTCAATTAACAAGCCTTTTTCTTGTTGAGAAACCCGGGATGGAACTTGAGTTATTCCAAACTTCTTAGTTAACACTCCTCCTTGATCAAAAAAGAAAGTGATTTGATGTTGTTTCTCCAACTCCAAAGGTGCACCTTGAATTAGCACAATCTTGCCTTTTTGTTTCAGGGCCCATGCGACTTGCTTTGGTTCATCGCCATTAATGAACAAAAAAGGTTTGCCAAAGGACCGATAGTCTAACGGGTTAATCTTTTCTCCCTTGCGGGCAAAAACATTGCCTTGGTGGTCTTTCAAATCTTGGCTTACTGTGATGGTGGGATCATAAAGTCTGGATTGGTAAGTCTCCGCATTTTTGATTCCTTCGACAGGCTTTGGACGCTTAATACTTGCTTCGATACGCTTTTGAACTTCCACTTGATGTAAATGAATCTTTTCAGATTCCTGGAGAGATTTGAGACGCTGTTGAATAACCTCTCACAAGCTTACTTCTTTGATTTCAAAGGTTTGACCATAGACGCCAAAGTTTTTGGCAGTGCAGGTTGATATCATAAAGCTAAGAAGAACTAGTCTATACACCATGACGCATGGCCTCTTGACGCTTACGCACCGTTTCAACGGCTTCTTCAACCGCCATTCCTGTATCCAAGAGTTCTTGAATTGCACCCCATTCATCAGGGTTGGTTGAATAGAGAAGACGACTAAACCCATCCAAGCGAAGTCTGCCCACCACGCCACCGGTATTCCCGCTAAATAAGGCTACTTCGGAATAATAAGGAGGATTGGCATGGAGACTGCGAATGATGGATTCTCGATACTCCGAGTTCACAAATTCCTTTAATGCCGGATGGGTCTTCATCTCGCCTACTTCTTCAGCCTTGGGCATGAGGATACACTTCCAAGCCGAGTTCTTAAACACATCCGAAGCCTGAGGGCAATTGGGATCAAAATAGTCCGTAAGCAATTGTGTGGCTAAGACAATGGATCCTTTGTGTTTGCGTGTTGTTCGTCCCGCACGGGCAAAAAACTCCGCAAAGGAATGGCCAGTAAAAATAGTATTGCGGGCTTCATCGACAATCACGGCAAAGGGAGATTTACGATCCCCTCGAGCCATAATGTTATTGATTTGGACAATCAACATTTGCAAAGTAACGGCTAATAATTGGGGAAAATTTTTAAGGTTCTCCGTTTCAATGACAACAAATCGATCGCGCAAATCCACCGTGGATGGACCATTAAAGAAATGCCCATAAGCCCCTTTGGAGGAAAACCGATATAAACATTGCCCCAAATTCTTGGCTTCCAATTCAGGGCGCGAAAGTAAGATTTCCTGAACGGTATCAACACAACTGTTTCTGCCAAATTTTTCCCAGGATTGATCGATACATTCTTGCAAGATCGTATCTTCTAACGGCGTCGTTGGATTGGATGGCGAGACCATAACTTTAAAAATCGAGTTAACCGCTTCTAAAATGGTGCGCCGTTCCGCTTGATCCTCTAGCGTTTCTCCCAAAGGCATGGTCGAGAATTGGTTGATACAGATGTTAGAGTTGACGGCAAAGTCGATGTGCTGGCCCTGATAGTTTTTACACATTTTCTCAAAGCTACGGCCATGATCCATGATGAACACCCGACCACCAAAACCTAAAATCATCTTGGCCATTTCATTGATGAAGACGGATTTTCCGGAACCAGTATATCCTGAAATGGCCACATTATAACTTTCTTCTGCCCCTATGGTTGTTGCCGCAGAGTTTTGCCCTCGGGGTAAGATCATATCGCCAAATTGGTTCCAAAAGAACAATTGGCCTCGACGTCCGACTAAAGGAATGCCGGGAGCCGATTGACCTTTCCATTCGCCTAATATCGGTAGATTATTTTGGGCTTGTTTCGTGATAGTGAGTTTAGCGCGGCGCATTTTTTCCAGATCACTAGCAAAACCATAAGCCTTTTTAAATGGACGGGTTGTTTGTCCCAACGTCCACGTCATGGGTAAGGAGCTGAGTAACAGGACGAGATGAGAATAGCGTGTAGGCTCAAATTGCCATCCATTTCGTTGACAAATGCTTTCTAAGTTTCGTTCATGCTTGTGAATCAGGTCAGGGGTGGAAAATAACGTATAACTGATGTTACTCACGACAATGCGCTCGCCCCGCTCGAGCTCTTCAATCAGTTCATGGCTTTCTTGCAGGCGATCAGGCAGATCTGCATCAAAACGAGCTAAACCGTTCTGCATCATCTTCATTTCCGTTTCTCGTTTTGCTTTGGCTTTGGCAGCGCGTTTTCCTTGCTCTGCTTCGGCAAAGATTCCAAAGTGAAGTAAGAAAGGACAAGGAATCGAACTATGTCGTTCCACAATATGGCCAATGAATCCATCCATCTGACTCAAAGACCAATACTTCGGACTAAATTTAGGCCCATAACTTCGACACAGGGTCAGGCCATCATTGAGAAAAAGTTCATTTTCTGTCTCATGAAAATTTCGCCCTGCATCAACCATGGACTTAGATAGAGAATCATACTCATTCCAATCAGCATGATGGGGCCATACGGAATCTTTTAGATTTAAGATACTGCCGACCTCCCGGATCAACCCAGGTGCATCCACTACTTGGGTAGACATAGCCATTTCTCTCAGCGTTGATTGGAGATTTTCCCGAAGCATTAAAAGTTGTTGCTGGTGAAATCCTTCCAGATGACCTGGAACCGTATAAGAAATTAAAATCCGATAATCCCGGATCACTAATCCCGTTCCATCATCAAAGGCTTTTGAAGTCAGAAATTTAACCCTGTCAGCGGCCATCTTTTGGAACACATCCCCTTGATGGGCATTTTGCCATTGCGCCAACATCGGACCCACACAAGGAGAGGCAAACAACAAGAACTGCATTGATGCGCCACTGGGCAAATTATCTTTATGACGAAAGAAGTGGGCAATGGATTGCTGATTGTCTAACGAAGCCCCCACCAAGGGAGAAGCTGACAAGACAAACCCCGTGGTATCGCGATTATAAAAGAGCTGAGTTTGCTCATCGTAACTTTCGTAAGGAAGAAGCTCGTAAAAGCAAGGAATCTCATGGAGACTCTTTAAATAGGTTTTGAGGGCATTGCGACCTTGCATCTTGAACCTCTACCGTGCATCAATATCAAGCATCTGGCTCATCTTGGATGGACCGTAATACACCATCACTTTGTGTTTTTTCACCTCAAGGGCATTTTCCTCATCCAAATCAATTTGCTTGTTGTCTATCAGTCGATTGACTCTAGAGACTGACGCACATCCCAATCCTGATCCATAAGGACAATCAAACTTGTTGTTATAAGCTGAGCATCCAGATAGAGTTAATAAGGCAATCACAGCAATACGGTTCATTTAGTTCTCCATTATTTCCTGAGGGGTATCTTGATGAGAAGCACCCACCACCTTCATTTCTTGATGCATGGCCTCAGGAGATAAATCGACACCTGACTTAAAAACTACATCCACCAACCTGCCACTGGCCACCAAGATGACGGGCTGCATTTGCTCAGCTCGTTTAATGGAAAAGTCGGCTAGCTTGTCCAAGGCACTGCCAGCACCTGAGGCAGCAGCGCCCTGAATCGCTTCTTTCGGACTGAGCGCATTGGTTTGGCCAAATGGGGTGACTGGGAATATACTGGATGTGGCTTCATACTTAAAAAAGTTAGCCACAGCGGACAGTAAACCTGCGCCAAAGGCTTCTCGAGCTACATCACTGGATCGATCAACAACTTCACCGCGCAAGCCGGAACGACCGTCTTCGCCCATGACCCAGCCTTCCACTTTCTTTTCTACCGTGGTACCGTCTTTCTCGACCCAAGACATGGTTTCGAGGCGACACAGCACCCGTTCGCTAGAAATATCGCCATAGCATCCCCCGAGCAACACGGCGTCTCTTACACGGCTCTTAAAACCTCGTGGCAAGTTACCATCATCAACAAGGCGTAACATGATGGGTTGAGGGTTACTTTGGGCATTAGTAGCGGTGGCAGCGGTCACACCACTGGTCAAGACAGCTTTGGCATAGGAACCCGCAGGTAAATAAACATCTAATGTCTTTAACATAGCTTTTTGGAAACGGTCATTGCCAACTCTTAAGATTTTAGATCCCCGGCTTTTGGAGGGCGGGGTATTGCCAAATTCTTGGGGACGAAAATTTTCATATCCCCCACCAATATCAGCGCCCACAGGGGGATAAGGTTGACCTGAATTATAGGAAGGTGGAATTGGGTCAGATGGAGACGACTTGGAAGCAGCAAGAGAATCAGATGAGGGTAGATTATTGACGGGTTCCTTTTCCTCGTTATTTCCTATGTCTCCTCTTTGGGCTTTAAAGAGTTGTTCGAGCACATCAAGACGTTCTTTTAAAAACGCATTTTCTTGTTTAACTTCCTGGGCTTCTTCTTGAGCGCTTTGCATATTCTTTTGAATGCGTGCTACCCACATTTCCCGTTCATCGACGGGAGTCAAGGGGGTTGCCATCTTAGCCACATCTTGTCTTATAGGGGCTGCTGTTTCAGCAGCCGCCTTTGCGTTCTCAAACCAAAAGTTACTGAACCAGCAAAACCCACCAATGACCACCGCAAAACCAGTCCATTTGATAAACTGGTGCTTGAGGAGCAATGAACCAGGTGTTTGATTCTCACTACGAACCCAACGTGTGCATCCAAGAAGCTTTGATTTGAGATCTCTCATCATGGCAAGCCTATCCTTAATTGCCAGCTGTTGCGGTTAAGAAAGAACCATTACCGGCAAGCGTCACCCCAAGGCCAATAAGCAAAGCCACACCTAACTGACCAAGAGCTTTCATGATATTGCCTTGCACTAAGGAATATCCCCCACCTGCAACCAAGCCTCCGCCGATCACTAGGGGAACAACTTTACCCGTCAGCATGGTATTCACTTTGCCCAGTTCTTCAGAAAGGGTCGCCAAAGCAAATCCATAACTGGCTAAAAAGCTAAGGACGGTATAGCCACTCGTTCTTGTCACTTGTTTTAAATTCACGTTTTTCTCCTATTTCACAGGTTGAATCACATATAACTTGGCCGTTTGGCCTTTCTCCAAGGACGGCATATCAAAGCTGACTGCAAGATCACCTGCCGCCCACATGGATGCTGTATCTAATGTTTGAACACTTGCTTCTTCTGCCTTCACGTCAAAAACCAACACGCGGTATTGAGCATTTTGAAAAGTTTGATTTAAAACAGCGTTTAGAGAACCTGAGCTGCGACTGGTCTCATCAATAGAGATGGGATAAAACCCTTTAGGAATTATGCCGCCCATGAAACTTTTCAAAAGGGATTCGAGATGATCTTGATTGTCTTTGGCTTGTGTCTCTTCGCTTTCAAATTTCAGCAGAATAGGTTCAGTCGTTTTATGAGTGGGCGTAAGTTTCAAGTCCTGTGCAACCCCTCGTTTGGTAATGAGCGTGACAAACATGGGCCCTTGAACCCCATCAGCTACAATAAAGACATGACCACTCTTATGGTGTTGGATATTAGCCTCCAGATCTGAAGGATAGGCAAAGATATCCTCAATGCCATCATTCTCAATGGATATACGGGTAAGCCCATCTTTCGAGACGGAAAACTGTAATACTTGGGAAGGATCAAGAATTGTTGCACCCTGCGCCACACTGGAAAAGCCGAGCAAGAATAAAATATGAGACTTCATGGTTTAACCTCTTCAATATCTTTTAAAAGCACGAGACCACGGGAGAAAATGTCGTAAGTGAGACGAAAAGTTTTTTCTCCAGATACCGGTGTTGTGTCCTTGCCGAAGTAAGAAAGATGATCACCTTTCACCTCAATGGTGTGATCCTGCTGATTGACGGTGAATTTTTTGGGATAGAAGACAGTCGAAACATCATCTTGCTTAATGCGTAGCGCTTCCTTTTGAAGCTTTGATTTTAATGCACCCCGATCCTCCGTCGTAATGGCCAGGATTTGATTGATCTTCCAATGAATGCTATCAGGGTTGGCGCACAAGAGTGTGCTTACGACGCCAGAAGCCCAATCCATTAAATATGGGTCAGTGTATGTACTACGGGTTAAAGGTACCCTGTGGTCAGAATCAAATTGTGGGATTAAAACCCAGTGTTCCTCATGATTGATGACTTTCATCACCAATGCCACATTGGCAATGGCTAACCCTAGGCAAACCTTCAAGGATAAATCGCGCTGGTTTAAAGCTCCCTGCAAAGTGCTTTGGGCAAAAGAAAACTTCATGACTTACCCCTTGTAAAAATGATGATGAGGTTTAGGGAATTCCTTCGATGTGTTGAACCGAATTCCACAGTGCCAATGGAGAAACGGTTTGAGAGCAAACCCAGCGGTTTTCTTCTTTAAATGACGCTGCATCCAAAACAGGGATATTGTGGTCAGAATGACGAAACCTTTTTGGTTTAAGGTTGGAACGAACAAAAAAACGCCTAAGCCGCCAAGACTCAAAAAGATCTCTCCCACAGTGAGCCCTGCAATTTTGACGGGCGAGCCTAAATACTTATAAATTCGATGTTCTTTAATGTTCATCATTGCCCCTCATGCTTCGTAATTTCTTGTCTTAAGGATTTAAGGGCTTGAGTTAATTCGACCTCGCGTAAGGCATGACTTTTTGATGCCTTGATCGAGACAAGGGTTTGTTCTAGGTTTCTTGGTAATTTCCAATCTCCTAAAACGGATGTAACGGATAATTCATAAGGATCTTTGAGAGCCAGTTGGCATTTACTAAAGATATTTTGGTATCGGGTAAGCTCTCGTTCCAAATACCATTCAGCTTTTTTCAGATCTTCTATATGAGAGTGTTTGCGACCAGCTCTTGCAATGTATTTCACAACGCAGGCTAAGTGATGACAAAGTGAACAATTCTCAACTACATCAATGGGTTCAATAGATCGTCCCTGAACATAATGAATGGGATGGTTTATGACTTGTAATTCCAACATGATATAATTTCCTCTTTAGGATGAATACCGAAATGAATGTGTTTAATGGTTGGAAAGACAGATTGAACAGCGTGTTCCAAATCACGAAGATAATGAGAAATTATGTAATCTCGGATAAATGGGGTTTCTACTTTCAAGAGCACATCTTCCTCTCCAACATCTAAGAGAGAGATCTTGAGAAACCAGGCCTTATAAGCCGTAAACCCAATTTTGCTGACCAAATATTGAGAAATTTTTCCCCAAGGACTCTGGCCATGGATCTCCAGTTCCTTCATGATTTCTTCTTGAATAGAATCTTGTTCTGGTAAGGTATCTAGAGGCGCCTTATCATAAATTGCTCCTTCCAGGATTTTGTATGCATTCTCTGGAATCAGAGCCCAATCCAAAGATATCTTAAATCCGCTTCCATTATGCCCCATCAAAAAACGGCATTGAGCAATGCTTCGGCAATAATCTTCCCAATCAATCTTCACATTGGCTAAGAAGGTCTTAAATGCCACAAACCTTTTCGATGTGGGGTTAACCTCTTTACCAGGATGAATTTTTTCTTGAACAACAGCATTCCAAATCCCCAACATCGTCTTAAATTCCTCTTCCTCCTCCTTTGAAAAAGCACCGAAAAGAGGAAGAGTATTCTCTGGTTTAGTATTCTCTGTATCCTTAGTATATGATCTGGTCATTTTGACCGGATCGATCTGGTCACTTTGGGCAGCTCGATCTGCCCGTTTTGGCACATCGATCTGGTCATTTTGACCAGACGGAGAAAAATCATGGTTTTCAGCCATTCCTGGAGCTTGCTGTAACTGAGCAAGCCTCTCATAATTAACCGTGTAGTATTTGGTTTTTTTAAAATCACGTGTGGTGAAAGAAATCAAAAGAGATGCTTCTTCCAAGTTTGAAATCACACGACGGATCGTCTTTTCACCCCAAAATGGAAACTGTTCTTGCCACTGTTCATAGGTGTTATGTACCCAATAGCATCCATCAAAGTAATTATTATTGAATTTAGGATTTAACCAATAATGAACCTGCTGAAGAAACATAGCTTCATTTAATCCAATGCGTAAAGCAAGGCTTGGCAGAACCTGTAACGGAGGTTCATTGATCAATAACGTCGATGTCATAATGACCTCTGTTAATATTGGAGATGGGGTGGCAGATTTTTGAGATTACGTTGTGAGGTATTTTGGCGGATTTGTTGTTTTTCAAATTGTTCAATATCTTCAATACGATATAGAACACGATGACCTATTTTTAAGAAATTCGGTCCTTTTCCATTCCATCGCCATTGAGTAAGTGTCTTTGGAGTGAGGTTCCAACGTGAGGCTAACAAGTCAGGTGTAAGAAATGGTGTTTGCATAAATCTACTACCTTATATATCTGTATAATTACAAAATATAGTTTTTATACGCGTAATTGTATTTATACATCATTGTAGCTCTATGTCAAGTCATGTTTATATCCAAGTGTTTGAATATATTAATTTTATGTAGTAATAACGAAGTATGAGCTCCCAATTAGCCAAACAAATTTCAGCACGCATGAAAGCCAAAAGCCTTTCTGTGACTATGCTTGAGAGGGAAGCTGGCCTTAAAACTCATGCTGTTCAAAATATTCTGAGAGGTAAATCAAAGAAGCCAAGCGCAGAGTTGCTACAAGCTGTTGCAGATGTTCTTGGATGTACTGTGAAAGAACTCTTAGAAAACCAAGACATTTTCGAAGAGGATGAAGCTTCTTTACCCAAAAACGAGCTCCTCGAGAGCCCTTATAAATACCCAGCTCTATTGCAAGAAACCGTTAAGCTAGTGAATGATAAACTGCGAAATAACACTAGCTCCATATCCACTCAGCAAGCCCTTACTTGTATTGAGGAGATATATCTCCATTCTCTCCAGAAAGACCCCTCCAAAGTAGACCAAGATTTTGCTGATTGGTTTATTGAGCTGATGGTAGAGTAACTATTAGGCTTTATAAAGCTATGTACCTTGACTCCTTAGAAAAGGAGCATACTTAATATATCATAAGTAAATTTTAGAAAATGAATGAGATGTAAATAGAACCTGTCTCATAAGTGCTTGACAAGAGTAATGATGGAAAAAATGTATAAAAAATTCTGAAAGACGCGAATTTTTTTTATAGAATCTGACAAGCAACCTGCGAGCTGGTTTCATCCAACCAAAAAACCTTTCGACAACCCATCTTTTCTTCATTCGTTTAAGTTTACGACCATACTGAGTTTTTGGTTTTTGCCGATTTTGTTTATTTGGTGCAATTAGCTGAATTACCTGTTTGTGTAAGGATTCATCATGAATATAAGAGTCATAAGCTTTATCGGCGACTCTAAGGCCTGTTTTTTACGAACAGACTTGCTAAATTTTTTCTCATTTTCACGTTTATTGCCCAAAATCCCCCGTATTATTTTTGACTTATCTTCCAAGTGTTCTGGAGAAGAGGTATGTCGAATCGTTTCCATGACCTTGCCTTGACACCCTTTCCCTCGTTTCTCCTGTTTTGTCCTTTTTATCCTCCCCGCACAATCTTCTCACCACAGGAATTAAACACATGACTAGACTAAAAACCCTAACCTTATTGGCCAAAAATCTTCTGTGTTGGATTCTGATTTTAAATCATGGGTTGATGAGCCTTGCCCAAGCAATGGAGGGAATGATCCCTCCGCTGCCTTCGGGAAGGCCGGCGATTCAACGAGGGTCGGCTCCGCCTTTGGAAGTCAAGGGGAGGGAAGATCCTGTCCCCAAGGTGGTTTCCTCGCTCTCGTCTTGGAGCGATCTGACCCCTTATGCAGGTCTAACCCTGGTTAAAGCCCACATTGATCATGAGATGTCCTTAACCCAGAACCTGGATCTTTCCCGTGTGGAGCGGGTGGAGTTGACGGCCTCCGCCCCCCTCACTTTTGCCGCTCAACTGTTGGTTCATCATTTGAAGCTGACTGCTAGTGCCCCGGTGGTGGTGGGGTTGGATACGGCTCATTTTGGCCATCTGCAAGCTATGGGCGGGGATTTGATCATCCAAGCACCAACCATTTCGGCCCCATTTGCCAAGCTATACGCTGCCCGCACGCTCCAACTGCAAGGCAACGTAACCTTGGGCGAGTATGTGGAACATGCTCCCGATGGGTCAGCGTTTTTAGGCGCTTGGCAAGGAAGTGCGGTAGATGACTTGTTTCGAGTGACCAACAATAACAGTTATCGTGCCCCCAATGGAACCCTGCTTTATGGCCAAACCATAGAAATCCATGGCCAGATGTTAACCCTCAGCTATTGTCGCTTCTTCAGCCATCTGTTAACGCACCTGACCAGCGGCTCTCCCTTAAACTTACTATCGGTGGAATTCATGGGCAACGGCGCTTTTTCGGCAACAGCACCGTCCATGATGTTTGGCTGTGAGGGGACCCGCAAAGCCATGTTCCAGACATCGACCAACAAGCCTACGGGGACATACCGGTGGGAAAAAGGGAGAGAGATTCTGGTCATGGGCAAGAGAACCACCTATTACGATTATCTCTTATCTCAACCCACCTCCCTTACCCATGTAGGCCCGATCACCTTGACCATAACCGATCGGGCAGATCTTGTCGGGACAAAGATTGCGGCTGAACAATTCATCGTCAATGGGATGCCGATAACCGGGGTGAACACGAGTGGTACCTTAGCATTTCATGCCCTCTATCTGGGGCAAGTTCCGATGCCTCGCACCTATCGGATGTTTATCAAGAAGGGTCGATTTGCGTGTGTTCCGTTTAAATCCTTAGGCCACATGCTGGCAGGACAAGCCCTTCCTCAAAGTCTCGTTGACCAGATGATCAGGGATAAACAACGAAAGTGGAAGAAACTACGATCCCATTTTGTTCCTTTCTCCCCCGCCATAAAAAACACCTCAATTGCCGAAATTAATTTTTTGGGGCTGTGCATGGACGATATCCGACATGGGTACATCCTGCGGAGTGTCCTTGATGCTAACATGAGAGAAGCTCATAGCCATGGCGGGGTGTTCATTGATGAAAAAATCATTACCAACAACCGAGCCAATGTGGGGAGCTGGTTAGTCCATACGCTTGCGCCTCATCTGGTTTTAGGCCAACAGATGATGTTTCATGGCCAAACTCTGGTCGGTCAGTTGGGATTAGATAGCCAATTCTTAGATATTTATGCCCAGCAAAACGTGTCGTTAAGCAAAATCCCTTCTAGGCCTGCCGTTGCTCCGCCTAGTTCCCCCCTCGTGCCGGTGGATTCAATCCCAACCCTCCACAGTGTGGTCGAGTTTCAACAAGTCTTTCAAACCCAGTTGCCGGGGACCCTCGCCCCGAAACCAGGAGAAATCCCCTGGGTGATCTCTGGCGGTGGAAAGGGAGAGGCCTTTGTTCCCCCTGTCGCCCCTCAATATCAAGTCCCGATCGATGTGGTCCTACAAGCCATTTTGGCTCAAAAGGGATGTGTGCATGGGGAGGGCTTGAGTGGGCGAGCGCTAGTGGACAAGATTGTCAATGATTCAAGAGCTCTTAATCTGGTTCATCCTGTGTTTAGAGATGTTGGGGAACTCAGGGAGTTAAAGAATCTCCTGCTGGTCTATCTGGTTTCCTATGATGACGTCACCAAAAATTATGGTCTACCGCAGCTGACCATTTATATCCCTGAGCAATGGCAAAACCCTGAACAGGGCGCGGGCGTCCTCACCATGAAAGTGGGGAAGATTCGCTCGGAGGGGGACATCGAGATCGACAACGCGAAGATGAGTGTCGCTAAAAGTTTGGTGATGGAGGCCAAGAATCTTAAGTTGCGCAGCACCCCCATCACCCTCCGCCAAGGACGGCTCACCCAGCAAACGGTGCCGTCCCCGATGATGCTGAGGGCAACACCCGGAGCCAAGATTGAGTTAAAAGCAAAGGAAAATGTTGAACTCAAAGGGGTCCAAATCCAGGGGGAGCCAGGCAGTACGTTCGCTATAACGGCGGGCAACGAAGCACGGATCTCAGCGGTTAAGATGCAAGATCAACGGCGGACCAACCATAGCTTTACCCGCCAAGACCACACGCTGCCGACCACCATTGAGGGGTTTGAGTCCCTGGTTGTCACCGCCTTACACCACTTTCACCAAGCCCCACACATCGCCAATGGTCAGAATCAATTTAATGGGCAGGAGCTTTATGCCGAGGCGGTGATTGATTATTACAAACGGCGCACGCAAAAAACTAAGACAGGGATGTTTAAGACCACCTCACAGAAAAAGGAAACCCTAAGGCCCTCAGATGTAGTCATGGCCGAATATTGGGGCGAGACCATCTTGAATTTACTTTATGCCCATGTAAAGGGGGGCGTTTTCCAAGGCAAGCTCATTGATCGGACCAAAGTGTTTGAGGTCGGCCCTGCCGTAGGTCAATCCTATCAAAAAATAAGGAATTCCTCTAACTGGTGTGGGGTGACCCAAGGGATGAAAGGCGGACAAGGCAAAGAGGTGGTTTTTCCCTCGCGCATTCAAGGTGAATTTATCTCCGAGCGCCACCCGCACGCCTTAGATGTGGAAAATCTGCTCAAACTCACGTCTGTCATCTTGGATGTCCCGGATGCCAAGATTGATAAGCGGATCCTCAAAGACGAATACGTAGCCAAGGAATGGTGCAAGTATAAACAGACGGGCAATTTTAAAGAAGTCGCCATGACGGCCAGTGTTCTCATTTCCGTGGTTTCCATGGGATGGGGGGCGGCCATCAGTGGTATGATCAATACCATGGCCTATGCAGCGATGACCAGTCTCTGCTCGCAGGCGGTCTCCAGCTTGATCTGCCATCAAGGCAATTTAAGCCAGGTGGGCAAAGACTTGATGCACAAGCGAGCATTGAAGAATGTGGCCGTGGCAGCGATCTCAGCGGGGTTGACTCAAGGCGTGCTCGCCTCCCCTCAAGGGGAGCTCACCCCATCTCCTGCCTGTCAACAGCTTGAAGTGGGTCAAAGATTCGCTCGGGAGATGACCAAAGCAGCGGTGAACCTACATGTGGATTATGCTCTTCATGGGGGATCCTATAAAGACAAGTTTCAAGAGTATGGGATCAATGGGCTTGTGGCCAGTGTCAGTGGCTATTTGTGTTATAAGCTCGGGCAGGGCTATCAAAAGGGTCAGATCGATGCGGTATCCCACAAAATAACCCATGGTGTCCTTGGTGCCCTCTCCAGTCTTGCCCAAGGGGAAAATGTCGCAGCCGGTGCCCTTGGCGCGATGGTGGCCGAGAGCGTGGCCGAGGTGTTTTACTATGCCGAAGAGCAAAACTTCCTTGTCCAACAAAAGGAATGGGAGGGAAAGGTTCAAAAAGGGGAGGTCTCACCCCAGCACGCCCAAAGCCAGATTAAGGCTTTAATGGAACGCTACCAGTCCCTTAAAGATTCCAGCATAACCCTGGGTAAATACGCCGCTATTGCCGCTGCCACCCTTGCCCGAGTAGATCCCCATGTTGCGCTGCGGACAGCAACGACGGCATTGGAGCATGATTTTAGAGACGGCAAGGGGAATCTTCTTCTGTCCATGCTTCAAAGCCAAATGGGAAGTCTTAATCCATATAAGACACCGAGTCGATATGAGCTCATTTTGTCTATGAGACAATCTTTAGAAGACGCTGGGGCTACGTTTGATCAGATCAATACCCTGATGAACGATCCAGCAATGACTGGATTGATTGACCATGTCACTAGAATGAGAGGTCAAGGCAGCAATGAACCGGCTCGAGGCATACCTTTTGGACAAAAACCCCGGATTGAGATTACTCGAGGGACAAGGGATATTCTTCACGATGCATTAGGATCACTTGCTCACGGAGCTGAGGTTCTAACCAAGTTGGCCGATAACCACCCTCACTTGACAAAATTTACCCTGACGGCTTTACAGGTGGCTCTTGCAGGTCCGGTGGGATTTGCCCGGGATCAAGTTCTGGAGAGGATTGGCGTACACGAGAGTGTGGAAGCGTTGACTGATGCGGGAAAGAAATGGTTTAGCCATGAACTCCAAAGTCGACTTGGTGTATCAGAGGCTTATGCCAATGCGTATGCCGAGGGTGGTGCCTTCGGGATCGTCTTTAGTGTCGGTATGGTTGGTGGAGCATCTAAGGATAAAGTGGTCCAATCGGCTCGTGAGACGACCGAGAAGGTAAAAATATATATGACTTATCTCAAACCACATCCTCAAGGAGGAGTGCCTTATGTGGGGAAAACAAGTGGAACTAAAGAGCCTATGCAAACTTTAATTAATCGAGATAGAAGGCATCATATGAATAAAAAGGGGTTTGGGCCCGCAGAAATTGATGTTGTTTCTACGAATCCCCACGCCATAAGAGCTCGGGAGCAAGTTAAGATAGAGGAATTAGGAGGAGCAAAATCACAGGGTGGTACCTCCAATAATTTGATTAATAGTATTTCTAACAAAAACCCAAAAAAGAATTACTATATAGATGAGGCGAAGAAAGAATTTGGTGAACCATGAGCGAAAGAAAAAAACTAAGTCAAAAGTGGATACCAGGTGCAGTAGTTCAGATAGACTTAGGTAATAACACTTATGGTTATGGAAGGATAATTAAATTTGGATTAATGGCATTTTATGACACGTTAACGCCAACTTCCTGTCCCCCGCCTATCGAGGAAATAATTAATAAACCAATCCTATTTATAATTTGGGTTATGAAGTATGCAGTGACACAGGACTGGCTTATTATTGGGAAAGTAGCTTTAGAGGGCGGTCTTCTTATTGAACCTAAGTTTTATAAAAGAGATCCGACTACAGGGAAAATATATATATATATGGTGGATGGTAATGACCTGTTAGTAGATTGGGAAGAGTGTAAAAACCTTGAATGTGCTGTAGCCTGGGAACCTGAGCATGTAGTTGAACGTCTAAATGATCACTTTTCAGGTAGACCAAATTACTGGGTAGAGTATTTTAGAGCTGAGAATAGATCTGATTTTCCCGACATCGTTACTTTCTATAAACGATACGGATATGACTATAAATTTCCTGTAGAAGAGGAAGAAAGATTAAAGTAGATTAATTGATTTTCCATCAAGCCAGGTACTGTTCTTAATGGAGTGCTCCCCAAGGAGGGCGATCACAAGTATAGCTCTATTTGTTATAAATAAACCCTAATTAAGCCGCTAAAATCATCCTTTATATCCCTTGGAAAGCACGCCAAGACTTATGAAGGGATAACGATCAATCATCAGAGAGGTAGAAATGTTAGTTTTAGAAACAGATGATGATCATGATTTTGACCTTCAAGAATATCGCGTTACCTTAGATTGGATGGTTTATGAGCGTCTTTCGTGGATGAATTTTCATCCCATCTTTCATGAAGTAATGCTTTACATTCGTGAGTTTCTGAATACTCCCTTAGGCAAGGAAGATGAAGCTGTAAAACATTGGAATAGTTATTGGGAAGGAGTAGATTTTGATGAAAGACCTATCAATCTTAACTATGCTTTAGAATCATACTTTGATGAACAATGTGCAAAACATATAGTAGAAGCATTTTATAAAGACCCTCAAGAAGCTAAAAGACCTATGGGGCGAGACCTGTGTTATGAAAAGCGTTTCAAGAGGCTCAAAAGAATTATAAATAATATTCCTTATCCCATCGCTGAAACCCTTATAAATATGATTTTTAACAGCACCACTCTCTTCGAAAAAGAGGCAAGTGAATTGAAGAATGTAATCAATCAATCGGCTTTAATAAAATAATTGTTCAGTTAGGAGGGTAACCAATCGCTCTGCCAAGTTCTCTTTTGCCTGATCGTCTTCTTCGGGGAGGAAATGATTAATAAAGGTTATGCTTTCTGCCCTTTTGAAAGGCTTAAGATAAATTGATTTTATAGATAAATTAGCGTTCTTTGTCGTGATAATGATATGTACATTTTTCAAATGGGTAAACGGAATATAAGGCTCAATATCTTTAAAAGCTTGAACATCGTCAAAAATGATCAAGCACTTTGCATTTTTCTTACGTAGTGCATCTTTAATTATGGAAATAAGACGCCCAGGTCCTATTTTCTTGATATTATCATTTATATCTAACCCCAAATACGGAGAGAGAGCCAAAGCAAAAGATTCCATTTGTGGCTCTAAATATTGATTACCTTTAAACCACCAAACTACATTATAACCACCATAATTTTGATGGGCATATTTTTTAGCAACTTGTGTTTTGCCAAAGCCTGAGGGGCCAGAAATGACAACAGCTTTCAAGTCTGATGTTTGGAAAATGTTTGCAATGATCCTCAAAGCATCTTCTCGCCCTGTAAAATTGGGGTTTTCTCCTGGGACATGCCATACATCAGGAATAGAGGCTTCACTCGCTTGGGCAGGAAAGTTCATCACTAAAATAGAGAGTATTTTTAGAATTTTATTGGAACAACTGAACAACATTATTATTTAAAACCTCTATTTGATTTATGGGGATAATGATTCTGATAACATTTAGGCCACCATCATCTTTTGTTTCTTCACAAATTATGCTGTTTTCTTGGCACCTTTTTTGAAACACATCTTCAGGAATGAGAAAATCAAAAGACTTCTTCACCAGCTTTTCAGCAGTTCCTGCTAGAGAAAAACCGTTGTCTTTTATTTCTAAACATAAGGTTTTGTCATTCTCAGCTACTTGGATTGAAACTTTGCCATTCTTTGGAACCCTATGGATGGATTTACCAATTAGATTGATAAGGATGGACTCCATGAAGAGAGTATCGCCCTCAAAGCTAAGTTCATTTGGGCATGCAATTTCAAAGGAAAGATTTGATTTTAAAATTTTCTCAGCAAACAGAAGCTCAGTATTCTCAAGAATTGTCTTTAAACAAACAGTTTCCCTATTTGTGGGGTTTAATGCCCCCTCCGCAAGAAGCTGAGCTACTCTGCGACAAGATTGAAAAAAGTTTATTGTTTCGAATTCTGAAAGTTGAGTTGATGGATCTTTTAACCTTTTTTCGATAATTTCTAAGGATTTGGCTAAATACCCCACTTGAGACCGGTGCCTATCGTTGAGATTAAGATTAAAACTTCGATAGGATTGGCAAGAGAGCTGATGAGCCTTATATTCTTTCCGATGATTGATAAGCTCATTCTCTAGTTTTTCGCTTCTTCCTTTCACCTCAACAACTGTTTTTTCTAAGAGATCAATCTTATCCAAATACTTTTTCTGCAAAAATCGGTTTAGATAATAGACCACAAAGACCATGACCAGAGATGACATCATCACATAGAGGAGAATATTAAACAAAGTAGATTTGTAATGGGTAAGATAATTCCAAAATGTGCTCGGGACCTTTGTATAAATGGGAAAAGGATCACTTTGAATTAAAAAATTTCCTATATCCTTGTTTGATAAAAAAGAAATGATCTGATATCTCCCCAAAGACGATTTAAAATCTTCCATATCAATTTGGATTTCCAATATCCCATCTAAAACGCCTTTATCATTGAAAACTTGGGCAATACCGATTATGGATTTCTCCCCAAAAACCAAGGACAGTTTTTGATTTTGAACGTGTTCAATCCTTGAAGGTTCTATCAAAGGAAGAATCCCCAAGCGTGTTATCGATACTGGTTTTTTGGAAAACTTTGTATAAGAGAATTTCTGGACATTTATAAAGGATGGTTTTGAAAAAAGAGATTCACAAGAATTTAAGATGCGTTGGATTTTTTCCTCATTTTCTTGAGCCGCCAAAATACGCGTTTCTGTGAGTTCTAAAATCCGTTTTATGTCACTTCGTATGTCCTCTGTCTTTCGCTTAACCATATTAAGTTCATTATTTTGCGAATCATAAAAGGACGCTAAGTAATTCTGGAACCCAGTGTAGATATAGATGCTGCTTGAAAGGAGGGAGATAAAGAGGAATCCAAGACTACAAACAAGGATTGGCTTTAAACTAGATCTCAAACTATGAATGAATTCCATATATTTTCCAAACCCCATGAATGTTTAAGGGGCATGTTACAACGTAATTTAAGTAAAAATCAAAAAATCAATTGTTACCTTTCTAGGAAAAATCCTTTTTTCGCTCAATTATTTCAATTTGCTTGCCATATGCTTGCCTGACATATTTTGGAGATTTGTTGTGAGGGAGAAAACCTAGGGAAACTGTGGTGCTGAAGACAGGAATCGAACCTGCGACCTACTGATTACGAATCAGTTGCTCTACCAACTGAGCTACTTCAGCATGCACCTAAACTACTGAGAAAATGAATCCACGTCAATCAATTTAGCCAGATTTAAAAACTGTCTAGTCACCCCCTCCTCCCTTCCAAGAACAGACCGGAAAATCAAGATAAAATGCATAGAACTCTATACATATACAAATTATTATGATAATTAGCTTATCTAATTGTAATTATTATTAATTCTAGAGATATAAATTATTTGTAAGGCTTATTTCAGATAAAGAAGCAGAGGCTTCTTTAGATCTTACAAATCATAAATATCATGGGCATATAACAGGATAATAGATGACTTCCCACGATCAATTCTCCGTGCAGGAGCTTCTTGAGCTGATACAGAAAGTTCTAGATGATAAAAAAGCCGAAAACATGGTCACCATTGATTTGAAAAACAAATCTACCATTGCCGATTACCTGGTCATCGTCTCAGGTAATTCTGCTCGACAAGTGGGCGCCATGGCTGATGCCGTCTATAAAGAATTAAAAAAGAAGGGCATTAAGTCTCATATGGAGGGTATGCCTCAAGGAGATTGGGTCCTCGTTGATGCCGGCGATGTGGTTGTTCACCTCTTTCGTCCAGAAGTCAGAGCATTTTATAATTTGGAGAAAATGTGGGGCGTGGAGTTACCCCCCCATTCTTTAACCGCATGAAAATCAGCATCGTCGCCGTGGGCCAATTAAGATCTGGCCCCGAATGGGAGTTAATTCAAACCTATAAAAAACGGTTGCGCTGGCACATAGATATTCATGAAGTTGTTTGCAAGAAAAATCTATCGGGCACGCCTTTAAAGGAAGCTGAAGCCGACTTAATTCGGCCCCATCTCGCCCAGACTGGCTTGCTTATTGCATTGGATGAGACAGGAAAATCTTTACCAAGCCCAGAGTTTGCACAAATCTTGCACACCCATCAAACCCATGGCCAAGGTCTTGTATCATTTATCATTGGGGGTGCTCATGGACTTGCCGACTCTCTTCGTCTTCAAGCCCATCACGTAATCAGCTTTGGTCGATTAACCTGGCCCCACATGTTGGTGCGCGCTATGCTTGTTGAGCAATTATACCGCGCTCAACAAATTTTATCGGGTCACCCCTATCATAAGGAATAGGCAAGGCCTAATCCTCAAATTTTATGTCCGTAATCAAGCAATCAGGCGTCGCGTTAGCTCCAGAAAACTTTTTCATGTCTTTTATTTGTAGGAATCGAGCTGGTTGAGAAAGCTTGATGCTCACTGATTTAGGCATTTTTTTAATGGTGCTGTCCTTCTCCATGAATTTCTTCATGTCCGCATTAGGATTACAGTCTTTTTGATAATTATCCTTGACCACATACACTTGCAACTTCTTGCCATCAAAAAGTTGATACTTGTTGCCATTCATGTCTATTTCAAACTTTAAGTCCCCTTTTGTTTTGCTGCCACTTTCTAAATCAAACAAAAATCGTTTTGAGTCTTTCTTATCAGGGTCAACTTTTGCATAAATTTTGTATCGATCACGCACAAGAGGGTTTACCTCGGACGAATCAACACTAAAGTGCACCGATAAGGGTTCTGGTTCTTCTACTGCTTCTTCCTCTGACTCTTCATCAGCAGGTTCTTCATCGTCGCCCTCACCTTCATGATCTCCATCGTCCTCTGAATCTGAATCATCCTCATGAGAGTGACCATAAGCAGCCCCATGAGGCAGCACATGGCTGAAGCCAAAGCTTAAAACACCAATCATCAACGCTAAGGCAAGTCTTTGAATGAATATGGTCATCGTTTTATTCCCTATAATATTTACCTCTCTTATCTTCAGAATAGAGGAAAAATATTAATAAAAACTTACAACACTGCTCGATTTTATAGCGAAAACATCCTATATAAGACTAAACAAACTGAGTTAGAACATCCCATGACAAAAACCAACATTATTGGATTAAGCCGCGGAGAACTTGCCGAACTGTTGTCTGAAGCTGGATTAGAAAAATTCCGGACACAACAAATTTGGCATTGGTTATATTTTAGAGGTGTACGCTCCTTTGATGATATGAGCAATCTACCAGCAGCCTTACGTCAATCTATGGATGACCTGTTCGTCATTTCGCGACCCGAAATTGCCACAGCCCAAATGTCGAGTGACGGGACTCAGAAGTGGTTGTTAAAATTTGACGATGGACAACAAGCAGAAACGGTCCATATTCCTGAGGTGGATCGGGGGACCTTGTGCATCTCCTCCCAAATTGGATGTACGCTTACTTGTAAGTTTTGCCACACTGGAACCCAAAAACTTGTTCGCAATCTTACCTCTGCTGAAATTGTGGGTCAAATGATGGCCGCCCGAGATGTGTTTCAAGAATGGCCCACACCGTTTGGCAGACGTCATATCTCCAATATTGTTATGATGGGCATGGGCGAACCTTTGTATAATTATGAAAATGTATCCAAAGCCCTAAAAATCATCATGGATGAGCAAGGCATCTCTTTATCTAGGCGAAAAATTACCCTATCGACATCCGGTGTAGTTCCCTTAATGGAGCAATGTGGTCGAGAGTTAGGTGTTAACTTGGCCGTATCTCTTCACGCGGTACGCAATGACTTACGCAATGTTTTAGTGCCGCTTAATAAGAAATATCCCATAGAAGAGCTCATAGAAGCCTGCCGCAAATATCCTGGGGTCAGCAATTCCAAGCGCATCACTTTTGAATACGTCATGCTCAAAGGAGTCAATGACACACCAGCAGATGCTAAGGAATTGATACGCCTCATTAAGGGGATTCCAGCTAAAATCAATCTAATTCCTTTCAACCCTTGGCCAGGTTCCATCTTTGAGTGCTCTACACCTGAAGCCATCACTCGTTTTTCCGAGATTGTTTATAAGGCTGGATATTCTTCTCCTGTCAGAACCCCCAGAGGTCGTGATATCTTAGCGGCTTGCGGCCAATTAAAATCAGCCAGTGAACGGTTAAAGAAAAGCAAGCTCAGTGAACTTAACGCCGCATAAGCAAAATTTTAGCTGAAGTTTGCTCAATAGGAAAAGTATAGGTCTTTTCGGCCAGGACCTCGATTACACCATACTGATACAATACTTGTGCAGCGTGACGTTTAATTTTTCCATTGGTGGTTACTGGAATGGCTCCCCGTTTTACCAAAGCAATCGTTACTTCTTCAAGACCAAAAGTCTCATTAACGGCTTGAGCGGCTTGTTCCATTAAAGGATAAAGCTTCTGCGAATGATTAGAGATTTCACACAAAATAATGAGACCATCTTCAGGGGTTGCAAAGGCAACAGTCTTGTAAATAGCATCCTGATGAAATTTTTCTAAGGCTACGTCTTCCAAATACTCCGACAAATAAAACTTTCCTTGGTATGTCACCTGGTCATCCAAACGCCCTAAAACATATAAATAGCCTTCATGATCCACAAACCCTATATCTCCCGATTTAACGTACGCGTTCATATCAAAAATAGAGTGAGGAAGAGATTGATTAAATTTTGCTTCTGAGGCATGAACATCATTCCAGTATCTTTGTGCAACCGTTGGCCCAGAAATCCAAATTTCACCCATTTCAAGGGGACCAACCTCTTGCTGATCTTTGATGATTTTCACAGTGACACCTCTCATAGGTTTGCCTGAAGAAATGATTTCACAAGGTGCCAGAGTAGGAACTCGCACACGGCGCATCTCTTCTAATGGATGACTGGCAGAGACCATTAAGGTTGCCTCGGTTAATCCATATGCAGGGTAAAAAGCTTTTGGATTAAAATTGTAGGGTTTAAAGGCTTGAGTAAACCGTTCCACTGTGCGAGGTTTGATCAACTCAGCCCCATTAAGAGCGATCCTCAAGTGCTTTAAATCAAATTCGTATGGATCAGCTTTCATACGATCTACGCATAAATCATAGGCAAAATTGGGAGCCGCTGTAATGGTCACCTGTTGTTCTGTCATAACTTCAATCCACTTTAATGGATTCAAAATAAATGTTCTTGGTGACATAAGAGTGAGAGGAAAACCATGGTAGAGAGGCAGAAACACCCCTCCAATAAGCCCCAAATCTTGGTAGGCAGGCAACCAGATACATCCATGGTCATCGGGTGTAATTTCCATGGTTTCAATCATTTTTTCCAGACATGCGATCAAATTATCGCAACTAATCATTACCCCTTTCGGTTTATGGGTCGTGCCTGAGGAATATTGGAGAAAGCATGCATCATGGGTGTTTTGCCCCCCCGCACCATAGCCACGAAGTTCTTCTAGATAAAATGAACCCACCGACTGCGAGGATTGAGCAATTCCCCCTAAAGAATGGGGACTTAGCACCCAAGGCGTTAAAGTTGAGCGAGCCATAGACTCTAAAAGAGACACATCAGATTTGGTACGAATTTGATGAAGAGGAATAAAGACCACCTCCGCCAACATACAGGCTAAAACCACCTGAACAAATTCTAAACCCTGAGGAAAAGTAATCATAACGGGTTGATGACTCATGCCCGCTTTTCTTAAATCCTCAGCTAACATGGATGCTCTTTGATACAGTTCATCATACGTTAGAAGAAGATAGGCACGATTTTGAGAGTCCCAGTACCTAAAAGCAATCCCATCTCGTGGTGCTGTCAATCGGTTTAGTAAATCGTGACGCGTGTTTTTCATTGTATGACTAAAAATTCTCAAACTAACATCAGTTTGCCAGAAAACAATAAATGGAAAGTAAATGAATGTTTAACAGGAAGTTACCAACTATTTTCTCCTTCCTGGCAAGCCTCCTTGGTATTTTTTCGCTGACATAAAAGGCAATTTAATCCCATGATTAAAAATAAAATTTTTTGAGTAAATATATAATAATTAAAATATAAATATTTTTAAGTTCATTCGTTTAATCGGCTCTTTAACGAAACGGAAACTTATTTTTGCTACCTTTATAAGTATACCAGGGGAGAGCAAATTATGGGAATGACCGTGACCAATCTGGAACCAACGACAAACTCACAGAAAAGCTCATTTATTCCGATTCGATCGGTCAGAGACATCATGTCTCAATACGATTTGTACATTGTTGACCTTTGGGGTGTAATCTATGATGGCCTTTCCCTTTTTCCCCATGCACAACTGATCTTAAAAGAACTTAAAAAACAGCAAAAAGAAGTTGTGTTAATTACCAACAATTCGCGACGCTCTACAGAAAGCATTCATACCCTTGAAAAAATGGGGCTTGATCCAACCTATTATGATCGACTGATTTCAGCCGGAGAGAAAGCCTTTCACCTATTTACGACCGGTCAAATCTTTGGAGACTTGCCTCGTCCCATAAGGGCATACGTATTTGATTTTGATGACCCAACCCCTTGGGTAGAAGAGGCACAAATAGAAAGAGTTTATAACATTAGTGACGCACAACTGATCTTAGGTTTACACATTCCAACCACTCTATCCTCAGTCGATAATTACCATTTACTACTTAATAAGGCCCTAAAACTAAAATTACCCTTTGTTTGTTGTAATCCTGATTTATTTGTTACTCAAAATAACCGTAAAATTATTCGTGTAGGATCCTTAGGCCTACGGTATGAAAACATGGGAGGTCCGGTTATTTTTATTGGCAAACCCTATCCCACAATTTATGAAGATGTTTTCAAAGAGTCAAACGGAGCCTCAATCCCCCCAAGCAGGACATTAATTATTGGAGACTCATTAACAACAGATATCCGTGGTGCTCATAACATTGGTGTAGATAGCCTGCTCATTACCAGTGGTTATCACGCCGTTGAATTTGCATCTCCACTTCAGGGAGAAAAAATTTTCGAAAACGTTCCTTACGTACCTAAATACATTTGCCCACATTTTTACTAGTCGATCAGAATATTTTTGCTTATGGTGATAACAATTCATTTTAATTGAATGGTTTACAATGCCTGAGATTGAACGCCGTGGTTTAATGCTTGTATTATCTTCGCCTTCAGGGGCTGGCAAGACGACTATTGTCAAAAATATTCTTGAAAAAGATCCCAACATTGATGCCTCCATTTCTGTAACGACCCGCCCCATGCGCAGCGGAGAAGAAGATGGTGTCGATTATTTTTTTATTAGCCGCGAGCGCTTTCGCGAAATGATCAAGAATGGTGAATTGCTTGAACATGCAGAAGTATTCAATAATGGTTATGGCACACCTAAAAAACAAGTCCTTGATGCTCTGGCCTCAGGACGGGACATTATCTTTGATATTGATTGGCAAGGCACCCAGCAATTAGCCCAATTAGCCAGAACAGACTTAGTTAGTGTTTTTATCCTACCGCCCTCTACCCAAGAGCTTGAAAATCGCTTAAAAAATCGGGCACAAGATTCAGCAAAAGTCATTCAACAGCGAATGAATGAGGCCGCTAATGAAATGAGTCACTGGGCCGAGTATGACTACGTAATTATTAATCAAGACTTACAAAAAAGCGTCCAGCAGGTGGAATCAATTCTCACTGCCGAACGCCTTCGCCGAACCCGCCAAAAGGGGTTGACTCATTTTGTAAACATGTTACGTGGCGTAGACTAAACAACTTCCATGTCGTCAGAGACAATCATGGATCTTGTCTGGTCATGCCAAGCCTTTTCTTTGCTCATCTTCTCCGCTTCTTCCATGGCTTTTACCGCATTAACACGACCCCAACCATGAATACTCGGGTTGAAAGGTACCTCGCCTTTTTCTTCCCAAAACGGATCACAGCTCTTGATCAAACATTCTTTAAGTTCTGTTGCGGACAAATTAGGATAATACTTATTCATCAAGACCAAAATTCCTGAGACATGGGGGGTTGCCATGGATGTGCCTGATTTTTTACCAAAGTCATCAAAGGCAACCGTAGATACCACATTCTCACCCGGGGAAAAGACAAAATGTTCTGCCAATTGACCAGGCAAATTAGAGAATCGGCTGACAGTATGGCCATCTTCCTTTAAAGAGCCCACCAACAACATTCTTTTAGCCAATCGTGAGTTCTTGTCAAAAATCATAGCCATGTGATTCCCAACCCACATTCCTCTTGCCCAGAATTCTAGAAAATCTGGACAAAGGCTTTTATCAAGAAATTTGCCATCATTTCCAGCTGCCATAACCAGCAAGCGATCCTTCTTTTCCAATTCATCAGCTAATAAATCAAGATATCCTTGGTTATCTTTCTTAAGCAAGAAATGGAAAGACGCACTGATTATTTTGGCGTCACTATCCTTGACCTTCTCAATGAATTCTGGAATTCCATTATATGCAACGGGAAGAACGGAAGCTTCAAAAGCAACCCCTTTGTTTTTACGCGCATGCTTAACCCCTGCTATGGTGCCAGCCACATGAGTACCATGTTCATCCGCGCTTCCAAACTCATCTCCTAAAGCTGGGTCCAGGATCTTTTCATGATTAAAGTCAAAATTAATGTACTTGTTAGCAACAAACCCACAATCCCAAACAATAACCTTGCCCCCCTCACCGGTTGCTCCATTGTCATGCAGGACATCAACACCGGTTATCTTGTGGGGATGCAAGGGTCCTTGCAGCAAATAAGATTGAGGATCATTCTTAACTTCAATTAAAAGATGTTCCCATTTCTGCTTTTCCAAAGTCTCGTACTCAACAAATTCCATAAATCTTTGAGAAAAAGGTACTCCAGAAAAATTAACATAAGTGTCATAAGCCTTTAGATTATTTTTGGCAATGAAACGTTGGGTAAAACGCAGCCAATCGTCATGGGTCTTAATTTTATTATTGATGTAACTGTATAAATCTTTTTTCGTATAAAAAAGGTGGCGAATATCTGGGAACCGATAGGGATTTTTAATACTTTCTTTATCATACAAGTATTCAGCTTGCAGAACCTCTCGATTAAGTAGACCTTTGCTAAAGGGAAAGTGCCCTGAACGAAATTCTTGCCCAACTTTATTTACAATCTCATTTTTCACAAGAAAAAAATCTTTTTCTCGATCAAAATCTTCTTCCCGGGGAATCTGCATCCCTTGAACGGAAACTGTGCCTAATATTATAGCACTGACAGCATATTTGACATATAATTTCATCATGGTACCTCCATGGAACATAAAATTCCAATTGGTTGATCACATGATGATATTAAATTACACTAGGTTAATTTATGATTAAAAAATAGGCACTTTGTTGTAAATATCTTTTAAATATATTTTCAGTGATTTAAATAAATATATAAAATTAATTTCTTCAAATTAGTAAATAAATTTCATAAATTTAGAAAACATCAAGAAGGAAAGCAAAAGATGGTCGGAACGGCGGGATTTGAACCCACGACCCCTATCCCCCCAGAATAGTGCGCTACCAGGCTGCGCTACGTTCCGATAGAGCAGTTATAGCCTGAGTTGCAACACGCAATCAAGAGTAAAGACGATAAAAGCTGATTTTTTTCACACCATTTGTTGTATGGCTCAGTTGATTGAGACACATATGAATTACGGTGTTTGGCGCTATCCGCCTTTTCACAAACCTAGGTAACCTTAAACCTATTTAAATTTGATTGTATTTTGGAGGACTTTAGTCCCTCTTAGTTTTGATCCATATCATAAATGGCCTGAATATCTCAGGTTACACTTAAGGCCATCACGGCAAATCATTTTAAAACACCACCACTCATTACTGAGGGTTCTTGATTTGCCCAACACCCTTTTTAAACAAGGGAGATGCTTTAAAACTGACCACTTTACGGGGTGTGATCCGAGCTGTTTCCCCTGTCCTTGGGTTTCTGCCGACACGCTCACTTTTTTCACGAACATTAAATGTTCCAAAAGAGGAGATTTTTACTTGTTTTCCCTTAGCAAGGACCTGGCCAATTTCCCCAAGCATAGACTCTAAAACAAGAGATGCCTGTTGACGAGGGACAGATATCTTCTTGACAATTTGCTCCACAATGTCAGCTCGAGTAATTGTTTGTTTTGTCATTATTGCCTCTTTATGCTGATAACACTTACCAACGAATAACCGCAGATCCCCAGGTAAAACCTCCTCCCATCGCCTCACAAACGATCAAATCATTGGGTTTAATTTTACCCTGTTTTACAGCTTCCCATAGGGCTAAGGGGATTGATGCGGCTGATGTGTTGGCGTGACGATCTATGGTTAAAACAATGCGATCTTTAGGAATACCGAAATGGTCACATACGCCATAAATAATTCGCACATTTGCTTGATGGGGGACAAACCAGTCAATTTGGCTCGCCTCCAAGTTATTATTCGATAAAGCCACTTCAACAGCCTGACCTAATTTCTCTACGGCATGTCGAAAAACTTCCCGTCCGACCATGCGCAAATACCCTGTCTGCTTGCTTTGCCCTGGCCCACCATCCACATAAAGCAGGTCTTTGTAAGCCCCATCAGAAAATAAATGTGTCGATAAAATTCCTCTCTGCGAATTTTCTTCGGCTTGAATAACGAGAGCTCCCGCCCCATCGCCAAACAACACATAAGTTCCCCGATCTTCAGGATCCAGAATGCGTGACATAGTCTCTGCACCGATAACCAAAGCCGTTTTTACTTGACGGCTGCGAATAAAATTATCGGCAACACTCAATGCATAGACAAAACCTGAACAAACGGCTTGGACGTCAAAAGCAAAAGCCTTTTTTGCATTTAGTTTTTCTTGAACAATGGTTGCGGTAGAAGGGAAGATATGGTCTGGTGTTGTGGTGGCGACCACAATCAAATCAATTTCACAAGCCTTGATCCCAGCATATTCAAGGGCTTTCAAAGCCGCTTGCGTTGCCACATCCGATGTTAACTCATCAGCGCGGGCATGGTGCCTTTGCTTAATACCGGTACGGCTTTCAATCCACTCGTCTGTTGTCTCAAGAATGCTGGTCAAATCCTTATTGGTTACAATGTTGTCAGGTAAATAACCACCAACGCCCTTGACCACGGATCGAATCATGAAATGAGTCCCTTAAGATAATTGTTTTAATTTTTCTTCAATTTCTTGTCCCATGTTATGGGAATCTGTATCCCGGGCCATCTCTCCGGCGACAATTATAGCATTACCAAACCCCACACCGTCTGCCCCACCATGACTTTTAACCGCAATCCCCTTAAGCCCCAGAAAGGCTGCACCATTATAAAGCCGAGGATCAAAGTGTTGACGCACATTAGCAAAGGCCGGAGCTGCCACTAAGTATCCTAGTTTACCCCGCCAAGAGGAGCTTAAAGAATCTTTAACGGTCTTCATGATGAGATGAGCTACACCTTCAATGGTTTTTAAAGCCACATTGCCGGTAAAACCATCAGTCACCACTACATCCACACGACCGGACGTTAAGTCATTACCTTCCACAAACCCTTCAAAATTCATATCTGTCAATTGACGTAATTCTTGGGCTGCTTGTTGAACGACGGCACTGCCTTTCAATTCTTCGGCCCCTACATTAAGCAACCCAACTTTGGGACACTCTTTGTGCAGAACCCGACGGGCCATGACTTCTCCCATAATGGCAAATTGCACAAGATTTTCAACTGAGCACTCAAGATTTGCTCCAAGATCAAGCGCAAGGCAAGCTCCCGAAAAAGTAGGAATAGCTGTTGCAATGGCAGGTCGATCCACTCCCTCCAAGGTACGCAGCATAAGCTTACTAAGAGCCATATAAGCCCCTGTATTGCCTGCAGAGACCACAGCTGCTGCATGGCCTTCAGCAACTGCCTGAATGGCCAAACGCATACTAGAACGTTTAAAACCACGCAAAGCAGTGGATGGCTTAATGTCGTTGGTCACAACTTCTTCGGTGTGAATCAACTCCAAACGATCCGCCAATCGAGGGTAATTTTTCAGCAATGGTGCAATCTGCTCTTCATCCCCAAAAACAATAAAATGTGCATCTATGCCATGAGATATGGCATAATCTGCACCTTCAATAACGATTTGGGGAGCAGAATCTCCTCCCATTGCATCCAAGGCTAGCACCAATGGCATGACTTTTCCCCAGATGCTTTAGAGATCTTATTCAGATTCAGATTCGACAGTCGGCTGGGAAATAACTTGACGTCCCTTATACTGTCCACAGGAAGGACAAACATGGTGAGATAACTTGCGTGAACCACAATTAGGACATTCAATGCTGTTAACAGCTGTGAGTGCATGATGGGAGCGACGCATATTACGCCGAGATTTAGAGGTTTTTTTCTTTGGTACAGCCATAATTCATTCTCCGGAATCAAATCAAATTGATAATCTTAATTACGGGTTTTAACGGAAATGGACTAAAAGCGCAATAAAAATCCATCACAAATCCAGTGTATTAACCCTACTTAATGCCCCTTCTTCTTTTTTCGACCTATTTCAAAGAAGGTTTTTGCAATTTTTCCAAGACCGCAAATGGATTCAGTTTTTTCTCCCCCTCTTCTGGTTCTTCAAAGGGCGTAGAATCGTTGTGTCTTGGACTGCGCGGATAAGGATCCAAAGCCAAAGATAAATATTGGGCGCAAATTTCTCCCAGATCGATCTCAAAACTTTGATAGAATTCTAGATCCACATCCGCATCTTCAAAATTTGCTTCAATGTCATCTTGAAACTCTTCTTCATTGCCCTGACGCAGTATTAAATGTATGGGAAATTCTAAGTGGGCAGGTACATCCTCTAAGCTGACCACACAGGATTGAGTAACGTCTGCCACAACACTTCCGTCTACTTTATACTCTCCACTCATACTTCCTTTATTGATCATAAAGCTGGCTTTTAAGAATCCAATCCTTGGAATATTAAACCTTTTAGCAAGTTGAGCCTTTTCACTCTCATTGGCTTCTATATTAACAGCATATGGGGAAAGCCCTACTTTTTCTAAAACGACCACTCGGCTAAATTCTGGAGCACTTTGTTCCATATATACGGTCCTCAATCTGAACAAAACGCATGCTTCTGATAGGGCTGCGTTTTAAATTATCAATTTGATGATAAATGTAATCTGATAAAAGATATAGTACTTCTGCACCCTCATTCACAAGACCTTCATAAATGTTTTTTGAAAGGCTGTGCCGCAGCTGTTCAGGAGAAATAGATACCGCTGAATCATAGCTGTAAAGACGTCCATAAAATGCCTCTAAGGCATATTTAAAACTTTTGGTCATCTTTTTATCGCTTATATGAATTTCCCGAAAACTTTGATCCAAATCAGCCACGAAAAAATTTACGAGCTTTTGGCTTACTAAAGAGGAAAGAGTATCATGATCTCTCTTTAACACATAAAGCACCATAAACAAATGAATCACCAACATTTCAAATCGCCCTTGAGGAGTATCAGGTATTTGAAACTGCTGGTAAAGGACAGGAGACCGACTTTGTAAAGAGATCTGGTAGTAGAGTTTTTCTTCTAGAAGGGTCGCCTGTCTTTTGGTTTTAAAATTGTTAAATAAGCTAAAAAACATCAATCAACCTTGACAGTTTCTTAAATGAATGACAAATCTAAGAAAAACAATGCAATACTCCAACTTAAATGGCTATGAAAAAAATTAACCTCCTTTTGCCTAGCGTTATCATTCTTTCAGCCTGCACATCTCAAATTGATAATCGCGGCTATGAGCATGAAGGTATAGATTACAGTAGAATTCAGCCCGGGGTCCACACCACTGAGCAAGTTCAAGAGCTTCTTGGCAGCCCCTCTTCTGTTTCTGCATTTCCTCCTCCGACTTGGTACTACGTGTCAAAAGTCACGACAACAAAGGCTTTTTTCACTCCCCAAGTCCTTGAACAACGGATTGTCGCAATTAAATTCAATCAAGAGGGCATTGTAGAGTCAGTGACAGAAACCAAAGGGGAAAATGCGCGCGAAATTAAGCCTGTTGGTCGAGAAACACCGACCGCAGGGTATGAGACCAGTGCCTTGCGGGATGTTTTTGGTAACTTTGGCCGACTAAGCTCAAAAAAGACGTCTCCAGGCCCTAATCAATGAATTGGGTATCGAACATTGTGGTCTTTTCCATTATTTGGTGGACCATTTTGTTCATGGTCCTTCCCTGGGGCGTTAAGGTTGACCCGGCCCCTAAACCTGGATTTGCTACCAGCGCCCCCTCAAACCCTAAAATAGCCAAAAAGCTTTTAGCCACAACCCTTATATCCTTGGTCTTGTGGCTTTTAACCATGTACATCATTGAAAATCAATCGATTTCTTTAAGCGATTTTAAACTTTGGGGCTGTCCCAGATAATGGATTTAAATATCCCTTAACTCCTTCTTTTAACAGTGTTATTTGCAATCTTGGGTTTGGATTATTAAAACGCCATTCACATTCCTTGAGAAATAACCCAAAATTCTCTTTTGGGACACCATTAAATTTCCTCATAGGGCATTTAGCCTGATTCTAAAAATTCTCAATCCCGTTGATGGGATTGTTCTGCTCAGCAAAGAGCTTTGAACTGAACGACTTCTTTTGAATCCTGATCAATCCTGCCCTTAACCTTCTCTTAACCT
>CAZITL010000016.1:0-51713 GCA_964542195.1 uncultured Verrucomicrobiales bacterium
ATTCAACAAATTTACGGTCTTTGACTTTAGGCAAAGGATTTGCTGGCATGCCAGATAGATCTGCCAAAATACCAATGACGTAAGGTAACTCTTTCATAACAATGGCATTACCAATTTCAACGTCATATGTTATTTGTACACGGGGTGGTCTAACCCTATCTAGTACATGTTGAATACTCTCGACCATAATGTCCTCCATAGAATGCGAGCCCTCATCCAAGGCTCCCCTTTACTCCAATCATCCCTCATAAAATTTAAATTTTTCTTAATAAGAAGATTATTTTCTGAAATTTTTATAAATTTTTTTCGTAACCAAAAATTAATTACTTACCCAAGAAGATAAAAAAGGAAGGCATAACGACTTGGCATACTTTTCGCTAGGTCATGGGTAAAGCATTTTAAGGAACTTAAATTGTGATGAGACTAATGAGAACCATCTTTGCTCTTTTAATTATGTTTCAGCAAATCATGCCTGTCTTTGCTGTCGCTAATCTCGTGAGGATCAAAGACATTGTTAACTTTGAAGGGGTTCGAGACAATCAATTGGTCGGCTATGGCTTGGTAGTAGGGCTCAATGGCACGGGCGATTCTATAAGTAGTATCCCTTATACAAAAGAGAGTCTAACAGGCATGCTCGAGCGAATGGGCGTTAACATTCGGGATGGGGGAACATTAGGTGGCAAAAATATCGCAGCTGTCATGGTAACGGCTAACTTACCGGCTTTTGCTCGTCATGGAGGACGGATGGATGTCTCTGTTTCCGCTCTAGGAGATGCCAAGGATCTTCGCGGTGGGACCTTACTTGTCACACCTCTTCTGGGAGCTGATGGAGAAGTTTATGCCGTTGCTCAAGGTCCCTTAGCGGTGGGAGGGTTTACGGCTGAAGGGGCCACTGGATCTAAGTTAACCAAAGGGGTTCCCACGTCTGGAAAAATTTCCAATGGAGCAATTATTGAAAAAGAGGTGGGGTTTGAGTTGGCGAATATGCAAACCATGAATATCAGCTTAAAAAACCCTGACTTTACCACAGCCAAAAGAATTAGTGACGCTATTAATCACGCTTTTGCGGGGATTGCTCGAGCAGTTGATCCCTCCACCGTGGCTATTAACATTCCACACCAATATCGTGGTCAAATGGTGGATTTTTTAACAAGACTCGAACAGCTTACCATTGTTCCAGATTATGTGGCCAAAGTTGTCATAGATGATCATGACGGCGTTATCGTGATGGGTGAACATGTAAGAATTTCTACTGTGGCGGTTACCCAAGGAGGCATTACCATTAAAGTAACAGAAACACCTCAAGTCTCCCAACCTAATCCTTTTACTCGAGTTGAGGAAGCCACTGTGGTTGATCGTAGTGACATTACCGTTCGAGAGGAGACAGGTAAATTCGCTGTCATGGAGTCAGGAGTGACATTACAACAATTGGTTAATGCATTGAATGCCTTAGGCGTTACTCCCAGGGATTTGATCAGTATTCTGCGCAGCATTAAAGCCGCTGGCGCTCTTCAAGCAGAAATTGAGGTGATCTAATGGATATCAAGTCGCCAGCCCCAAAATCGCCCTTCAACATACACAAGAAGGGACAGGTTGATCCAGAAAAAGCCTGGGAAAAAGCCAAGGAATTTGAAGTGATGTTTATGAATGATTTTCTACAGCATATGTTTTCTGGATTTGAGGAAGGCATGTTTGGTGGAGGTAAGACAGAAACCATGCTACGCTCTTTCTTTACGGAAAAAATTGCCCAGTCCATGCCCCAAGGTTTTGGGATTGCGGAGCAAGTCTACACCATTCTATTGAAGGGGCAGGAGGAAAAACATGACAAATCCTGAGAGGAATATTTTTCACCTGATGGAGGAGTTGAGTAACCTTTTGAGAGAGGAAACAACTCTTTTAAACCAGCGCAAGGATCATGAAGCTCTGTCTCTTTTGAATTATAAAAAGGAGCTGATTGAACAATTCGATCTGGAAATTCAAAATGTACTCCGTACTCAAGGTGAACAAGAGATGCATGGCCCAGAAAAAGAGCAATGGGTCTCTTTGATCGAGCACCTCAAAGAATTAATGCATCTTAATGATGTGGCACTTACCAGTGCTAAGCAAAGACGAGAACAAATTCTTAATATTTATGTTGATGCGGTAAAGGAACAGGAGAAACCTGCTGCTTTCTATACAAGTTCGGGTCATCAAAGGGTTTCAGGTGCACAAATGCCCGCTTTATCCGTTATAAGAGAGATTTGAACCATGGGAAATCCTATATCCACACTTTTGTCGAGAATCAGTGCTGAAAGAAAAATGATTCAGGTATCCAGCACAAACGTAGCCCGTGCGGATGTGGAAGGAAATACGAGTAAAGAAGTTAAAATCTATAGCAATATCTCAGGGGGGGGATTATCAGGAGTTCTTATAGGTCCGGTAACGCGTTCTGTGGATCCTGCCTTGCAAAGAGAAGTGCGATCCACGAATTCATCCTTAAGCTATCAAGACACAATGGAAAGTTACTTTTCTTATCTCAGCCACATCTTTGGAGTGAAGGGGGAACAAAATTCCTTTGTTCATGAACTGAGTGATCTTTCTAACGCATTAAATGCCATATCAGCTAATCCTGATCCTGTTAACAAAAAAGCAGCTGTTAATAAAGCCGTGGCTTTGACCTCCCAATTCAATGATATTGCAGACCAAATTCAAAATCTTAGAACTCAAGCAGATCAAGAAATAAGTACTTATATTGAAAGTATTACAACCGATTTAGAAGAAGTAAAAACACTCAACGGGCGGATAGCAACTTATATCCAAACAGGTCAAGATGCAACCACTCTGGAAGATCAAAGAGACCTCTTAGTTCACAAAATAGCAGAAAAAGTAGATATTAAAACCAGCGTGAATTCCAGTGGGCGAATGACAGTATTTACCAGCTTTGGTTTGCCGCTTTTGCAAAATGAATCGGTTTCTAGCATTAGCATGACGAGTTCTAATTTGGTCACTCCCACGACTGTGACCAATCCTGTTTTAATTAATAGTGTTGATGCAGGGCCAAACTTGCAATCTGGTCGTATTAAAAGTTTGCTGGAGTTAAGGGACACGATATTACCAAATCTTCAAGCTGAATTGGACGAGCTTTGTCGTAATCTTCGAGATCGGATGAATGCTTTGCATAATGAGGGCACAGCCCTGAGTAGTGGCAACACGATTACTGGAACGGCAGGTGTGCCCGGCACGGTTGGGCCAATTGTAGGAACAGCGAGTGTTTCGGGTAATGGGACCGTTAGAATTGGTGTGCTGGATAGTAATGGGACACTCATCGACTACAAGGATATTCCTCTTATTGCAAATGATACGTTCAACAATTTAATTACAACCATCAACACAACGGCCTATGCGTTAGGAAATCCTCTTGGAACTTTTACCGCGAGCTTAACAGCTAATGGGGAATTTCAACTCACTTGTGGCGCTGGATATCGGATATCGATGGGCAGTGTTGCAGGAAATCCAACGCCGCAATTAAATGCTGGAGCTGCCTTTGCTCCTGGATCAGCTTATGGATTTTCTCACTTCTTTGGATTGAATAACTTATTTGTAACGGGCCAATCCTTGGCTAGCAATGCCTTTCAATCAGGTCTAGCTAATATCATTGAAGTGAATCCTAACATTAGATCCAACACCAATTTATTAGCCATAGGAAGACTCACAGATCAAATCCCTCCATCCACCACACCTGGAGGAGCGTTAGGTATCAACAAAGCAGAGTTAGCTGTTGAAATGTCGGATCAGTTAAAGTTAAGGAATATTGATTTTCTTACAGCTGGTGTCTTGCCTTCAACTTCTACCAATTTGGTTGACTATGCTTCGCGCATTTTAGCCGTAACTCAAACAACCATTGATGCGTCAGCCTTGGAGTTAACCCGTCTTCAAAATATTTATGACGATTTAGCCACACGAGCTCAACAAAAGACAGGTGTTGAACCTTCTGAAGAACTTATGAAAATTCTCAAATTAGCAGCTTCCCAAGCCATTACAGGCAAAGCCTTAAACTTAATCTTAGGCATGGAACGGGAATTATTTGACACTCTTAGAGGATAATTAAGAGGAGGATTGGATTATGGTAACACAGGTTCAATATTTAACAACCGCAAAATTTAATCAACGGGTTGCGCGTGATCAAGAATTAAGAATGAACCGCTTATCTCACGAATTAACCTCAGGCGGTGAAATCGCTGATTATCGCAATTTAAAAAATGTTAAATTGTTTGTCGATCAGGAAATGTTATCCTCTCGCCTTGAACAGTTTATTGAGGGAAATAAGTATAATATTCAGCGATTAAATACGCTCGGTACCAACTTAATAACCTTGCAAGAAATTGCTGGAAGGTTGCAACAGGAAATATCCCTGGTTACCAGTAGTTCTTTGGTGCCTCCCCAAACATTGGCTACCACCGCTACAGACTTTTTATCCCAAGTCCAGCAGATCCTTCAGGCGACCTTTAATGGTGAGTATATTTTTTCAGGCTCAGCTACCGCTCAACAGCCTACTGTCGATCTCCTTGCCATGCCTTCACCGGCCACAGGATCAGGTCCTGATTTCTCATATTTTACCGGTAATCAGGATAATATTTCTTTTCGGGCTAGTGACAACATCATAATCACATCTGATATTTCGGCACGACAGCCAGGAATAGAAAAACTCATTCGAGCTTTACGCCTCAGTAAAGACGCGATTATAAGTCCACCTGATTTGACTCGTTTGGGACAAGCCAATGACTTATGTCTTGAGGCGGTTAATGAAATTATTAGTGATAATTCTGCGGTTTCAAGTTCTATCAAATCTCTGACAGATTTAAATGACTTGCTTTTAGGTCAAAACCAACAATTAGCGGCAAGTATTCAAGATCTTGGTTATGAGTCTCAAGCTCAAATGATGGAAAATTATTTCAACACTAAAATCATGTTAGAAGTATCTCGTTCTGTCATGATGCAACTTCATAATACGTTACAAAAGTTCATAGATGGTATGCCACGATAAGGAGGACCCCATGTTAACTGCCCAACTGTGTTTTTCACCTAATGAAACGGCGATACCGAAAGTAATTATGCCCCATGGGTTTATCGGATTTGAGGAATATCAGCATTACAGCATTGTTCCTTTTTTTGATGATCAACCACAAAATGCTTTTTGGCATTTAAAATCATTGGATCACCCAGATTTATCCTTTGTTCTTTTAAGCTTAGATGCTTGTCAGATCAATAATGTCCATATTCAAGAAGCAGATTTACAAAGTGCTTGCCAAAGTCTAGGTATTCGTTTGGATGAAACATATGTGTTTCTTGTCGTAACCTTTAAACAACAAGAAGATAGCAATGTTTCGATCACAGTTAATCTTCGGGCACCGTGGCTTTATCATTCTGTAACCCGACAAGCATGGCAGATTGTTCTCCCCAATTCAGAATATCCTATTGATTTGGAGATTAAGTAGTTATTCTTCTTTTTGGTCTGCCAAAGATCGAATGGGAATCGTCCATGAACCACGAGAACCTGATAAAATGCCAGGACCATCTTTCATGGGTTTAGATTCTGGAAAGGGTTCAGGCTGAAAGTTTGCGCACCCACTAAGAGGGATAAATACTAAGAGAAGTAGAACTTTCATCATCTGATTAAAACTTAACCCTTGCCCCTAAAGCGGCTACATAAGCTTTCTTAAAGCTTTCTCCGCGACGATGGAAATCATAGACCCTAAAGATGGTATAGAGTTCAGCTGCAACCTTATCTAAATTCTGTACACCCGTGAATGCATAGCTCCACAGACGCTCTGAATTTGCCACTTTAAAATCTGTTTCCGCTAAGGTGTGGCGACGAGCTCGCGTTAAGTCAACGGCTATAGCTGTTTTTCCGATTTCAAAATAACTCCACTGATATCCCAACTTGGTAAACCAGTAGTCTGAATTGCGGCGACGAATTCCCTGATTATCTTCGAGAGAGTGGGTGAATTTACGAACGCCACCAGCACCTCCAATACTTAAACCGCAAGGAAACAAGACTGAAAATGAGCCATTAAACTGACGATTGTGCCGGCGGTTTCCACTGTTTTTGAGGAAAGGGGGGTAAGAATATCCGAGAGCAGCTCCAACTTTGGTATCGCCAAACTTTCCAGCGAATTTAAGGGCACCATCAATTTGATCTTTGTTTGAATGGCTCCCGCCAAGAACAAAACCGAAGAACTCCGGTGTGTCATATCTTACCCGATTCGCACGTGCGAGTCCGTCAAAGTTATAAAAGGCATCAGAGGCAATGCGACGATCTTCTTGGTTCGCAGATTTATTGTAGAATTGGACGCCGCCTAAGTTGTACGCTCCTTCAGAACCGTTACTAGCCACTGTGGTGCCTGAATAGTCAACTTCCGAGGTTCCATCGGCTGCCATGCTACCTTGTCCTAAAAACAATGTTCCTAACTTTTTACTATTAAACACGGCTTCAAGACGACGTGGGCGAATACTCGAAAAGTTTCCCCCTTCAGAGGCTGCGCCAATTTTAGTGGTATGAGCTGGATTAAGGTCTTGCAGTTCAACTTCGATGACGCCTTGGACCGTTAAGTCCTCATTAGCTTTGCCTTCACCTGTTAAATTGAAACGGGTAGAGGATGCATTGCTGTCTAAATGTTCGAGCCGTTCTTTCTTTCCATTGGTTCGCCAAACAGCTAAACGGTTAACTTGACCAGATATCTTGAGCGCCATTTTATCATTACCTGATGCGACTTGCGGCTTAGGTAATTCTTGTGTGGGCGGTGTTATCAGTTTGGTCTCTTTAAGCGGTTGGGAATTCGCAATAGGCGCTTGCGCCGCTTTAATCCCTTTTGTCGGAGTGGATTTTACCCCCTGGTGATGTCCCCCAGCTTTTTTCCTGGCTTTTCTTTTTTTGCTCAAGGCATCAAGCTTTTGAGCAAGCATATCCATTTGCTCTTTCAACAGAGCGATTTCGGCATCATCGTCCTCATCCTGAGCCCAACATGAATTGATTGGAGACCCATCAAGGCCAACCGTGCATAAAAGGAACATCGTTAGAAACTTCATGAAAGTCTCCTGGTAATTATTTTAATTAAAAACTTAACCAAATTTTAATTAAATTACTAGTCTAACATTTTGCGGATGAATTGAAATGTTGCACGAAGACCCATGGCTTCCCCGCCTTCAGGTCTTCCAGGGCTTGAAGATAAGTTCCATCCCATGAGATCGAGATGAGCCCAGGGTATATTTGGATTGACGAATTGTTCAAGGAATAAAGCCGCAGTAATGGCGCCTCCATAGCTACTTTTACCGGTGCTGGATAGATCAGCAACGGAGGAGCGGAGATGTTTTTTGTATCCTGGATAGAGAGGTAAACGCCACAAAGGATCGTGACATTGAACAGCGTTTTCTAACATTGATTGAGCGGTGGGCTCATGATTACAGAAAAGAACTGGGATATCTGTGCCCATAGCAACACGGGCTGCTCCCGTCAGAGTGGCAAAATCAATGATCACGTCGGGATTATCCGTGCAAGCTTCATAAAGAGCATCAGCTAAAATCAAACGTCCCTCAGCGTCGGTGTTACCAATTTCTACCGTGGTTCCTTTCTTTGTGCGAATGATATCAAGAGGGCGCATGGCATTACCGGCAATAGCATTTTCTACGGCAGGAATAAGAACTCGCAGTTGAAGAGGTAAATTTAATGCCATAAGGAGCTGTGCCAAACCCAGCGCATGAGCTGCACCCCCCATATCCTTTTTCATTAAAAGCATGTTGGAAGAAGGTTTTATGTCTAAACCTCCTGAATCGAAACAGACCCCTTTACCCACCAAGGTAATTTTTTTGACAGCCATTGGATGCCGCCAGCTCATGTCAATTAAGCATGGACGGGCCTGGGCTGCTTTTCCCACTGTATAAATTGAAGGGTAATGAAGTTCAAGCTCTTCATCCATAATAATTTTGCACGTGGCGTTGTAGGATGTAGAGATACGGCGTGCGACTTCAGCTAAGTCTTTGGGGAGGCAATCACAAGCTGGTGTGGTAATCAAGTCTCTTACCAACCGGATGGATTGAAGCAAATATTGAATGAAGGTCCTGTCTACCTTTTCTGGCCAGACCAGTTGAGGGAACGACTTGGAGGGGAGGTTCTTATAGCGATCAAATTGATAGAAAGCCAGCCCCCAAGCCAGACAAACAAGATCTGCCTGCTCAGGATTGTCTTTTAAATGATATTGTCCTGACGGTAATTTTTGAGCCAATGTTGACCATTGCCAAAAATCTGCCTCAGGATCCATCCCCCACAAAATTTCTCTGATTTGACCATTGCTTTGAGGAATCATTAAGAGCTGACCACTTTTGGCGGTAAACTGGTGGGATTGAGTCCATAATTTGGTGGCCTCCTCTTGATCTTGCAACCAATTTTCAAAGGTTTTTGGAGTGAGAATTATGATAGGGATACTGGTGGGAGTAGGGGGGCAAAAAAAACTTTCCATGGATTTCTTTCAAGGTAAATACTCTTGGTTTGATTAAAAAACGTTTGGATACGACGAGCAAGAATTTTGTGAGAAAAGATAAGGGTAACTAAGAAGTATAATTTATAGTGCAATCATTTCTCTCAAACTAAAAAACATTTGAAATTTTATTTTGTATAAATCAATTATGTCGAAACAAAATAAAAACGGAGAGTGCTATGAGAGAATTATTTGTAACTTTACTGCTCATGGGTTTGATGATTCCATGTAAGGCATGCGATAATGGGGAGGAAGATTTATCAAAAAAGATGCATGTCTTTGAATCATGTAAGCCAGGCGAGATCGTTGAAGAAGACAAGGTTGTTCATCTAAGTTCTTGGAAAGGAGAATTAAAAGACCATCCGACAAAGAATAATTTTGGCACCAGTAGTCTTCATGGGGATATTCAGCCTCAATTTGTCGAGGCCTTGTTCCATGAACCAGGGCAAGAGGTGTTAGAGGTAGGACCTGCTGATGGATTAATGCTCGAAGTGATTTTAAAAGATCCCCGCAATTTGACCATACCCATTCGCTATACGGTGGTTGAACCATCTGCAGAGCATTTATCGGCTATTGATGGTGTGATTAAAAAACATAATAAAAATAAAGAAAATTGGTTTGGCAAAGCTAAAAAGGGGGATATCCGAGAATTCATAAAGGATGAAAACAAGAGCAAAAAATACAAATATATTTTGTGTTCTCAGGTCTTGCACTATATGGATCCTAAAGATCAACTGGATGTACTTAATGGGTTTCATAGACTTTTACAGGATGACGGTAAGCTTTACCTCATTACTAATAGCTATCTTAGCGTTGATTTGTGGATCTTATCTGACGGGGACGAGGAAGAAAAAAAGCAGCTAGCCGACTCCTACATTAAGCGGATTGTAGATCTTCAAAGCCAAGATGATTTATGGCCAGGGTATGGTTTTAATACAACATTCTCTAGCTCATGGATCTATGCGAAAAACGTTGAGAAATTACCTCATGATGTTCCAACCTTGCATACGCCCACCTCTTTAAAGAATCTGCTTAATGCTGTAGGATTTTCAGCAGAGCTATGGCGCAATTTTGCAGAGAAAGACACGTCATTATCAGGTTCGCTATTTAAAGAATATTGTTTTATGTCCAGCCCTCGTCTTGGAGTCATAGCAAGCAAAGGTGTGCCTGACGCAAAAAAGCTTGTTGATTATGAGATTTCTGCTTCTAAAAAAGTGGAAGATAAGAACCACTTAAAACAATACATAGAAGAGAATTTGGAACTGCTCTTAACTTTGGGCAAACTCTTCTCTTCTTAATCTCACGCTTTTCATGGTCCCTCAGAGGATATCACAAAAGATCCTCTGAAGAGATTTTCTTTCTACCCATCAATTAGCTAAGCCACATGGGAAATATGTTTAACCTTTGACTCTTGGGTTGACTTACTTTGGATACGTTTTAATAGATATAACGCCGGAAAGAATGACAGGCTGGTGACTAAGAATAAAAAGGTCCAGCTGGTATGATCAGCAATCCAACCTGCTGTAGCTGACACCAATACACGGCATAGTGAGCCAAAAGAATAAAGAAGAGTAAATTGACTGGCGGTGTGGGGTTGACAACAAAAAGTGGATAAATAGGCGATAAAAATGGCGGAAGCTAGACCAGAGCATAAGCTTTCGGTACCCACGGTAATCATGAGAATAGAACAATCATGGCCAACCATGGATTGAATGGCAAACATCAAACAAGAGATGGCCTGTAATGTCGCACACATGACGGTAGATTGAATGATGCCCATATGGTGAATGGTGTATCCCCCTAACAATCCTCCTAAAACCATTAGAGTGATACCAAAAACCTTGGAGACACTGGCAAATTCTAATTTGCTAAACCCTAAGTCACACAAGAAAGGGGCGCTCATGGCATTTAAAACTGTATCGCCCATTTTAAAACATAAAATGAATAGAAGAATGGATCCTAATTTTTGCTCTTGCAATAGTTGATGAAAGGGAAACCAGAAAAAAGTACGAATACGACTAAACAAAGAATGGCTTTGAGAGGCGGAGCGGTGCAAAGGAATAACCTTCTCTGATTTTGGCTCCCGCATCACAAGGACGGTAATCATACCGATAAAAATACATAAGGCCATGAGATGATAGGCCGTTTGCCAATCAAGCAGGGCAGCTAAATATAGAGCACCAGCACCCGAGCACAGCATGCCAAAGCGAAAACCAATGGTCTCTAGCGCTGCTCCAGCACCCCGCTGTTGCTCGGTCAAAATCTCAATACGATAAGCATCGATGACAATATCTTGGGAAGCAGAGAAGAGTGAGACAAAAAAGGCTGCTATGGCTGTAGCCCAAATGGATTCATTAGGATTTGTGTATCCAAGAGCCCAAAGAGAAATCATTAGCCCCATTTGCATGGTAAGAGCCCATGCTCGCCTTTGTCCAAAGTAAGGAGCTAGGATGGGGATTTTTAAATGGTCCATAAGGGGCGCCCATAAAAATTTTAGGCTGTAAGGTAAGCTGATAAGCATAAAAGAGCCAATGATGGATTTATTGACGCCGGATTCGGTAAGCCAGAAACTTAGGGTGGACAACGTCAAGAGAAAAGGAACCCCGCTGACAAATCCTAAAAAGAAAATGCACAGTAAATCTTTATGCTTGATGAATGTATGTTTTATGTTTTTTGTCATCACTTATATTTTCGCGGGTAAGACTTCCGCACGCCTTCCCATTTTAGTATAAACGAGCCAGTACATCAAACATAAATGAGGGTAACCATTGGCTACCCTCATTTATTTGGAGGATCAAGATTCTTCTTTCTCGGCTTTGACTTTACCAGAAAGAATGGCATTTAAAAGTTCTTGGTGATCACTTTTGTTTAGATCAGCATAGGCAAAAGAGAAATCAGCGATGGCATCGGCAAATTCACCCCCTTTTTTGCCAATATATCCAGCAATGACAGCAGGATCAGCCGAGCGTCCATGAGCCCGAGCCAGAGCCCAAGCGCAATAGCGGGCATATAGCTTCATGTCTTTAGTGTCAAAAAGATCCGTATCAAAGGATATCTTTACGTTATGCAGTTTTCTAATATAAAAGTGTCGGCCAACTGCATCCCCTAATTCTCCTTTAAAGTGACCCAGGAAAATGTCACTGGCTGACTGCATAATATGTTGGCCATAAATGATGCGTTGTCCTTGATCGGTGAAAGAAAGTTTGAAGGGTTGATAAGGCTCGAGCACAGATGTTGATGCTTCTTTGATTTGTAAGAACAAAGGATCTCCCTCACCCGCAAAGAAAAGGGCGATGGCACAAAAAGTTCCCACACTCCCCACACCTACCACTTTCATAGCCATATCAACAAATTCGTAACGGTCTAAGAGAATGCGTCGTTCCACAGGAAGAGTTTTTTGATATCTTTTCAAAGCATGCTCAGCAATAGCTTTAAAAGCTGCAGATTTTTGTTTATCAAAATGGAAAATGCCTGGAGGTTGGTCTAAAATCATGGGTTTATCACCGACCACATGAGCCAGTTTGTGCAATTCTTTAAGGCCTGTAACCTTTTTAGCCTTTTTCTCGGCCTCAATCGCTCTTGCTCTAAACTTGGGATCATTCATCATCTTCACGAGATCATCGTAATTGAAATGATAAGACCAGGCATCCAAAACTGGCATGGCCGCTAATTTATGGAGTTGTTTAGCGTAGCACTTAACCAAATAACGAACAATTTTCCGAATATCCTCACTTTTAAAATTATTGTTCTGACCGGCGATGACAAAACTGGCTGCAAGTCGTTTTAAATCCCATTCCCAAGGGGCAGGATAGGTTTCATCAAAGTCATTAATGTCAAAGAACACTTCATGCTCGGCGGTACCAAAAGCACCGAAGTTGGCTAAGTGACAGTCACCACAAGATTGAACAATATACCCTGTATTGGGTGTATGAGCCAGATCAGCTGCCATGATAGCTGCAGCGCCTCGGTAAAAAGTAAACGGAGAGATACTCATTCGGCCGTAGCGAATGGGCAGAAGAGATTGAACACGTGTCTTACCACTCTCGATCAGAATATCCACCGGTTTTTTTCGCGACACAGGTATGGGAAGCTCAGCGTGGGATTTTCTGGGACATTTCAGACGAAGAGTGCGCCCGAATTCATAACGGTCTTCTAAGGTCCTTTCATAAACAGGTTTTTTAAAATTCTCGCCTTGGCGAGCCATGGCATTAATTTCTTGATCTTCCGATTTTACCACGATTTTCTTTGATGAAGTTTTGGCGCTGCTCTTTGGCTTTTTCAGGACTTTAACCTCTTGATTATGGATGGCTTCTTTTTTAACCATTGTAGCCTTCGTCAAGGATTTTTTACGTGTGGGGGATTTTTCATCAGCCATTTTTCTGGAGGTCCGTGGCTTTGTTTGTTGCTTGGGTTCTGCTTTGGGTGTGGGTTTACGTGGCATCTCTCAATCCCCTGATTTTTCGCGGTTAACAAACCGTGTGTTCTACTTTTTAATTTAAATTCAAATTGCTTAAAAATTATTAATATTACCTAATTTTGAAAGAATTTTTCTTTTTCTATGAATCAATTTTTTCCAATAATTTAAAATTCAGGACTTTAGGTTAAATATTTTGATAATTTCACTTTGAATTTTATTCGATTTATTAGGAAATAATGAGTTGCAAAAAATAAATAATAACAACCTCAGCAAGGGGGAGCTTCATGAACAAGAAAAAGTACTCTCTGTCCCTATTATTAAGCTTTGCATCCCTCCAACCCAGTCTTGCGGCGGGAGATCTTTTAAGCGAGTTGATATGTGATGCTCACTCACCGCCCTTTGAGCCTTTAAGGGTCGTTCAATCCCTTGAGACGCAAGATTTATTTTCTCGTTTTGCCATCCAAGAAGCTACAGTTAACTTCTTGCAAGGGATTAAGTATCAAATTGAAGAAGAAATTCAACTGCGAAGAGCGATTCAGGAATCTTTATTACCTGGGCAAAATGGATTTAATGCCCGTATGAATGTGGACGATCCTATTTTAGCTTTAGCTATGCAAGAAACGCAAAGTGACAATGTTCTTGAGGCGATTGATATGCAACAGGCCCTCTTCAATGATATCCAAACGCAACAAGCTTATATGGAGAAACTTTTGGCTCCTGCGGTGGATGAAGAAGTCAGGGCAGTTCAAGAGAACGATCTTTTAGTTCGCCCGGAATCATCTCAACATAGTGCCCGTGATCCTATTGACCTGATAAATGATGCAATTGCGGATTTAGACGAGATTATTTTTTATCCTTTACCTTTTGTTTATAGATTTAATGTTGATTCTTCGGAAAAGGGGGATGAAGGAACCAAAGAAGTTTCGGGTGAAAGTGGGACAAGCACCGAAAGCTTTTTTGATGAACTTCTTAGAAAAGAAGGTGAAGAAGAATCTGATATCCCTCAAGCTTCTCATACATCTACACTGCCGGAATCTTTACAACAAAATATCCATGATTCTGATCGCAAGATAGAAGAAGCTCTTAGCCATTTGGAAACGATGCCTGAGCCTATACATTTAGTTGATCAATTGGTGGATACCCTAGTTCAATCGAATATTTCTCCTGCGCCACCACCACCGCCTCCCATGCCTTTGTCTTTCGGTCTTACTCCCTCACCACAAAAACGTGTTGCTGCAGAGCCTAGCGTTCCAGATCAAGAACCCGTTAAAAAAGAAGGTTTGATCGAACAGATTCGAAAAGGAGTTTCGTTAAAACACATTGAAGAATCAGATAAAAATGTGACTCGCAAAGCTACGCTGGCAAAACGACCCTCTCAGGAAGATCTAAAGCAACAAATAAACAGATTGAGAAAAACGAACCCTAATTCCAACGAGGAGGGAATAGAGGGGGGTACAGTCGTGACTAACCAGAATAAAAAGATATTAACAGATGTTCTCGATAACATTTATGAAAGCGCTTTCAAAAGAATAAGAGGAAGACGGTTATCGATTTTGGGCCGAAACGAACTTAAGTGAGACGACGAAAATAAGGATGGTTAGTAGGAAAAATTTGAGCATTAAGAGTGTTTTAAACTGATTGTTTGAGTGTTAATGAAGCCTCCCTCTCAAGGATGGTATGCCATCCACCAGGAGGCTAAATGATTCTAATCTAGGGAGCGGTGAGAACATATTTAATCTCTCTATTTTCATTAATCACGTGAGAGTTTCCTGTTATTTTAAAATAGATAGAAGGTGGTGAGGTTAGATTGGTGAGGTTAGAAGTAAGTTTTAAGGTTTCCTTTTGTAGTGCGTAACGAGCTTCAAAGACAAAGTTCTTGAGTCAGCTGTTTGAAGATTAAGCCGAAAAAGGAGCTACTTCTCAAATTTATCGAGTTTTGTTTACTTGTTTAAGCGAGAGAACAAAGTAATCGATATCACTTTTCATACGCTCGCAGTCATCTGTTTCTTCGTTGTCCTAGCTGTCTCAATGAGTTGAGGGATATAGAATTTTCAATTAAACGGATATCTACATGTGATCTCGATTAGAAAACAAACATATTTAACAGGTCATAGAAAGAGGTGTTTTGCGCATATCTCACACTAAGCACCTCTCACACCTTGTAACTTTAACTAATTCAGGTGTTCGCCAAATATCTAATCCAAAAAGAAATCAGGAATCAGTTTTTTGGTTGGATCCACAGCATAGGATTCAAAGTCAGTTATGCCTGCTTGAGAAAGGATTTCCTCATCAGTAAAGAAGTTTCCTGTACAGGTACGACTGGGTTGGGTGAGTATCTGATACGCTGCATCAGCCACGATTTCAGGCTTGCGCATGCGATCTTGAGGCAGAGGAACACCGAGGGCCTTTAATGCATCTGTGGCAATCACCGTTACCGGCCATAAGGCATTGAAAGCGACCCCTTGCTCTTTGAATTCCTCCGCCATGCCGAGAACACACATGCTCATTCCATATTTGGACATAGTATAAGCACAATGATTTTTAAACCACTTAGGCTTCATGTTAAGCGGGGGAGAGAGCATGAGAACATGGGGGTTTTCAGCTTTGAGTAAATAGGGAAGACAGGCTTGAGTGGTTAAAAAAGTCCCTCGAGCATTTACTGACCACATCAAATCCAGTTTTTTGACAGGTGTGTGGAGGGTAGGGGCTAAATGAATGGCGCTGGCATTATTGACAAGGATGTCAATGCCGCCAAAATGAGCAGCGGCTTGGTCAGCCGCTTCCTTGAGTTTCTCTTCATCTCGTATATCCACTTGTAAGGGTAAACATACACCTCCTGCATTTTTAATTTCTTCAGCCACGCTGTAAATGGTTCCAGGTAGATGAGGATGGGGCTCAGCTGTTTTAGCGGCCAGCACAATTTGGGCGCCATCTTGAGCTGCTTTAAGAGCAATGGCGCGGCCAATACCGCGGCTGCCTCCGGTAATAAAAATGGTTTTGCTGTTAAGGTTTGTCATGATTATTGCTCCGCACCAAACATAGAATCCGTCATGTCCATTAAAGGTTTAGCTCCTGTGCTGATCACCGCCAGCAAGGAGGAGGTTTGGGGCAAGATTTTTTGCATAAAGAATCGAGCCGTCAAAATTTTACCTTGATAAAATTCATCCTCTCCTTGCCCCAGTTTTGATTGAGCAATAAGAACAGCTCGGCACCATAGATATCCTAATGCGACGAGAGCAAAAAACCGGAGATAGTCAGTTGCTGCAGCGCCTGCTTCATCTGGATTACCCATCCCTTTTTGCGCAATGGTGATGGTCGCCTGTTGTAATCTGCCAAAAGCTTTTGCCAAAGGGCCAATAAACTCTGCCAAACTTTCATTGGTTTGATGCTGGTCAATAAACTCTTGTACCGGATGGAAGAATCGACGCAAATAACGTCCTGCATGGGCAGGCATTTTACGGCCAACCAAGTCGAGGGATTGGATGCCATTGGTTCCTTCATAAATTTGAGCAATTCGAGCATCTCGAGCAAATTGTTCCATGCCCCATTCATGAATATATCCATGACCGCCATATACTTGTAAGGCCAAATTGGCGACATCGGTGCCACAATCGGTAAAGAATGCCTTGACAATGGGCGTCATGAGTTGGACAAAATCGTCAGCTTCAGCTTTTTCTTGTTCATCCTCACTAAATTCAGCAATGTCGAGATGAAGCGATACCCAAGCCTCTAACATCCGATTGCCTTCATTAAGCGCCTTCATGGTCAAGAGCATGCGCCGAATGTCAGGATGGACAATCAAGGGATCTGCAGGTTTGTCAGGAAATTTAGCCCCCGATAAAGAACGGCCTTGCAAGCGCTCTCGAGCATATTTCAAGGCATTTTGATACGCCACTTCACCAATGCCCAAACCTTGGGTGCCAACACCTAAACGTTCCATATTCATCATGGTAAACATGTTTTGGATACCACGATATAGGTCGCCGACTAAATATCCAGTGGCATCGTCAAAGTTCATGACACAGGTAGAAGAGGCTTTAATGCCCATTTTGTGCTCAATGGAGGCGCAGTGAACCGTATTCCTGTCCCCCAAACTCCCATCATCATTGACCATAAATTTCGGTACTAAGAATAAGCTTATGCCTTTAATACCGGCTGGTGCATCTGGAGTTCGGGCTATCACAAAATGAATGATGTTCTCAGTTAAATCATGCTCGCCAGAGGAAATAAAAATTTTTGTACCTGACAGTTTATAGGTGCCATCGCTTTGGGGTACAGCTTTAGTTCTCAATAATCCCAAGTCGGTTCCACAGTGAGGTTCAGTCAAACACATGGTGCCTGACCAAGTTCCTTCTACCATTTTTGGGAGAAATTTCTTCTTTAAAGCTTCACTGCCGTGGCTATGAAGCATTTTATAGGCGCCACGGGTCAATCCTGGATAAAGTCCAAAGGAAAGGTTGGCAGAGCAGACCATTTCATCTAAGAATAGGGCCACGATATTGGGCAATCCTTGCCCGCCATATTCCGGATCGCAGCTCAGAGAAGGCCAGCCCCCTTGAACGAACTCCTGGTAAGCTTCCTTAAACCCCTTTGGCGTCGTTACTTGACCGTTCTCCCAGTGACATCCTTCCTTATCACCAGGTAAGTTCAAGGGTTGTAGAACCGTTTCAGCAAATTTGGCTCCTTGTTCGAGAACAGCATCGATGACATCATCGCTAAATTCAGAGAAGTTTTTGATCTGACGTAATTTGTCAGTTCCAATCAATTCCTTGAGGGCAAAGCTCATATCTCTTAAGGGAGCGTTATATACAGGCATGGTTTAATTCCTCAATGGTTTTCCGGTTTCCAAAATATGTTCCATTCGCGCCCAGGTTTTGGGATTGCGGATGAGCGACGTAAAAGCTTCCCGTTCCATGGTGAGAATCTCTTCTTCCGTGCATTCTCCTTCATCACCTCCACTGAGAATAAAAGCCAATTTCTTAGTGATTTCCTCATCATAAGGGGTGGCTTTACCGACTTTTGCCATAGCTTTGACCGCCATATTTAAGGAAACGCGAGCAGCTCCGCCGGGAAGATTTAAAACAATAGGTTCAGGTGTCTTGTAGTTAGATGCTAACTGTAAAGCTTTTTCTTTTGCTTTATAGAGGAGACGATCACGATTCATGACAATATCATCATCCTCACCTAAAATAAGCATTTCCTTGGCCTCAAAAGCTGACTTGGCAACTTTAGCTGTTCCAATCATTTCAAAAACTTTGGCCACAGCCACCATGCCGCCACCAGGGCGTTTTTTGTTGTTTACCCAGCGATTGAGCATTTCTTTACACCCACCCCAAGCTGGAACAATACCAACACCGACTTCCACCAGACCCACGTAACTTTCCGCATGAGCGACCAAGGCATCACAGTGCAAGAGAACTTCGCATCCTCCACCCACAGCAATACCAGAGGGTGCACCCACGACAGGAAAGGGAGCATATTTCAAGGCCATGTATGCCTCTTGGCCCTCTTTAACCATCTGTTCAATCAATGGCCAAAGCCCAAGGTTGGCTGCAAACATGGCCAAACCTAAGTTGGCACCCGCAGAAAAATTGCTTCCTTCATTATAAATAACAAGGGCTTTGTAATCTTTGCTGACAATCTCAACTGACTGGCGGATCATCTTCATGATTTCTGGATCCAGAGAGTTCATCTTGCTCTTGAATTCAAGGCAAATCACTCCATCACCGATATCCCACAACGCTGCTGAAGGATTTTTAGCCAAAGGTTGGGTGGTCCTTTTTACATCTTCAAGCAACAATATGCCTGGGCGTCGGACCACAGGTTTATAGCCATGGGAAGTAAAATAATGAAGTTTTCCGTCTTCCACTTTGTAGAAAGTGTTGGATCCCAAACTTTCTATCATGGCTGGGACAGATCGTCCCTCTTTCTTCAATTTTTCAACAAACCAGGAGAGTCCAATACGATCTAAGAGTTCAAAAGGGCCATATTTCCAGTTGTACCCCAGCTTCATAGCGGTATCGATGGCAAAAATATCATCGGCAATCTGATCTACGATTAAAGCAGCGTAGCATAACACATCGGACAAAACAGCCCACGCATACTCACCGTATTTATCGTTAAAGTTCAATAAGACTTTGAGGTTTTCCTTGGCAATTTCCAAAGCTTGAAGGCGAGGTTTTTCACTCTTTTTAAATTCACCTGTCTTTAGATCCACAGATTCCTTAATTTTTTTGCTGTCATTCGCATAGGTGAGTCGATAAAATCCGCCTTTGCCTTTGCGTCCCGTATATCCATCAGCAATGAGTTTTTGAATAACTGGCAGTTCTCGATTGCTTTTATGAAACCAATCGTCAGGGCTGAGTGAACTTCCCATACTTTGGGAAATCAAGGGAATTAAATCCAAGCCTACCAGATCGACCAGGGCAAACACCCCTGTTTTAGGGATACCCATGGGTTTGGAGAAGATGGCATCGGCTTCCTCCACTGTAATGCCTCGTTCATAAGCCTCGATCATGGCTTTTTGAATCCAGAACGTACCAATCCTGTTCGCGATAAATCCAGGGCTATCTTTGCAGAACACGACACCTTTTCCCAACCCTTCGTCAGCAAATTGATGAAGCTTTTCAAGGCTTTCCTTATGGGATTCTGGAGAACTTACAATTTCCAATAATCGTGTATAGCGAGGGGGATTAAAAAAGTGGGTGATAAAGAAATTTTTGCGGAATTGATCGGATCTGCCTTCCAACAATTTGGTCATGGGAATGGTCGAGGTATTAGAGGAAATGATTGTTTGAGGACCAATCACTTTTTCAAGTCGGGCATACAGATCTTGTTTGATTTCAACTTTCTCAATGATGGCTTCGACGATCCAATCACAGTCCTTCAGTTGATCCAGCTCATCGGTATTGCTGGGCGTGACCAATTTTACCGCTTGCGGTGACATAAAAGGTGCAGGTTCGGCTTTTAGCATCCGTTCAATGGCTGCCTCTGCCAGAGAATTTTTTTTACCAAAACCCGACTGTGGTAAATCCATGAGAATGACGGGGACTCCAGCATTGGCAATATGAGCAGCAATACCGCTGCCCATGGTTCCAGCGCCAATGACAGCCGCTTTTTTGATGGGGTAGGACATTAGATCGCCTCCAGAATTGTTGCAATACCTTGACCTCCGCCAATGCATTGGGTTGATAAGGCATACTTTTTACCTTCTCTCTTTAAAAGAGCCGCTGCTTTACCTGTAATGCGGGCCCCTGTTGCGCCCAGAGGATGACCAAGAGCAATGGCTCCTCCATCCATATTAATTTTACTGGGGTCTAAACCGAGTTCACGAATGCAGGCAATGGCTTGAGAGGCAAAAGCTTCGTTGAGTTCAATAATGTCTAAGTCATTAACTGTTAAACCGGCCCGGGCCAAAGCCTTACGCGTGGCTGCCACAGGACCAATTCCCATGACTTCAGGATCACATCCGGCTACCGCATAACTTTTAATCCTTGCAATCATGGGTAAGTTATGGGCTTTGGCATACGTTTCTGAAGTTACCAGGACAGCCGCAGCACCATCGGTCAATGGAGAAGAAGTGGCAGCTGTCACAGTACCAGCTTCATCAAAGGCAGGTTTTAAAGATGCAAGCCCCTCCAGAGAGGTATCAGGGCGCAAACACGAATCTTTTTCCACAAGACCTGCTTTCGTCGAAATAGCGACGATTTCATCGGCTAATCTTCCGGCTTCTAGGGCTTTTGCTGCTTTTTGCTGACTGAGGAGGGCAAATTCTTCTTGTTCTTTACGGGATATTTTCCACCGTTCTGCAACATTTTCTGCCGTCTCACCCATGGACATATAAGCTCCAGGCATAGCTTCGTAGAGTTTGGGATTGGGTAAAGGATTATATCCACCCATGGGAACTCGACTCATGGATTCTACCCCGGCACAAATAAACACCTCACCGCCCCCACTGGCAATAGCGCCTGCGGCTTGATGGATAGATTGCATGGAGGAGCCGCAAAAACGATTAACCGTCACTCCCCCAATGCTCAAAGGTAAACCCGCGTTGAGCACAACCAAGCGCGCTAGGTTCAATCCTTGTTCTCCCTCTGGAAAGGCACACCCTAAGATAAGATCTTCAATATCCTCTACTTTGACTTTGGTACGCTCCAAAAGGGCTTTAACCACCACGGTTGCCATATCATCGGCGCGAACTTTTGTTAATTCACCCTTGTTGGCGAAGGAAAACGGGGATCGCACATACCCCACGATTACGGCCTGTTCCATAACGTACCTTTCAATGAATGTGACTTTAATAAAATTCTATCAAGTTTATAAAATCACGCCAGGGGAACCTGAATTGGTTTACGATTGGTTAAGAAGGGGGGATAAGTTCATAAACTTTTAAATATGATCTTTTTAGCTTCCTCGTTATGGTTAGTAAAATGTTCATCATGATACGATCGGAGAATTAAGTATGTCAGAAATTACCTTGAGAAAAGCTCAACCAGAGGATCTGGATTTTATCTATGAATCTTATAAGAAAGCGACTCAAGAACAAGAAATTGCTCATCGTTTTCATCATTCAAAAGAGTCCTTATTCAAAGCCCTTTTTGAAGATTGCTTGGCCGACGTGTTGATGGCAGAGCAAGGTCAACACTCTATTGGATTTGCATTTTACAGCCTAACCCATAAAAATTTTACTTTATTTATCAAGCCAGGACTCTATATTCATACGCTTTATGTGGATCCAGCTTATCGAAGGCAGAAAGTAGCCACTAAACTCATGACAGAAATTCGAAAAATTGCTCAAGAGCAAAACTGTAGTCGCATTGATTTGGTGGTTTTTAAACGGAATGTCCACGCTCTTAAACTTTTGACCTCAACTTTTGGTGCCAAGGAAGTGGATAACATTAATTACATGCGTATAGACATGGCATAAACGAGGGGGGGGAAGCATTGCTTCCTTCCCAATAAAGGTTCAAAAAGAAACGGTATGATCTTTCAAAGATTCATTAAGTTGACGATTGACCCTTACAAAAGTGGTGCGTTTTGGCAGTTCTTTGAGATAACTGGCCCCAATATAGGTGCAAGCGCTTCTAACCCCGCCGGTAATGCGTTGAATGGTTTGCCGAACGCTTCCTTTGTAAGGCACCAGAACCTCACGCCCTTCAGGCGCTCGATATTCTTTAAGGCCCCCTGAAAATTCTTCATTAGCCTTATGGGAAGACATCCCATAAAAGGAAACCAACTTCTTACCGTCCACCTCAATAATCTCGCCCCCGGATTCATCATGGCCTGCCAGCATGCTGCCCAACATCACAAAGTCAGCCCCACCACCAAATGCTTTGACGATATCGCCAGGTACCGTACATCCGCCATCAGCAATAATATGGCCACTTAAACCATGAGCCGCATCTGCGCATTCGATTACAGCACTTAATTGAGGCATGCCCACACCTGTAATCATCCGGGTGGTGCACGCAGCGCCACTGCCAATGCCTACCTTAACCATATCAGCGCCAGCAATAATAAGGGCTTCGGTCATCTCTGGAGAAACCACATTACCGGCAATTAAAATTTTTTCTGGGTATTGGTTACGTATTTTCTCTACGCAATCCACCAAGCGTTGCATATAGCCATTGGCCACATCCACACAAATAAACTTGGTCTCAGGTAAGACAGTCAAAAAATGATGGAGGTTTTCTATATCCTTATCACCAATACCAAGAGTTAAAACTAAAGACTCACTGTAAGATGGAAGAAGTGTCTTTAATTGATCTAATTCATCCGGCAAGTAATGTTTATGCAGACAGGTAAGCATTTTTTCTTGGTGTAGGGCTGAAAGCATGGCAATCGTCCCAACAGTACTCATGTTGGATGCCATGATTGGTACGCCTGACCATGTCTGTGGGGAATAACGGAAACGAAACTGACGGTCTAAGCTCACATGAGCGCGGGTTGTAAGCGTGGACCGTTTCGGTTTGATGAGCACATCGTTGTAGTCTAACTTTAAGTCATTCTCAATGTGCATTTGAACTCTCCATTTATTTGTTCTCAAAACGACTTATTGTGTCACTGCCTCTTCTCTCAATTCAAGAAAATAATGGTTATTTTGATTAAGATTTTAGGGATTTTAAGGCTAAATCGGAAAGTCCAAAATCTACATGATCGTGACTGTGGTGGGGAAACCGGGTATATCCAATTATGAAGGGGAAATTTTCAACTTTCCCCATCACGCAAGAATCTAGACAAGAAGAGTTTCGCAAAGAACAAAGACCATACTTCACAGTATTATGTGAAAGAAAGTGTTATCATTTGATAGGTTGGTTGTGAGACGTTAACCCATTTCAAAGAAATCAATAAAACTATTGATAAAAAAAATAATAAAAAACGAAGATTATCTAATTTTTTTCTTGATAGAAATTGAAAGTCACCTAGTATGTCGGCAGAAGATAAAATTGAAGGATCATGAAAGATGAAATTTGGTATTTTTAGCTTGCTACTTACCTTGGTTTTTAGTGTTCCATGTTTTTCAGCCCAGCAAGATTATGCTGGGTGGATGGAAAAAAAAATAAGTTATGTTCCCACCAATCTAAGGATAAAAGTCACTCAATAGATAAAGAAGTAATGGACATTATTAACAAAGTCCCTGATGTAGCGAAATTTGAAAGTATCCACTTTGCTGATGCCAACATTCCTTCATCTCTGAAAGGATTTGCAGAGCCCTTTCGGGGGCCATCGCAGCCCTTATTTAGCGCAAGAGATATTGTTAGAACCATTGTTGATCAAGCTTTTTTAATTCTCAATGAGAAAAAGGCCTCTAACGATACTCGGAAGTTTTTCTATGAATCCCTTTCCAAGGCGGCCTTTAGTTTATTAATGATTCGAACAATTCACCCTCTTAGTGTAGAAGGGATTCGACCCATAAAATTGTATGGTGAATATCTAATCAAAGGTTGTATCAGCCAGGAAGATTTATTAAAGGCTTCTGAAGCAATTTTTCAAATTATTAGTATTAAACAATACGAGGAGAAGAAAGGTGCTGCAGCCTCTACTTATTCCTCTGGAAAGACTATGAACCTTTCTTCAACCTTATCGTTAGAAAGAATAGATGAGAAGTTACTTAATTATCTTCTACATGGTACCCCTCGCGGTAAGGGGGGAAAAAAGAAGAAGCGACAGAAGGGGGGCTCAGGCGAACATAGACATCCTGATTAAAGATTAGCTTGAGGATGGGCGGATAAAGGGGGCGAGCACCAAAACGACGCTTAAAATTTTCTAAAGCGTCTCCTTCACGTATTCCTCCGCCCAAATTTAAATGATTAACGCCCCTTTCTTTTAAAATTTGGCAACCCCACCAAATCAAATTTTTTGAAAAGATACGACCTTCTTGTGTAGACGCATTTAAAAAGTAATCTGCAACCTTTCCATGACGCAGGAAGACAGACAAAGCGACAATTTTACCCTTATGGCGTGCTCCCACTACAAGGTGTATAGGGTTGTTCAATAAGCAAAGGAGTGTAGCTTGAGTATAATGATATAGGGGATTGGCCTGAGTTCGTTGAAGGGTTTGCTTATAGAGGTCAAAAAGCGCTTCTGTTAACTCTTGATGATGATCTGACTTTTCATTGGTTATTAAGGAGATATGAGACTCAAACTTTCGAATCTCATAACGATGGGTGGGAGAAAAATTTTGGAATATGCTTTCCAGGGAATCCTCCAAGTTTAGAAATAGAAAAGATCGTTCTTCTTGATAAGGAAACACACCAGGGGCGGAGAAAAAAGGGTGCTGGAGAATGTAACCACAGATCCAAGATTGCCTTTGGCAGAATTCCTGCCATAGCTGGTTAAAATGAGGGTAAGTTTTTGTGCTGGTAAATCCTGATAAACCATAAGGCGTAGCCACATCAACCCAGTGTTGAATTGGGCGTAATTTTAGAGGGCAGAGTGTATAAAAATCTTCACGCTCATCAGTCCCCACATAAAGGACAACCTCTTCAGGATGAGACAGAGCGAGGGCGGCGTTGTACGCATGGGTATGGGCTGCTCCATGGGGCACCTTGTTCAAGGCATCTTGCCACCTCTTGCGATCGTTTAAGGGGATGAGGTGGTGAGTGAGCATAAAGATTTTTCCTTGCTTTGAGGAATTACTATGTTGTCTTTCCTTTCAGGTGTTAGATGTTCGATGTGAAACACACCTTTTTGGGGAACCACTTTTTCCTCTACTTTCATCCAGGGATATTGATGGGACTCAATCATGACTTGAGGAGGCCGATTCATTAAATCGATGTAGTATTCCATCCAAAAATAAAGACGACCAATATCCAACCGATAGGGTTGATGTTGGATGTGTTTGGAGGACCATTGAACCATACCCCAAGTGGCTTTGCCCTCGAGGATGGATGCCCAGATTTCTTGAGGAATAAATAATGTTTGATCTGGGGTAAAATCACCTTGCCAGTGGATATGAAATCCAGTTTGGGGTGTTGCCTGAAGATAGAAGGAAAAATTTGATTGCTCCCCTTCAATCATCACCTCAATGCAGGCACTGAAGTTTACATAATCTTGACAAAGCCATTTTTGGGTGATGCTTAAAAATTGTTCAGTACGTTCTTTTAGGTGATCAAGAGAGGAGGAATGAAGCCATTGGCGAATAGCATCAATTTTAGGTTGGAATTCCTTTTTAATGCGTTGGATGTCATCCAAGTAGTGATCCCAATCAATTTCATAGTGATTGCGCTTTAATCCTTGCTTTGGTGTCCACGTATCTCCTGGATACATGATTAAGCAAGAGGTCTGACTGTTGGGGTAATGCTCTTTAAGCATTTTTTCGAAAAGTTTGGCTGTCGAGCGATTGGCCCAGTTGTAATCAATGTATCGATCATCCAACCAACAAAAATCTCCGGCATGGGGAACAAGATTTTTTATCTTAAGGGGATTTACCATGAAGCCTTGATTCTCAAAGGAAAAATGTCTTTTATTTGCTTCAATCTTCATTTGCTCCCGTGACATTTTAAAACATCCAGGATACATGCTTACCCCCACCGATTGGATGAATCCAATGTCGAAAGTACCAAAACGGCGATGGATTTGATCCGCAAGCTGCTTATCAAAAACATTATCATTCATGTTGATGAGTTTGCATCCGGGATGATCAATGACAAAACCAGCATTTTCCCAGTCGTGACTCCGGGTTTCAGCGGTTGGAATGAAAGTAAAAGGTGTTTTTCCGTTTAAGAGAATGGTTTGCCAGGGTTGGATTTTACGAATATTATGAAATCCCATCGCTCTTAATGTGCGCTCAATGGTTTGGGCACGCAGTCCAGGGTGGTGACTGTATTCGGGGAGGATAATCTTAAAATCTCTTGGAAAATAATCGAGAGAGGGGATGTGAAAGTGATCTTCATGGCCATGGGTGATAAAGAGATAATCCATTCCTTCCATCACTTCTTCAGGAGTTAAAACAGCTAAGGGATATTTCCAAGTGGTATAATCAAAAATAGGCTCGTTTAAAATCCACGGATCACAGACCAAGCCGCCAAATTCACCTCGAATTTTTAAGCAAGCATGGCTGACCATGGTGACTTCAAGTTCTGTCATGAGTTCCTCGATATTTGTTTAGCTAATGACCAAAAATCCATTTCATACCAATGGTTAGGATGGAACCCTTCCATCACAAATCCCTTTTTCTCATAAAATCGGCAGGCTTGTTCGCTTGGTGCTGTTAATTTGATTTTATGACATTCCTGGAAACGATATTGTTGTTCCACCTCTTTTAAGAGCAAACTGCCCAAACCAAGACCTTGTTTTGTTTGTTCGACCATCAACCAGAAAAGGGTACCCACACCCCCTTCAGGAGGCGAGATGACCGCAAAGCCCAAAGGGGAATCCTCTTGAAAAATACCCAAAAAACCCTGTGTCTTGGTGAAGCTGGTCAAGCGCTCTTTGGACCACTGGTGGATGTAATTTTCCGCAACATGTTCAGGTAAATGGGGAAAACACGTGTAAAGGAGGCTCTGAAAGGAAGGGTAATATCTCCCCAGCTCTTCCTGCCTGATAAATCTTGGCGAAAGGGGTTGCAGTTTCATTCATACCTCTTTAAGCGAGGATGTTTGTAGACAAAAACTGTGTATTCATAGAGTCCATAATCAGCACAAATGGAAATATGTCGGCTACAGTGTTCGGTTAAAAACCTTGCTATGCGATCAAAAGGCATATGAAAAAGGTCAGGACGTTGCCAGTCCACATGATAATTCATTAAATTAAAGGCAATGCCGCGCCGACAACTCTTGTATAGGCTTAAAATAATGTGCTGAGCAAAATGCTCCATTTCATTAAACGTTAATCCTAGCTTTTCGGTTAACACACCATTCATAATCCCATAATCAAAACTTTCTTCTTGTAAGGGATGGTGTAGGATATCTTGAACCCAAAATTGATGATGTGGATAATGTTCTTGAGCCCAATCAATCATGGTCTGAGCTAAATCTATGCCGGTATAGCGAATGCGATCTTTAGCCTCTTTTTCCAGCAAGAACTTCAAAAAAGCTCCATAACCGCATCCCAGATCAAGTATTTTTAAGGGAGATTGTGGATCTGATTGCCAGAGGGTCTGCATAACTTGATGGCGTTTTTCAGCGTCATCTGGGTTAGGCCAATCAACACCCTTAGGGGTTGGCCCAAACAAGGTAAAGCACTCTTCATAGTGCTTGACCAAACTTTCATAATTAACCCGTAATGGGTTGAGATTGGGTGATGATGTCATGGCTGATCTCACGAATAGGGTCATACAAAAGTCGATGTAAAATGCTTAAGGAGGATCCGGTATAATAAGGAAGGAAGGTTAGATTTACTCCATGGTGTTGAAAGGTTTTAAAACAGTACAAGTCTCTGCCATTCGGGGCGTTAATGTAAGATCGAGCCTTGAAATAACGACAAATTTCTAAGATTTTATCTTGACCTCGAAGCTGAGGAGTAAGGGGGAGTTCACTGGAGCGTATCACTTCAAAAGGGATCTTAAGAATGGTGCATATTTCTTTAAGAACATTGGATAGATAAGAGACAGGATTAGGTTGAAGGTAATGGAGAACCTGATAAAGAGATTCTAATCCCCGGTGTTGAAAACTTGTTTGAGTAAGTGTAGGAAACTTAGAAAGACGTTGTGGCCATACTGAATCCCAGTCTAATGCAAAGGCTAAATCTTGAATAAGGGTGGACTGAGGGCATTTCTGCAAGGGTAGGGTTACCCATTGATGCTGACCCTGATGGTTTAACAATTGGTTTCGATGCACCCAGCCACGTCGGGGGAATTGAACACAATCAAAAATCACAAAAACGTCACACGCTGCAAAGAGACGAAAATAGCCGGGATAGGGAATGAAGTAAGGTTGCATAACGGCTATTCGCATGGCTTGCCTCATGAAGTTGACTTGTTAAGAGAATGATGGGAGGTCATCATTTCTTGAAACACGGTTTCATAGGCTTGAATAATTTGATCCTTTTGGGAAAATAAAATAGATTTACGTTGCCTGATTTTATCGCGAATATGTTGGCGAATTTGATGATCTTGAGCAATTTGCACGCACTTTTGAGCATATTCTTCCAGCGACAAAGCAATGCCCTCATCCATACCCATCATACGGTATAAAGCTTTGGTAGAAGCGCCTCGCAATTCACAATTATCCATAGTGATAATGGGAACCCCCATGGATAATCCTTGGAATGTGGTATTGCCACCCCCAAAGGGGAAGGTGTCTAAAAGCACGTCAACACAGGAAAGAAGATTAAAAAATTGATGTTGATGCACACGAGGAATAAACAGACATCGCTGACTTAAAGGCCCCAAGCTTTGTTCTAGGCGTTTTTCTAATTTTTCGGCCAATGTTGTTCCTTTATACCCAAAGACAATCCAGCCTTGGGGATCTTGTTCTAAAATCTTCTTAAACACCTCATCCATGGATGGATGAACTTTAAAAAGGGTTTGGCAGCAAAAATAAATGGATCCCTGCTCTGGTAAACCGAACTCAGCACGGTTGTGGTTCAGAGGTTGATGAGGAAAATCTTCGTATATAACGGGTAGAGTGGGCAAGAGGATAAGTTTTTCACTGTATGCATCTTGAGCATTCTCACCCTCAAGCCACTGACTGGAGATGAAATAATCCATGGTTGGAATGCCCGTTGTCATGGGATGGCCTGCTGACACACATTGTATGGGGGCAAGACGAGCGTGGGCTAGAAAATAGGTTTGGGCCATCATCGCTACATCGGTATACCACAGAATATCCACACTTTGATCAGCAATGAGGGTTCGGGCTGCTATGACATCTTCAGGCAGATCAATGCACCGAATTTTTCCTAACTGCTCTTTGGTATTTACAAAAACAAAATCACTCCCCTTTACAGGAAGACGAAAATAGGTCAGAGAAAACTGATCCCGATTAAAGGCTTTCAAGAGAGCACTAAAGCAAAATCCGATGGGGTGAAATTTATCTAAGTAGCCAGAAACAATGCCAATGTTGATTTTCCTTCCCCCCTTGGAAGATCGAGCTAAATGGGGATTGGTCCAAGCTAAATCAGGATAGGCTTGTCGATAAAGATTGGCAATTTTTGTTAAATAGGGTTTGGGATTTGTATGATAGTAGGCCAGGTAAAAAGGAGAGAAAGGCAGTATGCTCGGAATACCTTTATGAGCAGGGGATTTGTTAAGGTGATGCTCCAATTTCTCTGCTAGATTTTTTAGCCCCTCTCTTTCATGGGATAAGGATTCTAAAAACGGGTCGATGTGTAGATCAGCGACCAATTGGTAATCAAACAACTGTATGGGTAATTTTAAATTATCTTCAGCCGATTGATGATGATCGATAAAAGCTTTTAAATGAGTCTTGGCTTGTTCGAAATTATCTTGACGTAAATAGACATCACTCAGTCTTAAATGTATCTCAGGTAATTGGGGATGATGCTCCAGGAGGGATACGAGTATTTTTTTTCCCTCCTGAACCTTGCCCATATCTTCATACAAAAGGGTGGCTAGTGTGATTGCAGCGGGATAATACTCTGGGCAATGATGAAGACTTTTCTCTAAGCATTGGAGAGATTCTTTGGGGTTTTTCAGCTGCTTCCAAGCGGTTCCCATGGCATGCCAGGCTGGAAAATGATGAGAGATATATTGAAGAATTTTTCGCAACGGTTGAAGAGAGGCTTGGAACTTTCTTTTGCTTTGTAGGGCTATGGCTTCTTGATGAAGGCGATTAATCGTTGAAGGGTGAATATCTAAACCCATCGGTTCCTAACTCTATAAAACATAAAGTTTTTATATATCTTATGATAAGTTGTTTTGTTAATGGAAAAAAGCGCTATTCCCTTGGTTAACAAGACGTTATTGATTTTACAGATCAAATACAATTTAATTAAAATTAAATATTTTACTTGTTTGAGTAAAATTGCAATTAACCATTTTATCAATTTCTGGGTACTGTTCTTACAGAAAGGTTAACCATCTTATGACAAAATCTCAGCTCTTTATCATTTTAAGCTTAAGTGTTAGCGTCATGTTATCACCTTTTTCCCATGTCGCTAAGGGACATGAAATTGAGGATCATCCACGTATTACTGAGGCTAATAGTATTGCCACATCCTTTATTGGCGTGCTTCCTGTTGAGGCCCAAACGGGCATTGGGATTAAAGAAAAATCTACCGAAGCTGAATGGATGGCATCAGGTTATACGGAGACGATTGAGAGAAATTATCAGGAACTTTATAAATGGCTTGAAGATCGTGAGATCAATCTATCTCCAGACCCTTTGTTAAAAAAGGAAATGGGTCTTGTTAAAAGTATTGTCGCTAACACCCTTCACTTATTAAAACTCAATAGGGAATATGGTCGCATTACTATTTTTGTCCCTTTTAATTACTATGGCTGTGGAGATGCAATTGATGCGGTATCTTACATTTATGAAGGGCTGAGCTCTCTGGTGCTCCAAAAGTATCCCATTGAGGTGGTGGGTAAAAGGTTTGCTCAATACGTTGAAGGCGATGGTACCCATCCCCCCTTTATGGAAGGGGTAGAACAAGAGATCAGAACCTTGATTCAAAAGTACAAAGAACGCTCTGTTTTGTATCCATGTCTAAAACAAATTGAAAATATCTTGGATGAAAAACGTCTAAAAAGCATTATGGACTGGATTCAAGGGAATCTGCCAGAAGAACAAAAACAATTGCTTCCTATTTTTGAAAAACAAATCAAAAATTATGAAAAGTTTGTTCGCTCCGAACTCCTTCCCAAAGCACCTAAAGAAGCAAAACTTCCTCAAGAAATTTATGTCACATTGCTTAAACTTCATGGTGTTCATGATGATCCAGAACAACTCATCCAGATAGCCAAAGAAGATTTTAAAGAGCTGTATGGGCAATATGAAGACCTAGCTCGCCAAGTGGCACAAGAGGAGAGATTAGAATTTAGCGATCCCGTGCACGTTCTGCAGCATTTGGAGCAGACCAAAACCATCGAATCTCAAGATGAAATAATGGGCATGTATCGAAGCATTCAGCAGGAAATTGAAGAATGGATTAAAGAACATCAATTACTCACATTACCGACAAAACCTATGGATATGCGTCTGGGCAATGAAGCTGAAGAAGCCATTATGCCTGTACCTCATGTGAACACACCCTACTTTGTGGGTAATGATGGATCGGTGCGCTCAGAGTTCGTGTTATGCGATTTAAAATCTCATGGAAACCCCTTAGTTGCATTTCCTCTGGCGGCTCATGAAGGTCATCCAGGTCATGTTCACCAATTTAATCGGATGTTGGAGGATTTCTTGAAAGGGCGGCTTGATCTGATTCAAGCTGTGGTGGCCTCCAATTCTACCAATTGTGAAGGCTGGGCCCACTATGTAGAATATCTCATGCGGCCTTATTATAGCAAGGCGGCTCAACTTGGCGCGATTAGAGATCAACTGCTGCGTTCAGCGCGGCTGTTTTTAGATCCTCAATTGAATTTGGGGCGAATTACTTTTGATGAAGTGGTGAAATTTTATCAAGAAAAAGTTGGTTTTACCCAAGAAGTCGCCATCAGTGAGGCGGAGCGATACAGCTATCGTATGCCAGCTCAAGCAACGACATATCGTTACGGGGCTTTGATGATAGCCAAGGCACGAGATCAATTGTCAAAAGAATTGGGAGATAAATTTTCTTTAAAGAAGTTCCATGATGCTTTCATCTCCTTTGGACTTTTGCCCATCGATATGATCATCGATGAGATTAAAGGTAAAATGAGAGAAGGGGGATCTTTGTCTTAACGATCAAGGGCGCTTGAGGATTGTTTCCTTAACGTGCCCTTTCATCTTTAGCTCTTAGAAAGGCAAACCTTGCTCTTTATTGGGACTAAAAGCTGTTGAAGGGAGGGGTAATCCATAAAAAAGATAAAGCATGGAATCCTGAAATTCTCCCAAGCAGGTCTGTGAAAAAATCTTTCTTTCCATAACTATTTTTACAAAAAAGATATATGATTTGAATTTTGATAAAATTAACGTAAAATTAATCATTATTAACTCTTAAAGAGGCGTAAATTTGATGAAAAAATCTCTATTACTCTCTGCTGCTTGCTTGTTTTTGTGTGGTTTAGCACAAGAATCTCAAGCTAGCGGTTTCGGATTAAAGTTGACTAGTGGAAAAGTTGCGGCTCGTGCCAATGCCGGAAGTGCGGTTGAATCTGATGTCTTAGCTTCCTTTAACAATCCAGCTAACCTTATCCAGATTATGGGATATCACGCAGGTGTGATGGGGACTCAAATTATCCCTCATGTGAAATTTCGGGGTCGATCAACCAATCCTTTAAATATTAACCAAACTAATGATGCAACCGTAGACCGTCAAATTGGTAAAGGTGCACTCGTTCCAGCCATGGCGGTGGGGGCTCGTCTGCATGAGCGTCTGTCCTTTGGGATTTGGGTCGGAGCGCCTTGGGGCTTGAAAATGAACTATGGAAGTGAATTTGGTGGTAATAGATATGTGATTAAATCAGGGTTGACTACCATTAACATTAACCCCAGTGTTGCGGTAAAGCTTCATGATATGGTATCGATTGGTGCTGGTTTTCAAGCACAAAGGTCAAAAGTTAAATTGACCGCCCGTGCATCTTCTGCCGTTGGGCTAGCTCAAGCGCTTTTGATTAATAACCGAACAAAACAAGAAGTTAAAGGTGATGATTGGGCTTATGGTTGGACGGCAGGAATTTTGCTTCAACCTTTAAAGCCAGTCAAACTTGGTTTTTCTTATCGTAGTCAGCTTAACACCAATCTTAAAGGTCACCTCCGTTTTACAAAGGTTCCTCTGCTTCTTGCGAACAATCCCGCATTACAAAATTCTTCAGCTAAAGCTAAATTGAAATATCCTCACATCTTTACCTTAAGTGGTAGCTGGGATGTGACTAACCGCTTTACTGTTTTGTTTGATGTGATTCGCACCAACTGGAGCAGCATTAATAAGATCATCATTAGGACACCAAGTGATTCCAGAAAAGGTGTGATTGTTCAAAAATGGAAGGATTCATGGTTCTATAGTGGTGGATTCAACTTTAAAGCGAATGAGTGTTGGACCATTCATGGTGGTATAGGCTATGACGAGACCCCCACTAAAAATAAATACCGTGTTCCAGGTATTCCAGACAATGATAAATGGTGGTTTGCTTTGGGGACCAGCGTTGAGATCACTAAGAAGATCGATATGACGGTTGGTCTTGGTTATGAAAAGTTCAAAAATGCCAAAATTAGACTCCGTCAAGCGAATGAGGGGAATGGGGCACCAAGTGCTAAAGGTAACTTAACAGGTCGTATTAAGGAACAAGTCACCTTAGTAACGGTAGGCTTTAACGTTAAACTCTAATGATATTGCCGAACTTTTAAACCCACCAGAGCATTAGATCTTGGATCTAATGCTCATTTTTTTATCAAAGGAGAAGATGATGAAATTTTCAAGTAAGTTAATTCTCTGTACTCTAACTCTGCTCTGGGGCGGGTATGGATCTCATGCAACGACTGCTCCCGCTTCCCCCATGGGATATTGGAAAACTGAAGCGAACAAATCCAAGGTCCATGTCTATCCCTGCAGTGGGGATAACAATAAAGTTTGTGGTCGCATTGTCGAATTAAAAGAGCCTATTGATCCTGCTACCGGACAAGACAAAAAAGATCCTGAAGGTCGCCTCATGAAAGGTATGGAAATCATGAAAAATTTTTCACTCGTAGGCGAGGGAAAGTGGGAAGGTGGAACGGTTTATGATCCTAAAGAAGGTAAAGAGTACAGTGGTGAGTTTACCCTTTCTCCCGATGGCAACAGCATGTATCTGCGCGGTTATGTCATGATTAGTATGTTTGGCCGTACCCAAACCTGGTACCGAACCACACATGATGCCCCCCTCCATTAAGCAATCTACTCAAATCAGGAAGCCTGATTTGAGTTACTTTCTTTTCTTTTTTTCTTCGGCTAGAAGTTCTTTTTTAGAGAGTTTACCAATCATGGTTTTTGGCAAGGAATCTCTAAATTCAATGCTTTTAGGCATTTCTATTGGCGAAAGACGCGTATTTAAGAATTCCAGAAGGGCTTCTTGTGTAAGACTTTTTCCTTCTCTAACTTTAACGAAAGCTTTAACGGTTTCTCCGCGTTTATCATCAGGAACGCCAATAACTGTTACTTCATCCACAGCCGGATGTTTGTAAATGGCTTCCTCAACCATGCGTGGATAGACATTAAACCCACTGCAAATAATCAGATCTTTTATCCGATCAACTAAGAAAATATGACCGTCGTCATCCATATAGCCCACATCTCCTGTTAAAAAGAAATCATCAACAAAAGACTTCTTTGTCTCTTCTTCTTGTGCCCAATATCCTTTCATGACTTGTGGACCTTTAATGGCTATTTGGCCTTTCTCCCCTGTGTCCAGTACTTGATTGGGATCATTTAAGGAAACGATCTTAACTGTGGTTCCTGAAATGGGAATGCCAATAGATCCTGGTTTATTAATACCATAAATAGGATTAACCACTGCAACAGGAGAGGTTTCACTTAGTCCATATCCTTCCGCAAGTTTACATCCTGTCAATTTTTCAAAATCGGCTTTAATCTGTTGGTGTAAAGAAGCGCCACCCGACAAACACATTCTCAAACTGGATAAATTAAATTTGCTTATATCAGGATGATGATTAATCAGGTTGTAGATGGTGGGTACAGCTGGAAACAATGTAATTTTATGTTTAGCAATCAATGCCATAGCATCATCGACGTTAAAGCGGGGGAACATCATGATAACTTCTGCCCCAAGGCGAATCGCTAAATTCATCACCACGGTCATGGCAAAAACATGAAATAGAGGAAGGGCGGCTAAAATCTTTTCTTTCCCTAAATTGGCCCCAGTAAACCAGAGAAAACATTGCTCAGTATTAATATATACATTGGCATGAGTTAACATTGCCCCTTTGGGTATGCCTGTTGTCCCCCCTGTATATTGAAGAACGGCTAAATCTTCCTTGGGATTAATGGAAACAGGTGTGTACTCCCCATTATTGTGGATGAGATCTGAATATAAATAAATTTGGCTCGATGGTTTAATGCGAGCCTTTTCTTTGCGTTTTACAAGGGGAAAAAGCAAATTCTTTGGAAAAGGAAGTGCTTTGCCCACAGGGCAAACAATGATTCGCTTTAAAGTTGTTTTGCCAATCATGGGAACAAGTTTATCAAAGAGGAGCTTAAGGTCTAAGGTTACCATAATTTCTGTCTGGGAATCGGTAATCTGATTGCGGATTTCAGGATCAGCATAGAGAGGATTATAATTAACAACGACACCGCCAGCCTTCAGAATGGCGTAATAAAAGATCACAAAATAAGAAATATTGGGCATAAAGAGACCAACTCTTGTTCCTTTTTTGACGCCTAATCTCTGCAGACCTTTTGCAGCTCGATTAACTAAATCAAGTATTTCTTCGTAAGTTGTTTTTTTACCTAAGAATTCTACGCAATTGTTATGGGGGTACAATTTTGCCGCTTCATCGAGAAGACTATAAATGGGTTTAGCCTTAAACGTGGCATCCCATTTAATACCCTCAGGGTAAGATTTTAGCCATGGATAAGAATCACTTTTTCTCGATCGTGTCCCTTTTGTCTTAGCTATCGATTGAGCTTGGGATGTCCTCTTTTTTACCGACTTTTTTTCCTCGGTAGAAGATATGCTCTTGGTAGAGTCTGGACTTGATGGGAGCTTTTTCCGAGTTTTTCTAACTGGAGCAGGCTGATTATCACTTTTGCTTGGCTTACCACTTGTTTTCATGTGAAGGTATTTCTTTTCATGATCTCCTATCTTTATGTTGGCATTGAAAAATCTAACAAATAGTTACCAAATGAATTTAATAAATCATTTTAATAGAATTCTTCGCAAAGATTAGAGGGGGAGAAGCAATCATCCCGAAAGACAAAAGTATGTGAGTTTACGGATTCTGAAATTTTCACAATAATAAGAATTTTGATAAATTATCTATATTAATCTGTGAAATTTTATTTCCATTTTATTTAAAATAATTAATGGTTGTTGACCTGTCGGATTATTTATTTTATTGAAGGATTTATAATAAAAATTAATAGCTCTTTGTAAGTCAGGGCAAAAAATGGTCTGTAACGTCTTCATTCTTTTTTTAAGGAATTTATAATGACTTTGACCTACCTCAAAGATTTGATAATTCATATTTCTCAAACAATTATTTTAATGACTCTTTCTGGATTCCTTTTTAAAAAAATATTACCGCGTTTTTCCCATGGATATTATATCACTCTGGGATTTATAATCTTCTTTTGGATCCAGTATTTATGCGATAAATGGGGTGGGTTCCAATATAACTCTGTTTATATTGTTGTTTCATTTCTTTTGACACTAGTAACTTTTTTTCTCTCACTTTTTTTCTTATGTATGATTCCTTCTAGTATCAAATATTCTGCTTTAAACATCACCCGAGATCACCTGGCCTGGATTATTAATTCCACACCTTGCGCCATTATTAGTTTAAACCTTGAAGGTAAAATTATGAGTTGGAACAGGGGAGCTGAGGAGATCTTTGGGTATAGGGCTGAAGAGGTTGTCGGAAAGGATGCTTCCTGTGTCCTACTCCCAGAAGATGATCCGGATACAACAAAAATGATTCTCCTTAAAGCCTGTCAAGGAGGAAATATTACCCAAGTTTACGACGCCAAGCGACGCCATAAGTCCGGTAAACCCATCGATTTACTGGTTACCGTTTCAAAATTATGCAATGAAAAAGGAGACGTGATTGGCGCTTGTGGGATTGCTGCTGATCTTACGAAAGTTAAAACGTTGGAATCACAACTTAAAGAGACAATAAAGGAATTAGAAAGTAAAAATAATGCACTAGATTCCTTCAGTCACATTGTCGCCCATGATTTAAAGGCACCTTTACGCACCATTTATGGTCTTTCCCATTGGAGTTTTGAAGAATTAAAAAAACATCCGGACAAGTTTGAGGCCCAAAAGTATCTTCAAATCATTATGAGTCGAGTCTCGAGCATGGAAGATCTTATTAATGATCTTTTGATTTATTTTAGATCAAGGGTAGAGCGTAATATTCTTGAAACCGTAAATACCTATGAAATGGCTAAAAAGATTGTTCAAATGCATTTACCGTGCCAGAGTTGCGTCGTTCACATTGACGATAACTTGCCAACTTTTGCTACTTATAAAATCCCTTTTCAACAGGTTCTATCAAACTTAATTAGCAATGCTTTTAAGCATCACCATGATATTGACCACAGTGTCATTCGGATTTCTTGTAAAGAGGATGAAAAATTCTACGAATTTAGGGTGGAGGATAATGGACCCGGTATTATTCAGAAAAACTATGAAAAAATTTTTGAGTTATTTGGAGGTGCGGAGTTAAATGAACAAGTCACAATCAAGGGGGTAGGTTTAGCGACCATCAAGGAGATTGTAGAAAGTATGGGGGGAAACATATCTGTCCAATCATCTCCCGGTAAAGGTACGGTATTTACATTTACTTGGTCTAAGTATGGCATTGATCGTCTAAGTAAAATGGCCTCATAATCTCATTCTTTTATTAGGTTAGATTCTAACACTTTCCCTTTTAAGTGATAAAGAATTTCAAGAGCGTCTCTAGGGGATAGGCTATCCACATCTAGGTTGGATAAATGGCGTTCCACATCACTCACAATAGGAGTGGGAGCCAAAGCATAAGGAATTTGGGGTAAGGCTTCTTTCTCTGTTTCCAAGGAATGAAGGATATGATTAGCGCGATGAATAACCGAGGCCGGAAGTCCTGCCAGAGCTGCTACATGAATACCATAGGATTTATCTGCCGTACCTGGAATAACCTCATGAAGAAAAATCACCTGGTTTTGCCATTCTTTGATCTTCATCGTTAAGCATTTAACCTGCGGCATGCGCCCTTCAAGATCGGTTAATTCATGATAATGGGTGGCGAATAGGGCTCGAGATCGATTGTACTGACAAAGATGTTCGACTACAGCCCACGCAATGGACATACCATCAAAGGTTGATGTCCCACGACCAATTTCATCTAAAATCACAAAAGATTTCTCTGTTGCTTGGTGGAGAATAGCTGCTGTTTCTACCATTTCTACCATGAATGTGGAACGACCTGAGGCTAAATCATCAGCTGCACCCACGCGACTAAAAATCCGATCGACAATTCCAATATGGGCAGAGGTAGCAGGAACATAGGAGCCAATTTGAGCAAGAATTATTATAAGGGCGTTTTGCCTCAAAAAGGTGCTCTTACCAGCCATATTGGGACCGGTTAGTAAGAGAAACTTTTGATCTTGCTGAATAATACAGTCATTGGCGGTAAATTGTTGAGCCTTGCCCCGTAAGATCTTGGCCACCACGGGGTGAAATCCACCGTGAATGGAAAAAGATAAACTGTCATCAATGACAGGACAACAATAGTTCTGATCTAAAGCCAACTCGGCAAGAGCGGCAGCCACATCCATGCTTGCAAGCGCCTGACAAGCATCCACAATCACACTGGATTGTTGAAGAATATCATTAACCAAGTCATTAAAGATGGCCAACTCTAATTCCAATGTTTGGTGGGCAGCTGCTTCAATGCGGCGTTCTAATTCATTTAATTCTGGTGTGGTATATCTTAAAGAGGAGGCAAGGGTCTGGCGATGAATAAAATCAGCTGGTACTTTATGAGCATGACTTGGGGTAATATCAATATGATAACCGATTACATTATTATGTTTAATCTTTAACGTGGATATACCTGTTCTCTGACTATAGTCCATTTGCAGTTTTATGAGATGATCTTTACCGTTATCTCTTAATTCACGGAATCCATCTAATCCTTCATGGAAGCCAGGGGCAATAAAGTTCCCATCTCTAGTGTGGTGGGGAAGGGATTCCCCCAGCGCTCGCTGTAATAAATCGATAAGATGGTCATGAAATCCTAATCTTTGATAATCTTTTCGCAGTCCTTCTGGAAGGTCCTGGTTATCTAATATCTTTTTGATTTCTCTTGCTTGAGATAATCCATCCCGCACTGCGGCTAAATCTCTGGGTGTCCCTCTACCATAGGTGATTCGGGCAAGGGCTCGTTCTAAATCAGGGCAACAGCGTAATCGATCACGAACCTTTGAACGTATTTCCCCTTCTTGGAGGAAAAAGGTGACCATTCCTTGACGATGCTTAATTTGAGAAAGCATCCTCAAAGGAGCCATCAAGCGACGGGTTAAAAGACGAGAACCAGCAGCTGTGATTGTATAATCAATTGTGTCTAGGAGGGTTCCATGGCGACTACCGGATAAGGTTACTTCCAATTCAAGACTGCGTCGGGTTGGCCCGTCAACAACTAATAAAGAGTCGACCGGGATCTGTCGGGGTGGATTAATTAATTTGATGGAGGCCTTTTGCGTAATGGTAATGTAGTCCAGCAAAGCACCCGCTGCACGGATTTCCCCATCATTAAATTTACCAAAAGCATCCAATGTCTTCACCCCATACGCATTTTCCAAGCGCTTTCGACCATTTTCTAAATCAAATCGAGCTTGAGGAAGAGGTGTAAGTTTCTTTTTCCACTGATTGAGGTGTTCATAAAGAGAAGGTTCTTGTAAAAGGCGGTCTGGGAGGACAATTTCTGCCGGATTAAGGCGGGATAAAACGGTTGCAAGACCATTAAGAGGGCATGATTCAACAATAAAATTCCCTGTAGATACATCAATGGTTGCGATACCTAGTTGCTGGACGGTTAAAGGGGATATAGCGATAAGATAATTATTTTGTCGTGCTTCGAGTAAACTGTCTTCCGTAAGGGTGCCTGGAGTGACAACCCGTACAACATCGCGACGTAAGGGTCCTTTAGCTCCCCGCTTTTTTGCCTCTTCTGGTCCTTCTAATTGCTCGCAAATTGCGACTTTATGGCCTTTTTGGATCAAGCGGGCAAGATAGGATTCATAAGCATGACAAGGCACACCACACATGGGGATATCTTCCCCTTCACTTTTGCCTCTCTTAGTCAAAACAATATCCAAATCTCGAGCGGCTATAACTGCATCTTCATAAAACAATTCATAAAAATCACCTAAGCGAAAGAACAAAAGGGAATCCGGATGTTCTTTCTTCATCTCCAGGTACTGAGCCATGATAGGTGTGGGCTGCTTAAGAGGTTTTTGATCTTCATTAAAGCTTAAGTTCAGGGCAACTTGCATGGCGGCCTTCTCAAGAAATGTCTTATTTAAGAGGTTGTTTCAATTCCACTTTACTGTAGTTATATCGACTTTGAACTGCTATGACAAATTTTGTTCATCATCAAGATATAAGTATTCAAGATATAAGCCCGAGAAAGGAATATTTTTTTCAACTTAGGAAGTGGCTGACGATTGGTTATTTCTTAAGTGGTTTGTCTTTAAAAATCAGGAATGAATGGATGGTGCAAAAGCGATACTGGATTGTGGTTGCTGATGGGGGGAATGCACGGATTTTTAAACGAGAAGAAAAATTTGCTCCATTACATCAAATTCATCATTTAAGCCATTCCCACGAATCAACCCACGAACATGGTCGTGATAGGCCAGGCCGTGTTTTTGAGTCGGCAGACTTAGGGCGTCATGCTTATCAACCCAAACATGATTGGCATGAAAACCAGAAACATATTTTCGTTAGAGCTTTGGCTCAGCAAATTTGTGTGGCTTACGAGAATTGCGAGTTTGAACGCTTGGTTTTAATTTGTCCTGCGCATCTTGTAAAAGATTTTAAAGAGCCGATTTTACTGCACATGAATGAGGAAGAAATAACAATAATTATAAAAGATTTAACCCATCATTCACTAGTAGATATCCAAGATTACCTAGATAAATTGATATAGGTTTTAAAACTCGATCGGCACTTGAGGGTGAAATCCATCCATTATTTAAGTGGGGTTTTCTCCTGCTTGGGTCTATCCAAAAATCTCATGCCAAAAGGCTCGATCTCATAAATATTCAAGAGTTGTTTAATAGGATAAATGGTTGGGGAGGGAACTTTGGGGCCAATCTCTTCTTGATGGCAGAATTTTAACGAAGGTGTAAGGAGGGGGAGGAGATCCTCCCCCTTGTGAAGGGGACTTGAAGCCAGACTTTTCCATCCTGAGATTCGACCGTAGGTATAAAGGTACATTTGCCTAACCCTAAACTTGGTCTATGGGGTCTATTTTAATGGATTCCGCTTTTTTTGTGCGCTCGTTAGCTGTCTTGTAGGCATAAAGGCCCAAAACATGGAAGAAGGTAGAGAGTTGAGTCAAAACGGTGCTCCATATAAGCAACTGTGTATCTCTTCCATTAATCGCTGAAACAACCTGTAGAAAAAGTGCACATTCTCCAAGGGTAAACCCTACTACGCTAAACCAGCCGCCCGTAATACGCCAAAAACCTCCAGCTGTTCTGTTGTAATTCTTAATACAACCATCCCAACGGGTGGACTCTATTTGGTCATTGTCCTGAGATGACGTACCTTTAAAACGAGAAGACACGAAGGATTTAACTGCTATTGGCTGAGTAAGTTTTTTCGTGACCACACGGATGCGATTGGCTAAATGAGCCCGATCTTTAGCTGCTTGGTGAGCGTAAGCCTGCATAGCGTGGGCTGATGAAGAAGCTTGATTTAGGATCGCTGAAGATAAGAGAAACGCCCTTAAAGTGCCATCATCAAAAGTTCCCGGATTGCTTTGAGCTGAAGCTGCAATCGCTTGGAGAATGGTGGAAGATTGTCCCGCACCAAAGCCAAGAAAACTCCACCATCCTCCTGAAATATTCCAACAACAGCTTGCACATTCGTGATAACTTTTTTCACAGGCACACGACTCAATCATCTCGTCGTCATCGTCTAAAGAGGGTTTGTCGCCATCCTGAGCAATAGGTGAAGAGATTTCAGTGGAATCCATATCTTCCTCTGCTTCCCCTTCTAAATGAGGAGGGGCTTCCACGATAGGGGGGGTGTTCGTAGAAAGGGAACCATCAGGAATGCGTTCCTCATCATTCTCAGCTTCACTTAATTTTTCCTCAATTTCTCGATCAACGGTCGTAACAGGGGTTGAGTCTGAGTTTGTAACTCTTTTTTTAGGGGACTTCTTTTCTCGTTTACGCCTCGATGACGAATGTTTCTCCTTTTTTCGTCTGGGATTGGTATCTTCCTTAAGTGTATCTTCAGTCTCTGTAACAGGATTTACAATCGAAGACAGTGAAGTTTTTGTATGGCCAGATTCTTGAATAGGATCATGATCAGCGCCAATACATCCTGTAATCCATAAAGTCCAAAAAAGGAGGATTTTTTTCATAACCTACATCCATAAAATTTATAGCAGTTTTGTATAAAACTTTATCAGATATCGTGTAATTTATCACCAAAAGATGGAGGGACATCTTAAATCTTACCCAGCGCTGTCATAATACTGAAAAATGGACAGGAGGGCTCATCTATGAATAAAAAACGTCGATTGCTATGGCTAAAGGTATTGCAACAAGAGATGAATCATCGGCGCAAATTTCACTGGATGTCTCAGGCAAGAAAAGAGCAGCTTCCCCCTTCTGGAAATTGGCATACGTGGCTTATTTTAGCCGGTCGAGGGTTTGGCAAAACCAGGACAGGGTCTGAGACCCTAAGGCAATGGGTTCAAGAAGGTCAATACAGGCACATCGCTCTGATTAGCAGCAGTATGGAGGAAGCTCGAGCCGTTATGGTAGAGGGGCAGAGTGGTTTGCTTGCCGTTCATCCGCCTAGAGAACGTCCTAAATTTATAGCGGGCAAACGCCAAGTTTATTGGTCCAACGGGGCTGTTGCAACGTTGTATGGGGGAGAGCGGCCAGAGCGATTGCGGGGGCCTCAATTTGATGTGGTATGGATTGATGAATTGGCCAAGTTTCGACAGCCCGACTTGTTGTGGCATCAAGTTCAATTGTGTTTGCGTTTGGGGCAGAATCCTAGATGCCTTATTACCACCACGCCTAAACCCCTCAAATTTTTACAAAATTTATGTGAGGATCCTGGTGTTCATGTCACTCGAGGAACAACCTTTGACAATCATGAAAATTTAGCGCCAAGCTTCTTAGCTCAAATTCAACGTCAATTTTCAGGTACACGACTAGGGGCTCAAGAACTTTATGCCCAAATTTTAACGGAACGACCTGGGGCTTTATGGAATCGGGATCGAGTTATTTACCGTCCTTGTCCTAAAGAGAGCTTTGAGAGAATCGTGATCGCCATTGATCCAGCGGTTACCCATCATGAAGGCAGTGATGAAACGGGAATTGTGGTGGTTGGACTCACCTCCTTGAAAGAGGTTTATGTTCTCGAAGACTTGAGTGGCCGATTCAGTCCCCACGAGTGGGGGCAACGGGTTGTGGAAGCTTATAAAAAATATAAGGCCGATCGCGTGGTGGCAGAAACCAATAAAGGGGGAGATTTGGTGGAAAGGGTGTTGCGGACGATTGATGGGACGGTTTCTTTTAAGGAAGTGAGAGCCACGAGAGGAAAGTATACCCGGGCTGAGCCTATTGCGGCCCTTTATGAACAGGGTCGAGTTTTTCATGCCCAGCCTATGCCAGAGTTAGAAGATCAGATGTGCGATTATGTTCCTGGTCATACATCAAAATCCCCTGATCGCATGGATGCTCTTGTGTGGGGGATTACGGAATTGGTTCTGGAAAGCGAAACAAAACCGGTTTTGAAAATTTGGGGGGTAGATTAGCGTTTACTGAGGCCATTCATGGCTATTAATGTCATCTTCAGAAAGAGTGTCACCTGTACAGGTGATTTTTTTGCCCAAAGATTCTTCAATATGGTTTCTAACGGCTTGATTAATGAATACTTCAATCTCTGCAGGAGAAAAAGTTTCCTCCAGAATTTGATATAACTCATCTGATAGCGCAAAAGTGAGTATGTGCATCTCCATCACCTCTTCACCTCATGAAATATCTTATTTTATTCTTATTTCAAGACTTTTAGATGAATTTTATCCATTACTCATGGAAAAGGTTTTTTGGAGGATAACGGATGTCAGAGGTCAAAAAATCAGGGTAATTATACCCTTGATGTTCATCCATACTCGCACTTTGGGAAAAATTTTGTTATGATACTAGTTGTGCTAAGGCGTATAGCTACATATATCCATTAAATAAGAATTGAAAAAACGATATCATTGATGACCGTACTAAAAGTTTTAACAGCTCCAGATCCTCGATTGAAAGTGGTAGCGCAACCTATTGAGCGCGTTGATGATGGAATTCGCCAGCTTATGGATGATATGTTGGAGACCATGTATGCCCATGATGGAGTAGGTTTGGCCGCAACTCAAGTAGGGGTGGCAAAACGCGTAATTGTCATGGATATTCATTTTGGGAATGAATCCTTAAAACCCTATCCTTTGAAAATGGCGAATCCTGAAATTTTATGGCATTCCGAAGACCAGCAAACCTTAAACGAAGGATGCTTATCGGTGCCCGAACAGCGAGCTGTTGTCTCTCGCCCTGCCGTCGTTACAGTCCGTTATTTGGATGAAAATAACGTGACTCAAGAACTTCAAGCCGATGGAGATTTAGCTTGCTGTGTTCAACACGAAATTGATCACTTAAATGGGGTCCTGTTTATTGATCATCTCTCGCGTTTAAAAAGAGATTTGATCATGAAGAAATTAATGAAATTTAAACGTCGTTAGGCGCTCATGACCCTTAAAATTGTTTTTATGGGCACTCCCCACTTTGCACTACCAACTCTCAAAGCCCTTTTGTCTGAGGGCTATGACGTAATTGGGGTTTATACCCAAGCGCCCAAGCCAGTGGGGAGAGGTTATGTCGTTCAAAAGAGCCCTGTCCATCAGTTTGCCGAGGAAAAAGGGATACCAGTTTTTACTCCCAAATCTTTAAGAAGCCTTGAGGAACAACAAAAATTTTCTGCTCTTAAAGCCGATCTCGGGGTGGTGGTTGCTTATGGATTAATTTTACCCAAGCCAATTTTGCAAGCTCCGATACACGGATGTCTGAACATTCATGGATCATTGTTGCCGCGATGGCGTGGGGCAGCCCCCCTGCAAAGAGCTCTTTTGGAGGGTGATTCTAAAACAGGCATTACCATTATGCAAATGGACGAAGGTTTGGATACAGGACCTATGCTAAGTTTTTGGGAGATTCCCCTTCATGACCATACCACCATTGGTGAGCTGCATGATCAGATGGCACAAGGGGGGGCTGAGTTGCTCTTGAAAACCATTCCCGAGTATATCTCAGGTGCGCTTCAAGCCTTACCTCAGCCTGAAGAAGGAGTTACCTATGCGGATAAACTTGTCAAGTCCGATGGCAGGGTAGATTGGTATCAACCAGCGGCTGTTATTGATCGCCAAGTCAGAGCGCTTAATCCATGGCCGGGCGTGAGCTTCTTTGACGGGAAAGACCACCTGAAGATTCTTGAAGCTGTCGTGGTTGATCGACAAGGTCGACCAGGGGAAATATTAGACGAAAAGTTCACCGTTGCTTGTGGAGAAAAAGCTTTAAGAATTTTAAAGATTCAAAAACCTGGAAGTAAACCCCTAGATACACAAGCGTTTTTGAATGGCTATCCTTTGAGAGTGGGAATGATCTTGCCATGCCCCGATACAAATTAACCATCGAGTATGATGGCACCTTGTTCCATGGTTGGCAACGACAAGAAACAGGGGTCGTCTCAGTACAAGGAACAATTGAACAAGCTGTTTATCAGTTTTGTCAAGAACAGGTAACTGTGGAAGGGGCCGGGCGAACCGATGCGGGTGTTCATGCCACAGGTCAAGTAGCCCACATCGAAATCACAAAAGTGTTCCCTTGCTATCGTATTCGGGATGCTCTTAATTTTTTCCTTAAAAGCTCAGGGGTATCGATCTTAAAAGTTGAAGAGGTTGCTGTCGATTTTCATGCCCGTTTTTCCGCCAAGGCTAGAGTTTATAACTATGTGATTATTAATCGGCGAGCCTCAAGCCCATTGTGGGAAAATAGAGCTTGGCACGTTATTCAACCTATGGATGTTCTCGCCATGAGGAATGCTGCTCAAACCTTTGTGGGGCACCATGACTTTACAAGTTTTCGCTCTACCCATTGCCAAGCCCCCTCGGCTGTGCGTACATTGGATGAATTTGAATTAATCCATGAAGGGGACAAGATAACAGCACAAATTCGCTCTAAATCCTTTCTCCATAATCAGGTCCGAATCATGATGGGCACCCTTTATCAGGTCGGGTTAGGACGGCGCAGCATTGAAGACATTAAACAAGCTCTTTTGGGCAGACATCGCGCTTATGCTGGTCCAACGGCTCCACCCTACGGGCTTTATTTGACGGAAGTTCATTATTAAAAAGCGTTATTTTAAAAAAACCACCTCTTTGCTCAAGTATTGCAACTTTCAAGTACCTTTGTTTTTCTAACACTTGGAGGTAATGGTGCTTGTCTCACCAGATATACAAATACTTTTGTTTTTTATTGACATAGCGCCTCCTATTAATTTTGTCTTATGACCTAAAGTTTTTTCTCAAAATTTTTTACAAAATCCCGTAAAGTAGAATTAAGTAATTATGGGATTGGTATGGTGTAGATGGGGCGCAGCTTTTTGAGGTGGATTTGTTTCCTGTTGATGGTTTCCTTCATTACACTTCCCAGCGAGGCGGCGCGTCGACATCAGGCCAAATCTGCCTATAAACCAAAATATGCCGCCATAGTCATGGATGCTGATACAGGAAATGTGCTTGAATCAGAAGATCCTGATGGTTTGCGTCATCCCGCTTCTTTGACCAAAATGATGACTCTTTACTTAGTTTTTGACGAACTACGTCGAGGGCGATTACATTTATCGACTCGAATGCCAGTATCTGCTCATGCTTCTCGACAGTCACCCTCTAAATTAGGGTTGCAGCCTGGGCAAACGATATCTGTTGGAGAGGCGATTCAAGCTTTGGTGACCAAGTCTGCCAATGATGTGGCAGTCGTGGTCTCTGAGTATTTAGCAGGGAGTGAGCCAGCATTCGCGCGTCGGATGACTCAAAAGGCACAAGCCTTAGGCATGCGCCATACGACTTTTAAGAATGCTTCTGGCCTTCCTAACCCCTTGCAGATCACAACAGCCAGAGATATGGCTACTCTGTCACGTTCCCTCTATCGAGATTTTCCCAATTATTATACCTATTTCAAGCAAAGGCAATTTGTTCATCAAGGTATTGCCCACCGTAATCATAATCATCTTTTGGGTAAAGTGCCCGGCGTAGATGGGATCAAAACGGGGTTTATTGGGGCATCGGGATTTAATTTAGCAGCCTCTGCCGTGCGTTATGATGCAGCTAACTCACCTCATCGACTGATCGTGGTTGTCTTGGGAGGGCCCAACCGTCACTGGCGTGATCGCAGAGTATCAGAGCTCTTTGAGACTAATTTTCAAAGGATAGGTGTGAGCCGCGGAAAGAATCAATGGGTGGAGACCAAATATACCACGCCTGAGAACTCAAGAGAAGAAATCCAAGAAGTTTCCGTGCGCGCAAAATTTGGTCAGCTGGGAGAAAGCCAGAATGATCATGTAACCGAAGTAGATGTGAATGAAGTATTGGAAGATATTTCCCAAGGAAGCGAGGTTTTGTCGAATGCCAATACAACAGTCAAAGTAACTCCTGTAGGCTGGATTCAGGGAAAGCCTGAACCTGCTGCGCCAGCCAAAACGACTTCACCTGTCAAGCAACCTTTAAAGCAGATTGTAAAAAATGTTCAAGTCGGGACTTTCCATCGTCATAAAGATGCTCAAAAAGCCGCCAAAGACTTCCAGCGTCTTGCAGGACAAGGTGTGGCTAAGACCACCCAAGCTGTAGTTAGGAAAGGTAAAAAAACCTTGTACACAGCCCAAGTTCATCAGATTGCCCAAGAAGCTGTGGGGAAGGCCTGTCAAAAGTGGCGCTCTCAAGGTAATCAATGCCTGATCAAATAGACGGGCATCCAATTATTGTATCGAAGATTTGGAGCCTTGTTCCTGTCGTTGTGACAGTTTGAGCTTCAAAAACATTTCAACTTATAGTTTGAGTGCTCGTTTAAACCCTAACCCATTAACTTATCAGTTAAAACCTTTCAAGGAGGAAAAAATGATCATCCATCGTTTGACGATGATTATTGTTGTATTGGTTGTAAGTTTAAGGGGAGAGATCTTAGCTAAGGATCATGAAGGCATCGGTCTTAATCATCCCTCCTCGTCAATCTTATGTCCGAACATCTCGGCGGATTATTATTTATATCGGTTTTCAAAGTTGTGTGCCGATTATGATTCCTATTTGACCCATAAAATTGACCATTTATCACACATAAAAGCGGAAAAGGAACAAAGTTTAGAACAAATTCAGAGTATGTATGACCCAAAAACCTATGATGAGTTGTCCCTGGTTAAAGATTTAAGTTCATTAAATCCATCACAAGAGGCCACCTATGAAAACCTTACACAAACTCGTTATTCAATCAAGGTTTTGATAAGCAGCCTAACTCTGATTGATGTAAAATTGAGATTTCTTGAGGAACAGAGAAAACACCTTAATATTATTATTAAGGTGTTTGATATCCTTAGGAATAGGATCTTGGTCAGGGCAAGGGATGATTTCAGTTTAAGCCAAAGATCAGCCCAAGGATATAACCATTAGAGAGACAACATTAAGGTTAAGTCACCAATCAGTTAAATCCATTTAAGGATGTCTTTTACAATTGCAACTAATACCTCAATGACAATGAGAAAGATGATAGTTAATTCCAGGCGCGAGGAATGAAGATGTTTTAATTCATCAGATAAAATACTATAAAGCTCGTGGATTACACCGAGACGGCGATTCAAGATTTCGGTGCGGGTTGCGATATCCAAGTATTGAGCCGACATAATATAGTAATGTTCATATTTTGGTCGCCGCCAAAAAAACTCAGGCGTATCTAAAATATCATTATGAAGGTTGATGGAATGGCGCTCAGCGAACAAGGCGCCAATCTTTTGAGAAAGTTTATTGCGGGAGAGGGAAGTGGCCCCCCCTTTGGCTAACTCTTCAGGTAAGTGCTTTGTGGTTTGTATGGTTTGATTAATGGAATCTTCAAAAGCTGTCAACTTAACCGATTGAGAGAGGCCGTAGGAAAGGGAAAGCATGATGAGTGAGTCTTCAGACTCTAAGATCATCTCATCACTCTCTTCAATAATGGTGGTCGTCTCTCCATAAGTGTAAAAAGACTCATCATATATAGGGTGTGGCAGAGGGTTGCGGGAAAATCCTTTAACCAGTTCTAAAAATTCTGCTTCTACATCAGATTCTACTCCCCAAAAAACAATACAACCATAGGGAAAGAAAAACATATGCCCGGTCGAGTTTTCCTCAACCTTTTCAATATGGATGACATCATCATAGAATTTGGGATCCAAACCTTGCTCGCGCATGATTTTGGCAAGATCATCGATGTCGTAGGATTCTGCTGTGCAAAAAGAAGCGCAGCGCATAAGTCACCAATTAATTCAAAACAATGTATATATTATGGTTTTATTTTTCCAATAGATCAAGATTACATTATTTTCTCAGCAAAAGAGCCTTCAAATAACTGCCAATAATGAATCTTTGCAGTTCAAACAGAGAAGGCTTTCTGTGATTTGAAAATCCCTTTATCATAGCTCTGATAAACCCTTTTAAAGGGGTCATCCATTGAGTTCTCGGCGTAAACGCTGGGAACTCTTGATTCATCAGAGAGAAGAGTTCCTCATCGCTGAGAGATATCTTATAGCCTTTAGCTTCGATTTTCCTGCGTTGAAGGTGTAAATAACTGCTTGTTAATCCAAAACCTAGGCTTTGAATGAAAATTTCATCTATCTCATTGATAGGATGAGAGCTAAGCATCGTACATGCGAGACGTAAAAGAGGAATCTCTGTTTTGCGCGCTAGATTTTCAACATGCTGAATCTTGAGAATCTGCTCTTCTAGAAGAAATTCATACCCTTGAACAATTGTGGTAAGCGGACCAGCGTGATCGGTAAGCTCTTTAAGACAGGGGTGAATGAGCTTTTCTTGACAAGAATTTTGTATCTCATCATGCCACCACCTTAAACGAATCAGTCCAGGAAGAAGGGGAGCTTGGAGGGGGATTTTCTTTAATTCGTTGCTCAACCAAAACAAGGGTGTAAGCTTATCTCGCTCACTGCTCTTTAGAAGAAGAAGCGTTAGATAAATTGGGTAATCAGAGGTGCCTAGATTCCTAAGTTCATTATAAAATTTCATTTTTTTTTAATCGTTTATAATATTATAATAAAAATGTTGAAAAATCCTTTGGAGCCTACTTTATTGTTCTAATATGATTATATTTTTATAAAAAATGTAGAGATGATCATGAAAGTTACTCATTTTATCCTGTTCGTCTTGTGTTTGAGTCTATACCATTGTCATGCTTTGGATAAAGATGAGTATTTTTCAGAGTTTTATAATCATTTATATCAGGGAAATTATAATGAGCTTTCAACCAAGGCTGATACGGCCATTGAGGCTTGGAAGAAGAGGGTGTCTCGAGCTGAAGAATTGAGTTCTAGTTCAATATGGAGACCGTTCAGTCATGCAACAAAAGTCAGTCCTCAAGACGAAGCAGCTGCCAAACAAGGTAAAGAATTTTGCGAGAAAAACTTAAAATATTGGTTAAACCGTAGGCAGATGATTCAGGAGTTGGATACAAGAATCAAGATTTATGAGACTGACCTTATGAATCTTCTGACATCTGGTGATCCATTGATTAAGGAGTTTCCTTGCTACACACCTTACATGGATTTTTCGGAAATCACTCAAGAGAAACTGTTACTTTTTAAAGAGAGGACAAAAAGCGCTTGGGAAAGCAGGTTAAAAAAGTTAAAAGAGAGTTTTTTTAGAAGCATTAAGGCAGAACGCTCTCAGATGATGTATGAAAATAATGGCGTTTTATGGGGGTCAGTTTACGCAGGATTAGCCAGTCTTTATCGCAAAGCCGATCGATTATATAATTGGGAAGACTCGCTGACAGATCCTGGGCCAAAATTTGATGAGTATTTAAAAATCTTTGATCAGTTTGCCCATCACTATAGAGAACTCTACAAATTTTTCATGATTCATATGGACGCCTATGGGATCGATAAACGCAAAGATCAGTTAGTTGTCCTTTTAAGTATCATTGAGGAAGCCAATAAAGAGCCAGAATAAGAAATGGGGCTGTCCCAGATAACTAGTTTAAATTCCCTTTAACCCATTGTTTTAACA
>CAZITL010000017.1:0-51519 GCA_964542195.1 uncultured Verrucomicrobiales bacterium
CCTGCAGCAGCACCAGCAACACCTAAACCCGCGCCTACACCTGCAGCCACACCAGTAACACCTAAACCCGCGCCTACACCTGCAGCAGCACCAGCAACACCTAAGCCCGCACCTACACCTGCAGCAGCACCAGCAACACCTAAACCCGCGCCTACACCTGCAGCAGCACCAGCAACACCTAAACCCGCACCTACACCTGCAGCAGCACCAGCAACACCTAAACCCGCACCTACACCTGCAGCAGCACCAGTACCTGTAGTTATTCCAGCTCATATCCAAGAGCAATTAAAAAACCTACCGTATCATGAAGTTCGCCCAAACCCACACAAAAATGGACAACTGTGGATATTTAAGAGAGGGGTAGCTATCGGGCCTCTCAGATATTAGGGACAATAATGGAGAAAAGTATTAAAGAGTTATAACCACGCTCCTTCTAGCAGGGATTAACACAAATAAAGAGAGATTAGAAAAACATTTCTTATCAAACAACTATCCTCATACACAGTGCATCAAACAGTTATATAATCTATTCATGAGCCCACTTAGGGCTCATTTTTATTCTTAAAAGAGTTGTTTATTATTGTTCTTCATCTCTCAACAATAAAAAGAGGAATTGTTAAGGTTACATTTTCTCCTGAAAAACTATTTTTAAAACATATGTTCGTCTAAATTCCGGATCATCCCCCTCCACCAATCAACAGTTCATTAATCATTATTCCCTTAAAATGAACAAACAAAACCTTCTTAAAAAGCCGATTTATGAATCAATTTATTCTATTTACGAGCGTCTTTTTAATGTTCCAAGGAGTATGTCCGCTAGGAACCTTGCTAGCACAGGAAACTTTGAGGGCACAAAATGGGGCTCTTCAGTCCACCTCTTCATCCAGCGACTTCAATCACCATACAAAAACCCTTTCTCAAATATCGGATTTACGTGACAAGCTTCAAGCAGGGGATGTGCTCTTTTTAGACATCGATGATACGCTTCTTAATCATAAAAAAGTACTTTTCTGGAAAGAGGTTCAAGCCATCGAGCCAACTATTGGGAAAACCATAAAAAGCTTGCAAAGGAAAGGAGTGATTGTTCTGTGTCTGACCGCTAGATCGCCGCATAGGGCTAAAAAAACTCAAAAACAATTACACAAAATTGGTATTGATCTTAAAGACGCCATTCAGCTTCATAAGATTCCCCATCTTCCATTCAAAGATGGAGTCATTTATGCCCCACCCCCACCCGGTATCGATAGTGTAAAAGGACCTGTACTTAAGAAATTTTTAGACTATTTCAGCATGAACGCTCATGAAGCAGACACAGAAGTCATCTCAAAAAATTATTTTGCTATCTCTCGTATTAAAAGAATCTTTTTTGTTGATGATAAACTTTATAATATTAGGAGCTTTTTAAACACCCTTCGTGCAGCTCCGAACTATCAACAGATCAAGTTTTATGGACTTCATTATCAACCCTTGAATGAACTTAGTCCCATGAATGGAAAAGGGGATACTTCCCCTTCCCCTTTAAAATTAACTAGACACTAGGCAGGAAGTGTACGTCCGATATTCAGATATTTTTCTTGGCGTTGGGTTTGCAATGAAGCCCCATCCATGGCTGAAAATTGTTGCAAAGCTTGTTCAAGCGCCCGACCTGTAGAGACGATAATCTCTCTAGGCAAGCGATGTGCTCCTCCAATAGGCTCAAGGATAATTTTATCTATCACTTGAAGTTGAAGGAGATCTTGCGCAGTTAATTTCTGGGCTTCTGCTGCTTCTGAAGCCTTGGATGCACTACGCCAAAGAATAGAAGCACAGCCTTCTGGGGAGATAACTGAATAAACAGAATGTTCCAACATCATCACATGATTAGCAACCCCAAGGGCAATCGCACCACCAGATCCACCCTCGCCGATTACAACGCTAATCAAAGGCACTCGTACACGAAGACACGTCTCGATGCACCGGGCAATGGCTTCAGCTTGACCACGTTCTTCAGCATCAATCCCTGGATAAGCACCTGCAGTATCTATAAATGTCAATATAGGCAGATTAAAACGACTCGCAATTTCCATCAACCGCTTTGCTTTTCGGTACCCTTCTGGCTTGGCCATACCAAAGTTATGTCTAACGCGGGACTCGGTATCATTGCCTTTTTGCTGACCAATCACCATGACAGATCGACCAGAAAAGTTTCCAATACCACCAATGATAGCTTGATCTTCAGCAAAGCATCGATCCCCAGCCATGGGGAGAAAATCTTTAATGAGCACATTTAAATAGTCTAAGAATTGGGGACGATTAGGATGTCTTGCAACTTGGACTTTTTGCCAAGGAGTTAAGCTGTTATAAGACTGACGTAAAAGCTTATCAACTTTAGCCTGAAGACGGGATATTTCCTCGACTATATTTAAATCTCCAGCATTGGATAAATGGCGTAATTCTTCAATTTTGCCTTCTAAATCAGCAATGTTCTTCTCAAAGTCAAGAAACACAGTCATTCAAACTTCCTTATATTTTTCACTTTTTTAAATTTGTTTGAAGGTCCACTTTCCACCAGGCCATGGATACAAACAATTGAAAAATTCAATAACCTATTGGGAGTGAAGATATCATCTCCATTCTGAATAGGCATCACCCCTTCATACCCTATTTTATCTTTTTTGCCAATGGATGATGCTGTTGGACCAAATTCACCACGTTATCTATTGCTACATGGGTATAAATTTGGGTGGTTGCAATATCTGCATGTCCTAAGAGTTTTTGGATAGACATGAGATCGGCCCCCCCTTGCAAAAGGTGGGTGGCAAAGGCGTGGCGAATAACATGAGGCGAGACCTTTCTTGGGTCCACGCCTGCTTTGACAGCTACTTCCTTGATCAGTTGAAAAAAACGATGCCTTGTTAGATGACCATGGCTCCCTCTTGAGGGAAACAACCAATGCTGCGCACTTTTAGGTAAACGTTCTAAAAAGAGGTGGCGTATCCGCAAATAGTGAGATACTGCCTCAATAGCATAATCACTCAAAGGAACCATTCGTTCTTTACCCCCTTTGCCTTTAATAAAAATCATCCCACGGATCCGCAAAGCATCAGGGGCAGCGGACAATACCGCATAAGGAAGAGAGACCAACTCGCTCACCCGTAGTCCTGTGGCGTAAAGTAATTCTAACATGGCTTTTAGGCGGATGGTTTGAGGACTTTCATCTTTAGTAACACAAACCAGTAGGCGTTCCACTTCGTCATAAGAAAGGGTTTTGGGTAAGGATCGCACTCGCTTAGGTGTTTGTGTTACGGCTAACGGTGTATCAACTATCAATTCTTCAGAAAGCAAAAATTTGTAAAATTGTCTTAAGGCTGAAACCCTTCGTGCTTGGGTTGAAGCCGCTAACGCACACTCAGTTAAGTGCTTTAAATATGCTGAAATATCCTCAGGAGTTACCTTAAGCAGGGATTTAAGTTTTATAAAAGTTTGAAACTCTTGCAAATCTCGACAGTAGGAAAGAAGAGTATTGCGGGCAGCTCCTCTCTCAGCTGCATAACTTTCCAGGAAACGCTCAATGAGGGTAATATTTTCGTTCATGTTCTTCTCTCTATGGGCCAGATTTCCTTTTGTATTTTCATGGGAGCTGCAGGAATGCCAAAAAGACCTAACCATAAAAAGATCATTATTAAGACCCCTGGTAACGTCCACCAAAAAATCTTGACTAACAAGTTTGTCATCACTTGTCTCCTTACGATTAGTTATCCAAACGCTGATGCCTCAAGGTTGCCAATTGATCTAGGAATTTTCTTTCTTGTTGCTCCTCCTCTTTTTTTAGCTTGTTCCAAATATTTTGCAAAGTGAGATCAATTTTCTTTCCCTCATAATATTCGGCGCGGACCTCCTCCAACAAAATCTCTATTTCGTGATCTAAAGCGATCAAATCTTGGCGCCATTTTTCCATTTCTTTTTCAGAACGCTGGAGAAAGGCAAAGAAATATTCACTAGGGGCTTGATTAAGGTTTACCTTTTCACTCTCCAACACAAGAGTCTCGACTAGTCCTTCGATCTTTAGCGTTATTTCCCGATGAATTTGATACAACTCACCGAGCTGTTGACGTAATTCATCCAAGCGCGTCTCACTTAAACGCTCCAAGAGCTTCAGCATCTTAATACGCTGCTTACTCATTCATCCAAGGCCTGTCTTAATTCATGAAAAGAAGTCTCCAAGTCCGTACTTTCTTGATGGTGCTGGGAGAGAAAATTCATGAGCCTTGGATAATATTTGATTGCATGATCAATCTCAGGATTAGAACCAGAGCGATAGGCACCCAGGCGAATCATGTCTTCCATTTCTGTATAGGTTGCGATAATTTTTCGGGCATTTCGAATCGTTTGTTGCTCGGCCATGGAATGACAGGCAGGAACCGTCCGTGACAAACTTTTTGAAATATTAATGGCCGGGAAATGAGCCCTTTCAGCTAACATACGATCTAAAACGACGTGGCCATCTAAAATCCCTCGTGCCGTGTCTGCGATAGGCTCATTAAAATCATCCCCATCGACAAGCACAGTAAAAAAGGCTGTTATATCTCCCTCATTAACGCCAGGTCCTGCACGCTCCATAATTTGGGCGAGCTCAGCAAATACGCTGGGCGTATATCCTTTGGTTGTCGGTGGTTCACCTCCAGATAATCCAATCTCTCTTTGGGCCATGGCAAGACGTGTCACACTATCCATCAAACACAGGACATTTCCGCCCTGATTTCGAAAATATTCCGCAATAGCCATGGTCATATAAGCTGCGCGGCGACGCATCAAAGGAGATTCATCAGACGTTGCAACCACAATGACACTTTTTTTCAATCCCTCAGGTCCCAAAGTGTCCTCAATAAATTCACGCACTTCTCGACCACGTTCTCCAATCAATCCGATTACACAAATATCACATGCTGTGTATCGAGCAAGCATGGACAATAACATGGATTTGCCCACCCCTGAACCGGCAAATATTCCCAAACGTTGACCTCGACATGTGGTTAAAAAGCTGTTCATAGCCCTTATACCCACATTGATACGTTCACCCACTTTTTTGCGATCATGGGCAGATGGAGGGTGACTGCGAAGAGGGACAGGTGATTTTCCTGGAAGGAGTAAACCTTTATGATCGATAGGATCTCCCAAAGCATTTATAACCCGACCACACCATTTTTCATCAGGCAGGATCATCATCGGTTTTAAGCCATAATCTACCCGTGCCCCTGGCATGATATTTTCCTGCTGACTGTAGGGCATCAGGAGAGCACTATCTTCATCAAATCCAATTACTTCACCGAGGATTTTTTCGCCACCCCGGCCATGGATCCAACAGGGTGAGCCCACACTCACACCAGTACAACTCAATGTTGATCTTACGAGTAGCCCTCGAACCGCTTTAACCCGTCCGTAGATTTGAAAGTCGGAGATAGCATCTACGAGATGGGCTAAATTTTTTAAGGACATGGTCTCTTCTACCTCTTAACGTGGCCTCTTTCTTAACAAAAAGTTAACAAATAAATTAACTTTTTTTAGGCCTAAATCCCCCAAGAACCTAATTAATCATACATGTTTACAAAGAAATATTTAATAATTTTAATAAAAATGTAAAAAAATCCGCTAGTTATCTTTCAAAAGTTTGTTACCATAAAATTAAGAGGGTGCTTTTTCCGGAGGATAGAATGAGGATCCTACTTATTGAAGATGATGCTTCGACAAGTAAAAACCTCCAAACAATGCTGAAAGACGAAGGCTTTGTTTGTGATACAACAGATTTAGGTGAAGATGGCTTAGAAATTGGCAAGTTGTATGAGTATGACTTGATCATTCTGGACCTGATGTTACCTGATATGGATGGGTACGAAGTTCTCAAGAGACTTCGTTCATCGAATGTTAAAACACCAATCTTGATTTTATCAGGATTGAAGGAAATCGATGATAAAGTAAAAGGTCTTGGCTTTGGTGCGGATGACTATTTAACCAAGCCCTTCAACAAGATTGAGCTTCTAGCCCGCATTCACGCCATTATACGCCGTTCCCATGGTCACTCAGATTCCATTATTCGCACCGGTCGACTGGCCGTTAATCTCCATCAACGCACGGTTAGCATTGATGAGAAGATCATCCATTTGACGGGTAAAGAATATGCCATTTTGGAACTGTTATCTCTTAGAAAAGGGACTACTTTAACCAAAGAGATGTTCTTAAACCATCTTTATGGCGGAATGGATGAACCTGAGCTGAAAATTATCGACGTCTTTATTTGCAAATTGCGTCGTAAATTGACGGAAGCCTTAGGTTCAGATGATTGCATTGAAACCGTTTGGGGCCGAGGATATGTTTTGCGCGATCCCCCTTCTGACAAGGATCGGGTTAAAGAACGGCCCATCACCAGCAGCGAGATCAGCACCCAAGCTGAACCCTCTAAGCAAAAACTCAGTGTCAATCTTTACAGTTAAGATGCAAGCGAGGAACCTTTTGTAGGTTCCTCCTATTTTTACTCCCCATCTCTTCTCCCCTTGCATATCCCCCACTTCCTTTTCTTTATCTATTTTTTACCAAGATTAACTTTTTCTTAACCCACCTTAGATAGGATTCCCTCACTGGAAAATGGTTTTCCAGGAAATCGTCAGGCTTCAAATAACTGGAGGAGAAATCTATGCAGAATCTACGCACATGGTTTATCGCCTTTTCTGGAATGGCACTCTCCCATGGGATGAGTGTAGCAATGGATATAGAAGACAGGATGGATGTTTCACCTCGACCATCAACTTTTCCATCCTCCTCGGTTCGGATTTATAATTTGCAGCCATCCAAAGGAACTACCAGCTATCAGGTCCTTAAGGCACAAGAAGATCCACATCATTTAAAAGCCTACTTTTCGATGGACTTGCCAGAGCAGCATGACTTTCGTGCTGAAATTCCCTACATTCACAATCAAGGTCATCTTGGTTCTTGCACGGCTCAAGCCATCACACTGAGCATGGAGTATATTTTAAAAAAAACCAATCCATTGGCTTATCGACCTCTCTCGCCGTTATTTGTTTATTTTAATGAACGGGATATTGAAGGAACGATCAGTTATGACGCAGGAGCTGCGCTTTCTGACGGTATTCTCTCCGTTTGTAAGCAAGGAGCCTGTGCTGAATCCCAATGGACATATAGCGATAACCGTACTAAGTTCAAAAAACGCCCCCCTGAGTTAGCTTATAAAGATGCCAGACTGACTATGGATCTTGATAATATGGGGCAAAGCCATGTTCCGCAAGATTTAACCGCTTTAAAATCCATTCTTGCTCGTGATGTTCCCATTGTCTTTGGCATTAATGTGTACTCTTCCTTTGAATCTCCTCTCGTTGAAAACACTGGAAACATTCCCCTGCCTAAAAGGAGCGAACGGAAGCTTGGCGAACATGCTATGACGCTAGTCGGATATGATGATAAAGCCAGAGTTTTCCATCTTGTAAATTCTTGGGGAGAAAAATGGGGCAATCAAGGATTTGGCACAATTCCCTATGACTATGTATTAAACCCCCGATTAACGTATCCTGATGATTTCTGGAAAATTGAATCCGTAGGCCCTAAAAAATCAAGACGATCCGTAAAGTATCTTATCGACCAAATGGAAGAGCCTCAAGAAGCTCCCCATTCATCGGATGTGATAATGAATGCCTAGACGTCGCATCCCTCATGCAGGAAGAAGGAAGGGAGATCTTACCCTTCCTGTTCTTATACACATTTGTTAAAACTTTCAGACTGGGTTGACAGGTATAAATTCCTCTTGTCTCATGCTCTTATAGCATCGTGGGGCAGACGTATAATGAGTTCAAAATTATTATGGATCATTGTGATCGGTATAAACTTAATCTCACCTTCGATTCAGTCTCAAGAGACGCATACGTTAATGGATATAGCATCTAACCCATCAAAGACGCGGGAGAAAAACTGCCAAGATATTATTGATTACTTTTCTCGGCACAAGGAAAAATTTGCTCGCCTAAAATTTCAAACCTATCTTGCAGAGAATCACCTATTATTGTCCCCCGGGCAATCAAACCAGCTCGTTCATTCCATGATTTTGCAACTTCAGGAAGATGAGAACCGAGTTTACAAGCATCTTCTAGGGTCTTTTTCTGATGAAATTATTCAAAAGTTTCACGATTTTTATTTGAATCCCTCCATTCAGCTTTTGCGGGAAGATCTCATTAAATTGACATTAGCAAGGCAGGATATACCTCAACTTCGTTCAGGCATTGAAGCCTTCAAAACGCCCATTTCATCCTACCCATCCACTCATCTCTATATCGAACTATCTAAATCGATGACTGCGATAGCAACCCGCTTAAACCAACTGGAGACGGCATTATTAGAACGAGCTTATGTGAGAGTTTTTGAAAGCGTGACTCTAGAGACTCTTTGTACTTATGGACAATGTCAATTCTATAACATTCCTGTTCAAACGAATATAGAATTTCATCGCCTCATGCACCCTATTCCATCACAACAGATTGATCAAATCATCACTTATATTCAAACTTTAATTGGTCAAGACGAGGACATTGAAGAAGCGGAACTTAAGGATTTCGTAATTCATGAATATGGACATATACTCTGGGATGGCACGTTAACAGAAGAAGATTGGGATCACCTATCTCGGCATGATATCCCTTCCAATGAGGATAAATATCCTAAAGAAAAAAGATTACCCAAATTTACTCCTGAACAAACCATAAATATTGTCATTCACACCCTTATGACAATTCACCAACATCTAACCTTAATTCATCCAGAAGGAGTACGCATCTTTGAGTCTTTTAGAGCCAACAATCCTATGCAAAGTATGCTTTTCGACTCCTTCTTGAGTGGCACAAAGTTCTTTTTAGCCGAAGGGAATACCTTATGGCCTCAGATAAAGAGCGCGCAAAAAATACCCGAACAAGATTTCCAAACGGATAGATATTTTTCAAGGGGGTCGAGTAGCGATCTAAACTTAAGTGATCTTGAATTATAGGCACAGGTCAAAGCAAATGGACTGGTATAAATTTCCACCAGAATAACCTTCACAATCGACAAAAGCCTTGGTCAGGACCATTGAAACTGGATTTCAAAATTGTATCAACTTTCAATAAGAACGGTTCAATCAATCTCGTTTGTTTAGAGTTTACGTACCTTCCAGCCCTTAAGACTTGGCTGAAATAACATTAAATCCCCATTCTCTAAAAAGTGATCAGGATGGTCAATTGCTTGAAGCAAAGACCAATATACAGCCCCATGGGAGACAAACAGAACAGGATCATCATAGTCTTTTAACGTGGCATTTATGGTGGGAATAACCCGCTGAACCAACTCATCTTTTGATTCTCCATTAGGAAGAGGTAAATGATTGGGCAGAGTTTCCACAAAATGGATAAAAGCAGCAACAGGAGCATGCTCAAAATCTCCCAGTTCCCACTCCCGAATATTTGGCTCCAAGTGGATGTCACCGGAATAGGCTAGCTCAGCGGTCTGACGGGCTCTGATCATGGGACTGGAGATCACTTTACCCAGATTCAGATCTATGAGTTTTTCTCGTAAATTCTTGGCTTGCTGTTGACCTAAATCATTAAGAGGCACATCTGTCCCCCCGCCAGCACACAATTGTCGACGGTTATAATCAGTTTCTCCATGGCGGACAAAATAAAAGGATTTCTTAATTAACATGATCCCATCCATACTCTGAATATATTTTTCCTGCTTTGATGTGTTCAAAAACTTCCTTGATGTACGGCACAATGGTGTCAGGCAGGTTATCTTTTGGAAAAAAATTTAATTTCTCACACTTATGAGGTTCTTTGTTGATAATATTCCCTTTATAAGCAGAACACTTCATAAAAAAATCCACATTTTCTCGATCACTACGTCGATGTAGAACATGTAGAATAGTAAGATCGTCTGGATTGATGGTAATGCCAATCTCCTCAGCAACCTCCCTCACCAAAGCTTCTCTTACGGTTTCTTGACTTTCAGCATGTCCAGAGACCAATCCCCATTGGCCATCGGCATATCCCGTGTTTTGCCTAAGTGCCAACAAAACTTGATTTTCATTTTCAAGAATTAAGTAAACAGATAAATAAACTTTATGACGATGATCCATAGTATACCTTAATTATGTTTTTTATGATTTAAGAACACTTAAAAAACCTCCAGCAATCATGTTGATATAGTCTTGCTGCATTTTCTCATTTCCTTTGAACCGTTCATAATGATCAAATAAGGGCGCTGTAATTGAAGATGTCATCCAAAGAGCTAAAAGATCTACATTTAAGTTTGCAGAAATATAATGGATTCTTTGGTAATGCTCTAAATAGGGTTTTAACCAAGAAGTGGTCAAGTAAGACTGCCCTGACAGACCATCATCTCCCTCGAGACGTTGCCAATTCATCATGCGCATCACGAGGGGATTATTCACATATAAATCGAAGCGACAACGGACAAATTTTTCGACAAATTGCTCAAGGGGAAGGTCCCGCCATTGCTCATCGATCATCTCCACACAAGTATGAGCGTTTAAGAATGCGCGTTTTGCTTGGCGCCACAATTCTTCTTTATGGCTAAAATAATGGTAAATTAAACTTTGAGGGACACCGGCAATTTTCGCTATGTAACTCATGGAAGCACCAGCAAATCCCCTCTCGACAAAGACAGCTAAAGCAGCTTCTAATATTTTTTGCCGCCTGGTTTCCTCCTTTTTTTTTGAGTTATGATTTACCCTCATACCAGCTCCATTTCTCCCTTTGAGCTCATCTTAGGGAAATTCTCTCAAAAAATACACAATTGATCATATGATTCAGTTCATTTTTGGTGATGATAGCTTCCATCAAAAGGATAAGAATAGGACGTCCTTATCGATAAGGTATAAAGGTTTATCCCACATGGAAATGGCCAGATGAATGAAAAATCTTTGGAACTGTAAAAGTATATCACTAACTCGCGAGGAGATTTTTCCCATATCGTTATCACAAGAATCGCCCTTTTTTACTCTCATGGCAAGAAACATCGGACCGTGGAGATCCATACACTAGACTGTCACCATCCTGACAAGTCTCGCCGTAACAGGGTAAGGTTATTGAGAGGAGCCCATCTTTTTTTGTCATCTCGAGGAGCAAAATGACCTGGTTTTAAGGACTCTATCATGAGCCTGCAATGGACAACAAGGTATTGCCCCCCCTTTAAAGAATGATCTTTATACTCACTTGACACCAGCCCCCTACTGATTCCTTTATAGGATTTTTTGGAAAAGAGATTCTTTCTCTCTAACCCTTAAGTAAAGCGTCTAAATGTAGTCTCCGCCCATCCACGGTCCCCCGTCTCGCTGTTACCCCGACCTTCACCTTCTCGTTCTTGCCAATCCCAGCACCATCTCGCTGTTCCCCCCACCTTCACCTTCTGGTTCCTGCCAGTCCCAGCACCATCTCGCTGTTCCCCCCCACCTTTACCTTCTGGTTCTTGCCAGTCCCAGCACCATCTCGCTGTTCCCCCCACCTTTACCTTCTGGTTCCTGCCAGTCCCAGCACCATCTCGCTGTTCCCCCCCACCTTCACCTTCTGGTTCCTGCCAGTCCCAGCACCATCTCGCTGTTCCCCCCCACCTTTACCTTCTGGTTCTTGCCAGTCCCAGCACCATCTGCATTCGCGATTGCCCTCCCTAAACTTCTAAAAAGGTCAACATATTCTATTGATTCAAAAACAATTGACTGATCGTTCAATCTATGACACATTCATTTAACTGATCGTTCAGTAAAATACATAAATAGGAGCATACACATGACTATGAATCTTTCCTTTTCTTTATTGAAGGTTTTAACTCTTTCAAGCTTTGGTGCAGAGATGGAAACACCCTCTTCACCAAACATGGCTCCCGTGCTACCCAGTCAAATTCTCCCTGATGGACAAGACAGCATCACAGCAAAGGACGGGACTGTTGTCCGCAAAGGAACCGTCAAAGCTACCATTGAAAACATTAAATTATTAAATGCTGTTTTTCTAACCCCTCAGGGAGATGAAAGAAGAGAGAAGATTCAAACCATTTTGAAAACTACAGATGACTTTATAAGACCACTTCATCATATTGAGTTGTTCGAATTTTTCACCCCAGTTGAGTGGCTTCAAGATCCTTGCAATCAGGGGCGCATTTTGATCGCACTCAGCTACCTTAACCAGTTTCCAAATTTAGTGACTGACACTATTAAAGAAAAGCTTTCTGAACTTGCACCCATATCCCAACCTGAAGTAAAGGAGCTTATATGCAAATTATTGATTATATAATATAATTTCTGAATTCAGCCAAAAATTGCAACTTATGCGAACTTTACCCATTGACTGGATAACATAACACCACATACCATAGTACTTGTATAAAATTTATTTAAAATTGGGGTTTTTAGCATGAGACTTACGTACAAGCTATTTTTGGCCATTTCCCATGTTTTTCTTCTTTCCACAGCTGTATTGGCCGCGGATTGGAATGAGTATGTTGCACCCGATTATGACGAGATTGTACCAGGTATTTCTCCTCAAACGGGACGTATTTATAACTTGATCCCCTCCCACGGTCGGGATAGCTTTCAGTGGATTTCAGCCAATGCCAATACGGCCCCAAGATTTCTCCTTAACGCTCCTGAAAAATTACCTGAATCTGTTCAGATTGGTAATCATGTTCACTATATTCACAATCAATTAAAATTGGGATCCTGCACAGGCCAATCCATCACTCAAAGCATGGAGATGAAACTTCCAGAGAAAGATTACCGTCCTTTATCCCCTCTCTTTGTTTATTTCAATGAGCGGAGGAAGGAAGGTACCATCAATAAAGATAGCGGAGCAAGCATTAGTGATGGCATTGAAGTCGCGGCCCGATTTGGAGCTTGCAGTGAACAGCTTTGGCCCTATGACAATTACAAAGAAACCTTTACACAAAAACCTCCAGCAGAATGCTACAAAGATGCACTTCAATCTGTGGTTTTAGATTACACCCATGTGGAGCACACTTTAGAAGGCATCAAAACAGCTATAGCAGCTGGCAATCCTGTGGTTGGAGGTATTACAGTTTTTCAATCCTTTGAATCACAACACGTCGATGAGACTGGTCTCGTCCCCATGCCTCAACGCAAAGAAAAGCTCATGGGGGGCCATGCCATTACTTTTACCGGATATGACGATGAGTCCCAATATCTTAGCTTTGTAAACTCTTGGGGGAAAACATGGGGCAAAGACGGCTTTGGCTTCTTACCCTATGCTTACTTCGAAAACCCCAAACTTACCATGCCCAGTGAAATTTGGTCCATTAATGCCGTAGGTCCAAAGGCGTCCGATTAAATTTTGAGCATTTTAAGTCATACTCCATAGCCCCAGACATCTGTTTGGGGCTTTTTTGACTTTAACCTTGCACAATCAACCCACTTCAGGATAGATAGAACATGAATGCGGAGAGATGCCGGAGCGGTCGAACGGGGCGGTCTCGAAAACCGTTGTGCGCGCAAGCGTACCGTGGGTTCGAATCCCACTCTCTCCGCCACCTTATTATCTGACACCATCCCAGATAATCTAAGTTTTCCCTAGAAGATCCCGAATATCCTGATAGTGTTAGCCCAGAAATATCCAATAAATTGATACTTACACAATAGCCTGGCAAGGTATTCCTTAGTATACCTCACAGGCTTTAACATTCCATTTCAATACCACAAGGTGCGCCAGGTGACATCCCTCCATGCACGCCGACATGCGCCATTCGGCATTGCTGGAGGCTAACGTATGTACCATGTCGTGATTAACGCCACATCGTGGAGCGTTTTAAGCTTAATAAGGGCTAATTGCCATTGAGGATAGATATGCATCTATAGAGTGTGTGGGGTGATATGAAAGATTATTTCCGCCTCTCCTATCAAAAGCCCCCACTTAATTGAAAATGCCTTCAGGTGAATCTAAAACTGTCAACTATTTTTCAAAATAGTTTTGTTCTCTCAAGGATTGAGTGTCTTTGAATGATACACTAAAAACCTCACAAAAAGATGAAAGCAAAGCCAACAATTCAATGGTATTATGAGCCAAATTGCTTTGAGCCCTGACTGCAGCTAATCTCCGCTTTAGCCTAAGAGATTCCAGAGTTAATTGAGTAAGAAGTTCTTTATGCTCAGAATTTGTTTTTGAGACCAGAGAAAGTTGTTGCTCCATTAACGAATGTTCTTCTTCTAAACCTTCAATATCAAAAGCAAATTCTAAGGATTTTTGTTTACAGAACTCTACGATATCCTGTTCTGTCAAGGGATAGGTAGATTTTAAAGCTTTTTCTGTTTTAAATGTCAAAAAGATGAGTGACTGAAATTTAGCAGCAAGCAACAGCAATACTTGTTCTTTAAAGTTCCCTATAATCTTTAAAATATGTTCAGGATGCTTTCCCTTTATTGTTGCTTTGTCTCTAAATTTTTCAGGCAAACTTGATATAATTTTGATTTGATACATCCCATAAGTGCGATTTAATACAAACTCTTTGTCCAATATTGATTTTTCTATATTTTTTGTTGTTTCCGCTTGAAATGCAGGAGAAACCAATGAACAAAGACCATCACCAGCTGCTTTATTAACTGTCTCTTGAAAAGTCTGCCATCCCTTCAGGAGAGTGGCTTCATTTTCCGATAATGTTCGTGGATTATCATTACCAACCGCCGATTGTATTGCTAATAAGGGAGTAATATGGGTATTCGCAATGTCAGAGATCCTATGGCACACTGAGAGCCAATTTTTCACTCCTGGGTGGTCAGCATAAAGGCGATACACGTTATCCTCACTATAGGGTTTATTTTCCATTGCTTGTAGTGAGTGAAAAAAGAAACTTCCTAAGATAACAAAGGTTTTAAGGGTAAATTTCATTGGATGTTCTTTATATTTTCAGTTCAGCAAACATATTATTTTTCTTCTTAACAAGAAAAAGCCTTATTTCATATGCGAATCAAATTATCAACTTAAAAAATACTTTATTTTTTCTTACCCACTAAAATCAAAAAAGAGACAGAATAAAATGTCATCATCCTTGATGTTGAGGTTAAATTAAACAACTAATTTTACCCCCCTAAAACCAAATCTGGTTCTATTTGTGGTTCTACATTTCACATACCCAACACAACAAACATAACATATTCAAAACATTACCATCTCGATATAGTCCGCCACTCTCCCATAGGCATCATTTTCCTCTAAAAGATTTGCCTAAAAGTTCAAGTCGACAAGAGTCCTAGTTAATATACTCTAGGTTGAATTGCATTAAAGATTGAACCCATTCTAAAGAGTGTAAAATCTGCTTGAACGGTTCTGCTTTGAGGATGTTATTGTCATATACTTTTTAAATGAATGGTCATTCAGATCCAATAGTAAGTAGAGTTTCTCTCCAAGACAAGAAACCGCAACTCAATTTGACTATTTCTTCATCTGCCTCCTATTCAGACACTTATGAAGCAGATTATCATATATTTATTGTACCAATTAATCGCAAATCAGCATTTATGTATTTAGAATTAACAAGGGCATTTGAAAAATTGTATCAGAAAGGCATAATTTAAATATTCTAATAATGTTAAATGGAGATTTCATGAAAAAAACAACATTAGCTGCTTTGCTGACTTTTTGCCTTTCTGCTGCTTGTTTTAGCGCAGAAGAACCAACGTATGTGCAACCACAAACTCAAATATCAATCTTGTCAAATTATGAAATAAGATTAACGAACAAAATAGTAAATCTGACAAAGGACAGCAACGAAAGAATCCTAGAATCTCTTAAATGGACTAGCGATGAAGCGAGAGATCACGCCTTTACCCTAGCTGACAAGTATACTCAAAAACTACAAGGTAAGGTAAATCTTGGTGAAAAATTACAAACATATGAAAGGGAACTAACGGAAAAACTAGGCAACTCCCAGTCAAATTTCCCTTTTGGACTTTTACCCATTAATAAGGGAATGGATATCGGCATAGGGCATTCCTTATATAGACAAATCCTTGAAATTATTTTGCCCTTAAAATTAGATATTTATTCGAAGAAAATTTCCTCTACAAGGGAATCCATACAGAAATTAATGGATGAAAGTAATAGGAAATCTTCAAATCATTGAAGATGTTACCGCCTATTACATTTTTTAAAAGAAATCCATAAAAGACAATCCCATCCAAAACAAGAAACCTTCAAGGGTGAAGTTAATCTCCATCCTTTCTCTCTCCATTAGTCCTCAGGAAACCTTTGAAGAAGTTTTTGTTTGAGGGAAAAGAGAGATTGACGAGCGGATTGAACACCAAGTTGATAGATATGGGCATTGAGATGATCATCAAAAGTTCCTACATTTTTAAAAGGAACACGGATAATAAAGTCCGCTTCCTTGCTTGCTTGGCGACTTTGATGACTTAAGCTAATTTCCAAAGATCGCTTTAAAACTCCCAATAAGTTACTCGGCGCCGTTTCAGGTAGTGCCGTACTCAGTTCTACAGCTATTACAAATTGGGCACCAAGCCTTTGAGCCACTTCTACGGGCACATTGTTCACCACCCCCCCATCAACAAAGTATGTCCCATTGATTCTCACCGGGTAAAATACACCTGGGTAGGCTGCTGATGCATGAATGGCAGGAACCAGGGGCCCTTTGCCAATAGGTACTAAATCACCAAACTGGAGGTTGGTGGTAACAGCGACGAAAGGAAGTTTTAATTCCTCAAATGTTCGAGCTTTCAAGTTCTGTTCCAGAAAACCTTTAAGAGCAATCCCATCTGTAATTGCGAAGGGTAAAGGGGATAAGGAGATATTCAGGATATGCTCTCGCTTGCGGTCCATAAGCAAATTTTTAAGGTAAGTTGGGTCAGGATGATCTGCATAAAGGGCGCCAACAATCGCCCCGGCACTGCATCCCACAATCAAATCGGGATGAATACCTACTCTTGTTAACTCTTCTAACACACCGACATGGGCGAGTCCTTTTGCGCCGCCGCCACCTAGTACAACCGCAATGCGAAGGTTATCAAAATGAGGCAATGGAGGATGATAGCCATGAGGTTGGGACTTAAACTCTAAGGTTGTACATCCAACCAATCCAAATACTAACGGGAGAATAACAGGTATTAGCTTCAAAAAAATCGCCGCCATTAATCAAACTCATTTTTATTTCCTGCCAAGCCTTATTATACTGTCGCAAAGCAAGGAATCGAAAGTAAAGCTATCATGACCCCTGAACAAATCCAATCCCTAATCCTCTATCGAGATGCCCTGATGTTAGTTTTAAACAAACCTTCAGGCATTCCTGTTCATGCGGGTACCGGTAAACTCATTCCGCTGGATCGCTATTTTGACCATTTACGGTTTGGTCTCCCTAAGGCGCCTGCCCTTGCCCATCGCTTAGATAAGGATACCAGTGGATGCTTGGTTCTTGGCCGACACAATGAAGCTTTGCGTCGCTTAGGCAAACTATTCACCCACGACCACATCCAAAAAACCTATTGGGCCATTGTTCATGGTCAACCGCCTCAAGAGGAAGGGATGATTGATTTACCCCTGTCTCCCCAATCAACTCGAAGAAATTTGTGGTGGATGAAAGTTGACCCTGATAATGGAAAACCTTCGCTTACACACTATCGTATTCTTTGCACCAATGGTACCACGTCCTGGCTTGAACTTACACCGAAGACAGGTCGAACCCATCAATTGCGTGTTCATTGCGCAGCCATCGGCTGTCCCATCATCGGAGATAAAATATATGGTGAAGAAAAAGAAGACTCCCCTTTATGCCTTCATGCAGCAACCATTGAAATCCCTCTCTATCCTAAGAAAGAGGCTATAAAAGTTACAGCCCCTGCCCCTCAACACTTGGCAGAATGGATTGATAAATTTGAAGGGTTAAAGTCACTTCCATAGATTTGCCCAAAAATTAAAAAAACATCCAAAAAAACAAAACAGATTATTTGATTAAAATTTTTAATTTAATTAGCATAAACTGACTACAATTAGGCAGTTTAGAAGAAAATGCGGAATAAATATATTATTTTATTACTATTACTGAGCGCGCTTAACCTTAAAGCCGCTGAGAACGTCGCCACTGAAGCCTCCTTACCTACTGATACACAAGGTGTTTGTGAAGCGGCCCTTCCTCCAACAACTGTGGCACGACCCACCCTCTTACAATTGAAAGGGCCCCATGGCGAGAATCCTAAGTCTTACACTTATGAGTATGACCATCATGAGCAACTTAGCCCTGATATGTTGCAAAAAATGATTCAAAAAGGATATGAGGCTTTGGCTGCCATTTATGAGGGGACCATAGATCAATTTCCCCATGCTCTAGAGGTGTTTGCCGGCGATTTATCCAAATATAACAATCGCTGGTTTGCCAATGGTTTTCATTTGGGATTTGGCACCGAATATTTTCTCAAAAAGACTTGGTATTCCTATGATCGAATCAAACTTGTTGAGGAATACAACAAAAAACGCCTTGCACAATTAGAAACTCTGATTTGTGTCATTTGGGCTTTGACAGATCATGCTTTCAAGATTGGCGAAGGTTTTAAGCGAGGCTCATTTAGTATAATCGACCCCGATTTGAAACTTTTAAAATACCTTGAAAAATTTTCTATTTTATCTGCGGATTATCCCAAAGAGCCCACTCCAAAAACCCCGGATCCTGCTCTGCCTGCATCTTCCCAAGAGGACACGCAGACTGACGACACCTCCTTAAAGCCCTACGCCGTAGAACCGTCCTTAAAACAGCCTGATGAATCGCCACAAGAAGAAGACCCACAAACCAACCCCACCACTCCTTTAAAACGTCATGAGAATTTGTCAGCTGCCAGTGAATCATCTCTTTCCATAAAAACAATGGAATCTGACCTATCTTTACCTCCTGAGAATTATAAAAACTCCTCCCCCTTGCCACCTGATCCAACCCCTGAAAACTTTCAAGACAAACTTCAGGTATCACAAGAAACCCAAGCACCACCCATCAATATTAAAACAGATGGTGAGACAACAGAATCAGAACCTCAAGATCAAGATGAAGAGCATGAAAGTCTAACCTTAAGTATCGACAGTGATGATGATGGAACCTCAGGAAAGAAGATCGAGGCTGATGTGGATAACCTATCCCCCGCACTTTTTAATATTTTAGGCAGCAACTTTGTCTACAGAAGAGACTCTAAAACCAGCCATTATGTCGGTTTATCAGAGTTTCAGATTGGCATCGACATCCGTTTTGACAGCGCAAGCTTTCCCTTGCAGCTTCTTCCTTTCAAAATGACCCATATCTTATGGGGTGCGGTTCGAACCCAACTGGGCAAGAAAAAAACTTTTGTTAAATTTGAAGAATATGGTTTAGGGGATAACCGATCTGCGTTTCTTCATTCGCTAAATTTCTCAGCGAACACTAAGGGGATTGATGAGCAACCCGATGTCCGCCGTGAAAAAGCGATTCGAGAGCCTATTGCAGATGCCGCAGGCAAGTTTTTTGAACAACTTCACCAAGAACAAACCAATTGGGATCGACATAAGTGGATTCTTGACCATATTAACCAATACCTCTACAAAGGCAAACCAAAAGGTTTTTTCCAAGATAGCAGCAAGATTGATCTGGCATGTTTATATAAATTGTGCCAATCAACACTCAAATCCTCTTCGGCCTCTGATGAACTCAAACCATTAGCGCAGGAACTTTCAAATAAAATTTTGGAATTCTATGATAAAGAGACCATCAAATTCCGTACTGGAAATGAAGTAGTTCTTCCTTTGGATTGTTTTAAAAAACAAGAAAACTGATCCTGACTCTCCAAGGGGGCAATTCCCCCTTGGCTCAAATGTTGAACATGAAAAATCCTTTAAAGGTTGTTTAAGAAAAATAAACAGCCCCCTTGTTTTTGGCCAACCAATCAAGTTATCATTAAATTAAATTAAAAGAAATAATCACAAAGGTTACAAGCCGTGCGTTCTCGGGTTTGTTTATCAGTTTTAGGCCTCCTCTTAACTGCGTGCTCCTCACCAAAAGTTACAAACCCCGCCAAGGAACTGTGCTCGGGAACAAAGCGCCCCTATGAAATCAACGGTAGGACTTATTATCCGCAAGATCATTTTGATTATGAAGAAGAGGGAATTGCCTCTTGGTATGGCCCCGGCTTCCATGATCATCCCAAATCCTGTGGCGGAAGGTACGATATGCATGGGATTAGTGCTGCGCATAAAACATTACCTATTCCCTCGGTGGTGGAAGTCACTAACTTGGAAAATGGTAAGAAGCTAAAATTAGTAGTTGATGATCGAGGTCCTTTTGTCGATTCCCGGATCATTGACTTATCGAAAGGTGCCGCACACAAGCTCGGCATTCATAATAGAGGATTAGGAAAGGTGAAAGTACGCGCCCTTCCTGAAGAAAGTGTTGCCCTTGTCAATTACCTTAAACAATATGGCCGTTATGGCCAGCCCAATGATGGTCGGACTTGGGATGCCATTTATCGACAAGAAATTGCCGGCAAACATCATTCCATTGAAAGCGAGACCCATCCTTATCAACCAAAGGTTGAGTTGACTGTGGCCCGTTCTGATGCACCTCGACAAGCCAAACTCCAAAACACTGTCGCTCACGTAGAGCATGGCAAACCCTTACCTAAGCCACAACAGGCAACATACATAAAAGAATCATCCAAAGATTTTGATAATCTTCTTCATGAACTTTCAGCCGTCAAACCAGAGAAGGCAGCTCCTCCTCGAAAAACCCAAGCACGCCCAAAGGCTCATTATGTTCATGTAGGCAGTTTCGTCCAAAAGCAAAATGCTGAAAAATTACGCCAGGAATTGGCCAGGTTGGGCCAAGCTTATGTGGCAGAAACCAAAACATCAGGCCAAAAGTTTTATGCTGTAAAGTTAGGTCCCTATGAGGATCATCATCAAGCTAAGAAAATTCTAACCACCCTCAGCAACGATGGTCACTATGCCATCGTTCAAAACAATTAATCTTTTAAGATCTTTTAAAAATAAAAAAACAGAGCTGAAATAGAGACTAAAAACCGCTATAAATCTCAAAAGATAATAAGCGTGGACCATAGAGGAGAGATTATGACCGTGACTAGAAAACCCCTTGCATTAGCCTTGATGTTTATTGCAACCCCTTTATTGGCCAACCCCACCCCTCCTCCTGCACCTTCTGCATCATCCCTCGCTTTAGCAGCAGCTCTAAAAATTGACACAAAAGCTGAACAAGCCATGGTTGTCGATCATTATACCGGCAAAGTGCTATTTGAGAAAAATGCAGATGCTCCCATGTATCCTTCTTCGATGACAAAAATTATGACAGCCTACATGGTCTTTGAGCGTCTTAAAAAAGGCATTGTTACCCCAGAAACCCCCATTATGGTGAGCAAGAAAGCATGGAAGACGGAAGGATCAAAAATGTTTATTGAGGTAAACTCTCAAGTAAGCGTCAATGACCTTCTTCACGGACTTGTGATTCAATCAGGCAATGACGCTTGCGTCGCCATTGCGGAAGGATTTTCTGGTAGTGAGGAAGTTTTTGCAGCCGAAATGACTGAAAAGGCGCGAGCCTTGGGAGCCATTCATACGACCTTCAAAAACTCTCATGGATTGCCAGACCCCGAACATGTAACTACCGCCCGTGATCTCATTACCATTGCACGCCATGTGATTGATGATTTCCCCGAATACTATGATCTTTTCGGCAAACAAGACTATACCTATAACAACATTACTCAACAAAATCGCAACCCCTTATTAGGAAAAAACATTGGCTGTGATGGATTAAAAACTGGATTTACCGAATCAGGAAAATATGGATTAGTTGCATCTGCAAAAGAAGTAGACGCCGAAGGGAATGTTAAGCGTTTTGATCTTGTGATTAATGGCCTTCCCTCCAACAACATCCGCTCAGAAGAGGCAACCAAATTAATGACTTGGGCCATGCGTAATTTTGCAAGCTACGTGGTCTACAAGAAAAATCAAATCATTGACCAAGCCCCCGTATGGTTAGGCGCTGAGGAAAATGTGCCTCTCACTGTTGATGTGGATTGTCGAGTGACTGTTCCTATTTTAGCGAAAAAGGATGTAAAAGCAGAAATAAAGTATGACAATCCCATAGAAGCCCCTGTGAAAAAAGGCCAGGTTCTCGGTTCCATTACTCTTTCTGGTCCCACCTTTGACCATCCATTAGAGGTGCCTCTGGTGGCCGCCAAAGATGTAGATAAAGCCAGTTTCTTTAAGCGCATTAAAAATTCTATTAGCTACTTGATCTGGGGCAAGGCCTAATGACAGGTAAATTTATTACCTTTGAAGGGGGTGAAGGGACAGGTAAATCCACGCAAACCCACCTTCTTGCTGAATATTTACGTCACCAACATATTCCCGTGGTTGTAACCAGAGAACCTGGTGGCAGTGATGGGGCTGAGCTCATTCGTGCACTTCTGGTCTCAGGGGATACAGCTCGTTGGAATGCCATGGCAGAAGTATTGCTGTTGTACGCTGCCCGGGTTGATCATTGGGAAAAGGTGATCAAGCCTGCCCTCGCGGCGGGCAAGTGGGTGGTTTGTGACCGCTTTATTGACTCCACTTTGGCCTATCAAGGGTATGGCCGAGGCATTAGTCTACCTTTTCTGCTCCAACTCCACGACCAAGTTCTTGGCCCCTGTTGGCCTGATTATACGTTTGTCTTTGATCTTGAGCCTCAGATCGGAATTCAACGATCTTTAGACCGTCACACCAGTGAAAATCGTTTTGAAAAAATGGATCTTGAATTTCATGAACGTATGCGTCAAGGATTTTTGCAAATTGCTCGCCAAAATCCCCAGCGGTGCCATGTCATTCAAGCCAACGATACGGTGCAAAACATACACCAGCAAATTATAGATTGTTTTGCCTCCTATGAGCTCCACAACTCCATTTCTAAAGGGTAATTTCGACAAATGGGAGCCAAAAGGGAAAGATATGTTATGTTTATTTAATAACCTGGCACAATCATCCTTAAGGCTTTAACCCACCTATTCATAACTCATTTTGCCCTATTGTCATTAGGCTGCGTGTCTTATAGCATAAACACACGCCATGCGTGTTACAAAGGTGATCGATGAGCAAGACTTTATTTATTATCCTTATCCTTACAATCAATCTTATCGAAAGTTCTATAGCCCATGATCGTTCAGAGGAAATGAACGCCTTGCACATACCACAAAGGTATGCTGCTTCTTTTGTTCAGCATTGCCTTACCTTTATTTCTTATTGTGGTAAAAAAATTCACGAAGTGAATACGGATTATTTTCCGTTCTACCCTCCTGAAGAGGCCCAAATCTTTGAACGTCGTTTAACAGAAGAGGACATTCAAGAGCTCAAAAAGGGCTTAACCTCTCAAGTCCATAGAAAATTTGAGAGGGATTAAATTTCAAGTTTTATTGGGAAATAACTTTTTTTGGTAATCCTGCGCCCTTAAGTCCACTAATTTATGCCTAATCCAGTCCATATGGTTGAAGGTAGGCGTCCAAACATTAAAGAAGTTTTGGTTGGGCACAAGCTTCTGTTTTTCTACATCATAGCATTGACTATAGTTGATGTGTTGAGCAACCCCCACAATGTAATATTCACCATTAACTTTAGCAATGAGTGGCCCCCCACTATCCCCCGGTTGGACAATAGCTTTTAAAAACGGTGTTGATGAAAGGCGCAGATCATAGACAAATCGATCAGGATAAACACCCTTTGTTTGATGATCAATCATTTGACATTTCTCTTCATAATCTTGAGGAAGAAGAAAGGAAGCGACCAATGGGTTTTCTGTCTCTTTGAAGGTGCCATCCATTTGGAAAACCCCAAGATGTCTCCCCGCTAATGGAAATTGGCGAAGATGACTCCCTGTCCTATTTTCTTTGATTTGATTCACAGCCACTCCAAAAGCTGATGGATTGTTCCCAAATTTATCTTTAATGTTGCCTGAATAAATTTGAAGATAGTCAGTTAGTTTAATTTCCCCAACCAATTCTACGATTGCAAGGTCATACGCACCTTGAGCGGTTTTATAGGTTGCAATTTCCTTATAATTTTTGCTCAAAATTTCATCTTGGCTTGCAGAAGCACTGGGCCCTTCAACAGCAGTTAATCTAGCGTTTATTTCTTCCAGCGATCGAATTCTTTGGTTCAGCTCTTCATACGGGCTCATAATGTGGGTTTGTCCAATAGGAGCCTTGATTTGCACCTCACCTGCGTATTTCGTCGGCAGTGAAAGATGAAACTCGCAAACACTCTTTTTCTCGACACAATCTCTGACCACATGCGCCGCCGTTAAAACCACGTGAGGTGCGATCAACACTCCCGTCCCCTCGTAGACATAACCTTCAGAACTTTTAACACGAATTTGCCCAACCCCTTGGGCAAATGGTTCACAGTGTCCTCGAACTATAGATTCTTCTAAAGGAGTAACTTCTCTTTGCTCCCCACACACGTTTCTCACCTTCTTATGTTCATAATCAAGGACCAGCGCTTGTCCTTGCTGGTATATGAACATCCCCAATAATCCCACAACAAACTGTTTCATTGGTTGTCTCTTGAAAAGATATTTTTTTCCTAATCAAAAGAATAAATGAAATAAATAAAAATATGATTAATGAACGACCTCATGAAGTTTCTACCCAGAGAAGTAGGATAAGAGTAAAATTATCTTTTTTTCACGTTTAATAACAAGCTGTCTCCTGCCTGAATATGCAAGTATGAAACCGATGGAGATCAAGATGAACATGAAACATACAAACATATCACTTCCTCTGGGGTATGACCCATTAGAGGATCCTGAATATATGTCAGATCATATGAGGCAATACTTTAAAAATAAATTGTCTCTCATGCTCCATGACCTTTTGAAGAAAGAGCAAATCATCTCCTTATCTCTTATGGATGCTTCACATCGTGAAGCGGATCACATTGACCAAGGAGCTTCAGAGGAACTCCGCTACAATCAATTTGCCTTTCAAGAACATGACAATCTTTTACTTCGTGAAGTGGAAGAAGCATTAGAACGCATCCATGATAAGACCTACGGATATTGTGAAGAAACTGGTGATCCCATTGGTATACGTCGCTTAGAGGCAGTTCCTCACACCCGTTATTGTCTTAAAGTACAACAAGATAAAGAACAAACCAGCAAAGTTTGGCGCATTTAAGACAAACATCTTACAAATGAAACCATTACTTTATCTTGGACTTATAAAAGTCATTGTGAGCCCCATTAGGGGCACATATATATGATGTTTTCTCTTTAACTATAAGTATTGTAAGTCTGTGGAACGAGACAAAACCCAATGCTTAAACGCTGCATTGGGAACGTCCTTACATATCCTCTTCTCCTTCTTCATATCTAACAGGTGGATCGTATTGAATGGGGGTATCCTGAAAAATCAATTTCATAAATGTTTTTGAACGCGAAGGAGTGAGGACGACATCTAATTTTTGCCGTGTAGTTTTTTTTCCTTGCTTTACTATTTTGCATTGTTGAGAACAAAAGACCATTTGAAGGTTTTCAGCCCTCTCAACATAATCAATCCAGGGTGGAGAAACAAAACTCTGAATAAGATTTCCACTCAAATCAACAATTTTTAAGCTTTTGAACATTGAAAAACACCGAGCAAGGAACGGCAGCATATCTTTTGTAATGTTATTTTCAGATACGTCTAAAATCTCTACCTCTTTAAAAGAGGAGAGCATAGGCAAAATATATTCAAGCCTTTTCCTACCTAAATGGGAACCTGAAATACTTAGCTTTTTAACGTCATCCTTATGAATTAATGTTTTCAATATCTCTGGAAACTTAACTTGATAATTTCCAGTTAATTGGACAAACTTCAAATTCACAGTCTTTAAAGTAAATTGGAAATTCTCATAAATTGGTAGCTTGTCTACATTTATGTTGATTTGACGCCGATCATGGAAAATCACATCATCAGCAATTGATTTCCAGTATTTGTCGACAGAGCGAAATTTTAGGAGAGTGGTCGTGGGAAGAAAAGAGAAGGTTAGATAATCTATTTCGTAAGGGATCTGATTGTAAAAGGGATCTTGATCTACAGGGATTATTTCTCTCGGTTCTAGTTTTTCTTTCTCTTGGCGGTGCTGTCTTGAGATACTCATTTTCGAAGGTGGATCAATGGCTCCTTCCTTCTCTTCTTCTTGCGCCCATCCTTGCGATGTATATTGTAAAGCAAAGACGGCTAGAATCCACGGCTTGATTCCCATTGCCCCTCCTTAATATAAATGCGTGGCACATCTTAAACGTAGCATGGTTATCGGAATTTTATAACAATTTTATTATTAATTAAGAAATTTTATAACAAAGGATTTTACTCCCAGCAGGATGATGGGTTGATTTTTTAGGTATTCTGTGTTTTAAAGAGATAATCTTTAGAAACAAAATAATTATTGAAATTCAAATTGTTAAACAAAATGTCTAACGCTAATCAACCACAGGTAATTACTTTTGGATGCCGACTTAATACTTACGAATCACAAGTGATCAAGGATCTGGCAACTAAAGCAGGTCTTAATGACACCTTGATTATCAACACCTGCGCGGTAACCACAGAGGCTGAACGTCAAGCCCGACAAACCATTCGTAAATTAAAACGTGAAAACCCCCATTTAAAGATTATCGTCACTGGCTGTGCATCCCAAATTAATCCTTCTCAATTTGCCACTATGGATGAGGTTGATCGTGTTATTGGTAATGATGAGAAAATGAAATTAGATAGCTACCTTCCCGGCGATCATCAAGAAAGAGTTTTAGTTAACGATATCATGTCTGTTAAAGAAACCGCTGGTCACCTGGTATCAGGTTTTGAAGGCAGAGCAAGGGCATTTGTTCAAGTTCAAAATGGATGTGATCATCGGTGCACTTTTTGTACCATTCCTTATGGCCGAGGCAATTCTAGAAGTGTGGCAATGGGTGAAATTGTCGCTCAAGTTCGCCATCTCATCGATTCAGGCTATCAGGAAATTGTCTTTACAGGCGTGGACATCACCGCGTATGGAGCTGATCTTCCTGGCGCACCTACCCTTGGGCAAATGGTCAAAAGAGTTCTTACCATCGTGCCTGAATTGAAGCGCCTACGGTTATCCTCTCTTGATCCTGTAGAAATGGATGAAGATTTATGGCGCTTGATTGGAGAAGAACCAAGAATGCTTCCCCATCTTCATATGAGTTTGCAAGCTGGAGATAATATGATTCTCAAGCGCATGAAGCGTCGACATTTAAGAGAAGATGCGATTGCCTTTTGTGAAAAGGCACGCAAATTGCGTCCAGGCGTGGTTTTTGGTGCAGATTTAATCGCAGGTTTCCCCACAGAAACGGAAGAAATGTTCTTGAACACTCTAAAAATTGTTGATGATTGTGATTTAACTTTCCTTCATGTCTTTCCCTACTCAGCACGACCAAACACGCCAGCCAGCCGCATGCCTCAAGTCGCCTCTCACTTAATTAAAGAACGAGCCTCTCGCCTTCGGACAAAAGGCCTTGAAGCTTTGGAGAAATTTTTCCAAGGTTGCCATGGAAAAAAAGTTCGCCTCTTAGTAGAATCTGTAGAAAATGGACACATTACTGGAAAAACCGACCAGTTTGCTCCAATCTTAATTGCACAAGCCACCGATTTTCCGGTAGGATCAATCATAGACGCAATGGTTATTGGATCAACGAAGGAAACCCTTTTGGGTGAGATCGCCTAGTATGGATGAAACAACCCCTCCCACACAATCTAAAAGTTGGTGGGGCAAATTAAAGCAAGGACTTAAGAAATCCTCAGATCGACTGGGTCAAGGTTTAAAGGACATCATTGTCAAACGTCGGCTCGATCAAGAGACGTTGGATGGACTGGAAGAACTTTTAATTACGAGCGATCTCGGTGTGGAAGCAGCCGCGCTTTTAACGGGCGAATTGGCTCGGGAAAAACTTGACCGCGAAGTTTCCATCGAAGAGGTTAAAAGCGTTTTGGCTCAATCCATCTCTCGAATTTTACAGCCTTTTGCCAAAGAACTCTGCCCTGATCTTAATCGCAAGCCCTACATTATTTTGGTCGTTGGCGTTAACGGCAGTGGGAAGACCACCACCATTGGCAAATTAGGTAAGTATTTTCAAGACCAGGGTCACAAAGTCCATTTTGCAGCAGGAGATACATTCAGAGCTGCAGCCGTTGAACAACTTCTTGTGTGGGGCGATCGACTGAACATTGAGGTTACCACTCAACCCCAAGGCAGTGATGCCGCTTCCCTTGCCTATCAAGCAATCCAAGAAGCTCACGAGGCTCAAGCAGACATCTTACTGATTGATACAGCAGGAAGATTACATAATAAAAATCAGCTCATGGATGAGCTTAAAAAAGTGATTCGTGTTATTCAAAAACTTGATCCATCAGCGCCACACAGCACTTTATTAGTATTAGATGCAACCATTGGCCAAAATGCCTTCGCACAGGTACAAACTTTCAAGGAGATGGTCGGGGTAAACGGCTTGATTGTCACTAAGCTTGATGGAACAGCCAAAGGAGGCGTGGTGATTGGACTTGCCGAAAAATTCCACCTTCCCATTTATGCTTTAGGGGTTGGAGAACAAGCCCAAGATTTACGGCCTTTTAATGCCCAAGATTTTGCCAATAATTTGGTCGGACTTACTCCCATTCCCTAAGATTTTCAGGAGAGTCAAATGCTCAAGAATTTTATGCGCAATTCAAAACCATCCTTTCCTATTGTGGGTGATTTGACCCCCCATACGGATGCCCAATCTGCCTTTAATCATATAGAAGAAATTTATCAAAAAAGTACCCAGACTATTCGAAGCACTTTTAATGAGTTTATCAGCAGTGATCGCCTTGAAGAACGGGCAGACAAACTAACGACGGCTAATTATCCCTATGTAGGCATTCAAGTAGACAACAAAGATCTCAACTTAGACCCGCGCCTCTCCTATGGCGTTGTCTCGGAGGCAGGAACCTATGGGGGAACTGTCACACGCCCCGACCTTTTTCGTTCCTATTATCTAGAACAAATTGACTTACTCCTCAGTCGTCATAAAGTACCCATTTGGGTAGGCACCAGCACCAGCGCCATTCCCTTGCCCTTTGCGCTGGATACAACCGCTAGTTTCTCCGACGTTACAGCCATCGATCTGGGACAATTATGGCAGATGCATTCAGGATTTGTCCTGCCTAACTTAACACGCATTGATGACGATCCTGCCAACTGCACGACCGATCCTCAAGCTCAAATCAAACCTATTTCCATTTTCTCTGGTGAACGTGTCGACTATTCCTTGCACCGTCTCCAGCATTACACCGGAACCTTACCTGAACATTTTCAAGGATTTATTCTTCTGACCAACTATCAACGGTATGTGGACGAGTTTATCCAATTCTCCATTCAACAACTCCAGAATGGACAAAACGAGTATACAGAGTTAATCACCCCAGGCAATATTTCTTGCAAACGTCTTGAGGATATTCCCTCCAATGTTAAACTTCCCCAAATGCCGGCCTATCACTTGAAGCGAGCTGATGGTATGGGGATTACCTTTATTAACATCGGTGTCGGCCCCAGCAATGCAAAAACCATAACAGATCATGTGGCAGTTCTACGTCCTCATTGTTGGCTTATGGTGGGGCATTGTGCCGGCTTGAGAGTTTCACAAACATTAGGCGATTATGTTCTAGCTCACGCTTATGTCAGAGAGGATCATGTCTTAGACCAAGATCTTCCTTTGTGGATTCCTTTGCCCCCTATTGCTGAGGTTCAAGTAGCTCTTCAAGAAGCCGTTGCCAATATTAGCCATCAGAAAGGCCAAGAAGTAAAATTAGGCATGCGTACAGGAACAGTGGTTACTACAGATAATCGTAACTGGGAGTTACGTTCCCAAGAAAATTATGAACGCTTTAGACAAAGTAGAGCCGTTGCTGTGGATATGGAATCAGCCACCGTTGCCGCCAATGGCTTCCGATTTCGTGTCCCTTACGGAACGCTTTTGTGTGTATCAGACAAGCCCATCCATGGTGAGATTAAACTTCAAGGAATGGCCAACAAATTTTACAGTGAACGGGTCAACCAGCATTTAAAAATTGGGCTCGAAGCGGTTAGAATTTTACGGACCAATGGCGTAGATCAGCTGCACTCCCGCAAACTGAGGGGATTTGATGAACCTCCATTTCGCTGAGAAGGATATTTAGGCCAACAAAAGGAAATGGTAGTTCCTTCTCCAATAACAGAGGAAATCTCAATCTTACCATCAAAGCGATCCATAAGCTTTTTAACAATGGCAAGGCCAATACCATTTCCCTGTTCACTATCCTTAGACTTAAGGGTCTGAAACATCATAAAAATTTTCTCATGATAAGCTTTGGGAATGCCTGGTCCGTTATCTTCAACAAAAAATTTTACATAATCAGCATATTCTTGAGCAAATACTTTAACCCGTGCTCCTTGAGGCTTCGTGTTGTGTTTAATAGCATTGCTGATTAAATTCTGAAAAATTTGCTGCAAGGGAATACGATGGGAAATGATCCAAGGTAAATCAGGAGATATATCGAAAGTTTGTCCATCAGGAACACAGAGCAATTTCACCACATCACAGACTAACTTATAAGTATTGATTTCTTCTACTTGTCCCACACCTGTACCTACTTTGGCATATAACAAGAGATCATCCAATAAACGCTGCATATTCAGTGAACGTTCTTTGAGCATCTTTAAAAGTTTGACCTGGGCAGGCTCAATTTTGTGGCTGATTTCTTCAAGCAAACAATCAGCAGATAAAGAAATAGCACGTAACGGTGACTTTAAATCATGGGATGCTAAAAAGGTAAAAGAATCTAATTCTTTATTGCGATACTCCAATTCCTGGTTAACTTTTCTTAAACTCTCCCGTTGTAAAAACAAGTCACTATTTAAGATTGCCAACTCCAAAACTTTTTCCTTTAAATTTTCCTCTAAAGCTATTTTCTCTGTAAGATCGGTTAAAATACAACAAAACCCAATGATATCCCCTCCTTCATTTGTTAATTTTGAGGCACTAGCCCAAAAGCTCATGACTTTACCAAACTTATTTGCACAGTTAATCTCATAGTTTTGAATAAGTTCACCTTTAATAAGACTTTGAATTTTACCTTGAACGTCCTTGCTACTTCCACCCAATGGAACAAAGGAATGCAGGGGTCTACCTTTAACCTCATCAAAAGTAAACCCAAGTAACTTTTCTGCCCCCTTGTTCCAACTTAAGATATTTCCATGGACATCACAGCTGATAATAGCATCTAAAGTGGATTCTATGATCCAGGACAAATGGGCTCTAGTAGCCGCAACCCCAGGTGATTCTAACACTTTGGGAATAACCTTTAACAAAGCTATAGTCGTATAAATTGCAATCAATAAGGCCATAATTTTCACAAGCGCAGATAATCGATACCAGGGAAACCAATTAATTGACAATTCAACCAGGTGAGTGAGACCACATAAAACAATAAAAATGACAAACAGCCAAATAATAGAGCTGTATTGAACGGATAGACGCTTAAACGTGAAATAAGCGAGACCAATGGCAATGCCAATGTGAGAGATAAAAATACCAAGGTCTGAAATAACCATAGACCAGCCTAAACCGTCTTGTGGTCCAAAAAATCGAGCCCCCCCTCCTCCCCTAGTTTCAAAAATATAAGATAAGAACATGTAAAGATGATTCATAGGTCTTAATCACGACTTACTAGACAGAACACCATTTACTATAATACAAACATTTGTCATTATCATAAATTTTTATTGTTAATATTTTATCCATATTATTTTATGATAAACATATGCACTTTTCCCGGCCAAAACTCAAGCAATTATTATTTTGGCCGCGAGAAAAAATGCAGCTTGAGGAAAGAATGTATAGCTTTAAAAATACCAGAGAATGATCACCCCAAGAATGCATCGATAGATCACAAAGGGTGTTAAAGTGTAGCGAGCAAGATAATACAACATAAACCGAATGGCCAACAGCCCAAAAACAGCTGAAAAGAAAACCGCATAAAAAGCATCAATCGTCCAAAAATCGGTTTGATTTTTCCACGCATCAATACTCGTTAAAACACCTGCGCCGAATATGGATGGAATGGAAAGAAGAAAGGCAAATCGAGCAGCACTCACACGATCAAAGCCCATAAAACGCCCTGCGGTAATGCACGCACCTGAGCGGCTGGTTCCAGGAATCAAAGCCAGGGCTTGCGCAAGTCCTACCAAGAATCCTCGCGAAAAGTTCATAGAATCCAAAGAATGCCATTTTTGGGAACAACGGTCAGCAATATAGAGAAGCAGACCAAATCCAATACTGGTGTATCCGACAACAGAGATATGACGAACCAAATCAATCCCAATTTTCTTTAAAGCAAACCCAGCACCAACTGCGGGCACCGTGGCAAGGACAATTATGAGACTTAACCGCACATTTTGATTTAAATAGCGTTGATTACACCCACTCAAAACATACCTAGTAAAGCTTGATATCATTCCCCATACATCCTGCCAAAAGTATAAAACAACCGCGGCCAACGTGCCTAAGTGCACCGCCACATCGATCTCAAGCCCCTGATCAGACCATCCAAAAATATGGGGGATAAGAATTAAATGTCCTGATGAAGAGATGGGCAAAAATTCCGTTAACCCTTGGACAAAGCTTAATATAATAATTTGCGTCAACGTCATCAAAAAAATAACATCTCTAATTGAAGTTTTTTTTGTTATGACATAGCTTTAAAGGACAGGGAAGGGAAAAACAATGCGTACACTGTATCATTATCCTTTATGTCCGTTTTCAAGAAAAATTCGTTTCATGCTGGCTGAAAAAAAACTAGATTTTGAGCTGGAGATGGAAAAATTTTGGGAACGACGCCAAGAATACTTAACCATTAATCCAACAGGTCAAGTTCCTGTATTTATTGACTTAAATGGATCTACCATTTGCGACAGTTATGCTATCAGCGAATATTTAGATGAGACCTACCCTGAACGTATCCTCATCGGGACCACCCCACAAAACAAAGCAGAAGTTCGCCGTATAGTCGCGTGGTTTGACGATAAGTTTGCTCGAGAAGTGAGTCTTAATCTTATTTTTGAGAAAACATTGCGACGATTTATGCACCAAGCAGGCCCCACCAATTCTCAGGCCATTCGCTATGCTAAGGCCAACATTGGCCATCATTTATCCTATATATCATGGCTCATTGATCGCCGCAAATGGCTGGCGGGCGATGACTTTTCCTTGGCGGACATTACGGCTGCAGCTCATATTTCTGTGGTGGATTACTTAGGGGATGTTCCTTGGGAAAACCACGAATCAGCTAAAGATTGGTACATGCGGATCAAGTCACGCCCATCCTTTCGAACCATTTTAAATGATCGCCTACCTGGCATTCCCCCGTTCCCACAGTATACGGAACTGGATTTCTAAAAGATGGTGAATCTTTTTTGCTTTGGCTTTGGATATGTAGCCCAAAGAATGTCTTCGTATCTCAGGGGTTGGGAAATAGCTGGTACTTCCCGAACTCATCCCGACCACATCCCTTTTACAGGTCACTGTCCTATCGATGAACAGATTTTTAACCAGCACACATCTTTCCTCATTTCGATTCCTCCCGATATGCATGGGGATTGCGTTCTCCGCCATCATCGGGATCTTTTTGTAAAATATCGTCACACAATTAGCTGGATTGGCTATCTATCAGCCACCTCTGTTTATGGTGATCATCAAGGTGCGTATGTGGATGAAACAAGCCACCCTCATCCAAGCAGCAAGCGCGGAGAAATCAGACTTTGGGCCGAGCAGCAATGGTTAGAATTGTATCAGCAAGAAGGCCTTCCCGTTCACATCTTTAGGCTCAGTGGTATTTATGGGCCTCAACGAAATGTACTGCAAACCATTACCCAGGGTCGTGGCCTCCTCATTGACAAGCCCAATCATGTCTTTTCTCGAATACACGTGGATGATATCTGCCAAGTCCTTCAACGATCTCTCCTTAACCCGGCTCCTGGGAGCATTTATAATGTCGCTGATGATACCCCCACCTCTTCTGCTGAAGTCATGGCCTATGGATATCAACTTTTGAACCTCACTGCCCCCACCCCCATCCCCTTCGATCAAGCTGACCTCACCCCTATGGCCAGAGAGTTCTATCAAGACCATAAACGGATAAATAATGCTAAGATTAAAGAAGAATTAGGAATTATATTGTATTATCCAAGTTACAGAGAAGGTTTAGAACACTGCTGGCAAGAAGATTATGGATCAAAAGAAGATTAATCTTGCGCTTCAAGGTGGGGGTGCCCATGGTGCTTTTACTTGGGGGGTCCTGGACCGACTTTTAGAAGAAGAGAGACTTCATATTGAAGGGATTTCAGGAACCAGTGCTGGGGCCATGAATGCCGCATTTTTAGTTCACGGATACGCTGAAGGAGGCCCTCAGGGAGCTAAAAATGCCCTTCATGACTTTTGGCAATCCATCAGCCAGATGGGCGCGGTTTTTAACCCCATCAAACCTTCCTTGGTTGAGAATGGGGATCATCACTGGAATCTAGATTGGTCTTTAAGTTATAACCTAATGGATTTACTCACCCGCCTTGTCTCACCTTATCAATTAAACCCTTTAAACTTAAACCCCCTACGCTCCATATTGGAAAGCCGCTTAGATGTAAAAGCTCTTCAATCTTGCCAAACCATTAAACTTTTCATTGCCGCAACCAATGTGCGTACAGGCCAACCAAGGATTTTTAAAGGCCATGAAGTCACTGTGGACGTTCTCCTAGCTTCTGCCTGCATCCCGTTCATTTTTCAAGCGATTGATATTGATGGAGAGGTATATTGGGATGGAGGATATATGGGCAACCCCGTAATTTGGCCCTTAATCTACCACACCTCAACCAGCGACGTTCTGCTCGTTCAAATCAATCCCATTTATCGCAAAGATGTTCCTCAAACAGCCCATGAAATCATCAACCGATTAAATGAAATTACCTTTAATTCCAGCTTAATCAGTGAAATGCGCGCCATTCACTTTGTCACCCGCTTAATTGAAGATGGCCTTGTGCAAGAAGAGCGTTACAAAAAAATGAAAATTCATGCCATCAAAGCCATAAAGGCCATGGAAAAACTCAATGCGTCCAGTAAATTGAATACCAGGTGGGAATTTTTCACCCATTTAAAGGAAATAGGCCGACGCTCCGCCCATCAATGGCTTAAAGAGAATTTCGACCATATTGGCGAAAGATCAACTGTGAACATCAAACAAGAATTCTTACAAAAAACATAAGAAAAACCATCTTGGACAAAGCCATATTTGCTGCGGAGTGTTTTTGATTGTTCGGATGAATTGATGAAGCTAATGAACACCAAGGCCTATCTAAATAAGCCCGGGATGCATCAGCTTAAAAACGTGACCAGTATGGTTATTAAACCTTATCCAAATCTCACAACCTTCTACTCAGCCTTTCGGATTAAAGGGGATCGAGCAGTACATTGGTCAGGTTCTAGGGTCATATAAAGACGTAAGTCCATTTTTTCATTATCACCCCATATATCTACATAGGCGTTTTCAGTGTCTGAGGAGGTGTGACCTTGGGCCTGATACACAATTTTTGAGCCACTCTGCACAGGTGACCTGAATCGCAATTTATCAAGTTTTACTTTTGTTGCCCTCTCTGTATAGTCATCAACTTCACAATAAGGAGGACGTGTTGGTAGAACGCACATATCGTAATATACCTTGAAGCAACCTTGATCAAGCCGCACTACCTCATTATGGTATTTCATAATATCCATTGGTAAAACATTAGAAAGATCGGGGATTTCTCCCTTCCCACTTTGCAGTTTGCGAATTTTATCTTCATCTAGCACTTTTAGCTGTGTCTTTGCTTCTGAAGGTTTTCCATTTTCTTCTTTTATCATTTCTTCTTTTGAAGCTTTAAGTGCCTCTTGCAAATTAATACAATTTTCAACGTCTAATGAATTTTTTTTATACTGAGTACAAGCTACGGAACAGGTAAAACTTGAATCTGAGTCACAGTCTTGACAAATTTTTTCACATTCATCCTTTGTGAATTTAAAAACCTCAGATTCCGAAGCTTGAACTTTGTTTGTATGTGCTGCCTCTAAGAAAGTGCAGAGATACAGAACATAGGAAACTTTTTTGAACAATACAGATGACATCATTTTCACCCTATTTTTTAACTTTTCATTCTATCAGTGTATAACTTTATAGTTAAATAAGCGTTTATAAGGCTCTTAATTCCAAATCCCTGTCCAGACTTGACTTATTGAACAACATCTTTAGTTCACAAATGATTTCAATTTCACCTTTTGCATGATCAGATCCACATATACTGCAGAGTATTTTTGAAAACTTAAGGATAATTTTACAACCAAAGGAGTATATACCGGTCTGTTATCTTTTTCTTCCCCTGATGCGCAAGATTAAGACTTAAAATTCCGGGATAAAGAAGAAGAATGATATGATAATTAGACTGAAAGTGAAACTATTTCGACCTCAAACTTTTACCTTGCAACACCCTACCACCAGAAATACTTTCTTAAATCTGGACATTTTTCCTATCCCAAATAATAAAAACACCCTTGACCTGAACGTCAGAAGACGGTAGACATTTAATACATGTGGCGGGCGTAGCTCAGTTGGTTAGAGCGCCAGATTGTGGCTCTGGAGGTCGCCGGTTCGATCCCGGTCGCTCGCCCCATCTATCTTCACAATTTTTTTTCGTCCATAAATTAGCATCTAAACAAATAAAAATGATAGGCTCATTGAGCCCACCATCTAATTATTCCCAAGAACAAAGTGATTTAACAGAGGAATTAAAGCTTTATATTCCCCTCATCCCCATTACTGAGACGAATGATATTGCTGCGATGGGTCCACAAGATTAACAAACTTAACCCCATCCCATAAACGATCACCTCATCAGGCGCATTTAAGGCATATGCCAATATTGGAGCACCGATAAAGGCGACTAAAGCTGACACAGAAGAGATTCGTGCAACCACGGCTAAAACAAGCCACACACCGGCCACGCTCAGCCCTAAAATTGGCATGAGACCCAGTAAGGTTCCAAGGGCAGTGGCAACCCCCTTACCGCCTTTAAATTTTAGCCAGATAGGAAAAACATGTCCCAGAACAGCGGCACCGGCAACACATGCTTGATCTAAAACCGTGTATCCGTATTCTTTTGCGATCAGAACAGGAATCATACCTTTTACAAGATCAGCCACAAGAGTAGCTGCTGCAACCCATTTATTGCCGGTACGCAACACATTGGTCGTACCAATATTTCCTGAACCAATATCTCGCACATCTCCTAAGCCCGCCCATTTAACAAACACTAAACCAAAGGGAATAGAGCCTAGAAAATAAGCAATGATTATCAAAAAAAACTCATAAGTCATGATGAATCTTCACCTCTCTTTATTATGTCATATTTAGGGGAAATAAAAAAAAAGACTAGAAAAAAATGAGATTAAAAAGGTTAGTTTGGCAATTTTTAATTTGCCTCTCCTATTTTAAACTTTCGAGCAAGCATTCAATGTAAGATATGGCCAATTTTAAATAAAATTATATTAAAATATAATTTAATTCTATAATTCACTCAATATTAATCATATTTTAATTCTTTAATTCTATTGTTTATTACATCAACAGTTTCTAGAAGGGTTAGTGTAATGCTAAAAGGATTTAAAACATGTGCCATTGCCGTTGCCTGTCTTTACGGCATGTCAGGCCAGAGCCACGCATTTAACTTTGGCTCTATCTTCCATCACGTGGCAAGTGAAGTCGGTCATAAAATGAGTGGCGGTAGCCATGGTGGTAGTCATAGTGGAAGTCATAGCGGGAGTGAAGGTGGCAAAGTGACACCTCAGTCCGTTTTTAAAAGACTCATGGAAGGCGCAAAAGATGTCTGTGGTAAGGGTGACTTTTTTGGAGGAAAAATTACAATTCGCTCCGGTAATGGTATTGCTTGTAACAACAAGATTGTAGCAGCTGTTGCAACTCTAAAGTGCGGAAACAGAGATGATTTTGCACCCTCCCACTGCGGTAAAAATGCAAGAAAAGTATTAGTAGATAAGGACGGTAATCCGATCACAGATAATGCTGCTATCAAACAAGTTCTTATAGAAGAAGCTAAGAAAAGCGGAGGCATGGCCCTCACCGCTATTAAGCACTTTGGCCTTTCCATTAAAGATAAAGTAACAGGTCACAAAGCTAAGCCCATAGCTCATGAAGAAGAAGAACCTATGGACGAGATGAGCAGCGAAGAAGTGATGACTGAGGATAGTGAGACTGCTGACACCAGTTCTTCCGATGACGAAGCCAGTGAACCAGCAATGGATGAATCCGATAGTGACGATGAAGGCACCTCAGAGAATGATGAAGAGTACATGAGTAAGGATGAGGATGAGGAATCCATGGGGGATGATGAGGGCACTGCTATGAAGCATAAGTCTCACTCTAAAAAGTCTGCTCATCATAAAGCAAAACACCATGAAAAGCACAGCAAAAAGCATGGACATCACAAAACTCATGACGAAGGAGACGAGTCTTTTGATCCTAACATGAGCGATCACTCAAAGCATAAGAAAAAAGCAAAAGGTAAGCACCACGGCGAAAAAGAAAAAAGTGAGAAACATAAGCACCATGAAAAGAAAGATAAGAAACATAAAAAGAAAAAACATAGCTCTACAGATTAGGATAATGAAAAAGGGGAAGCAATCCTTCCCCCTTCTTTTCCCTACCTTATAGACAAAAAAAACCCATCTCTTTGAGATGGGGTTTTTTCAAATGTTTAATCTTTAGCGTGAGTAAAACTCAATCACCAAGTTTGGTTCCATGTGAACTGGATAAGGCACATCAGTCAACTTAGGCGCTCTAATAAAACGACCTTTCATAGCTTTGTGATCAACCTCCATGTACTCTGGTACATCGCGTTCAGAAGATTGGCTAGCCATCACCACATTGACATTTTCCTTCATAGAAGAAACAACTTCAATTTGATCACCATCTTTCAATTGGTAAGAAGGAATGTTGACACGCTTTCCATTGACCAAAACATGCCCATGGTTGACAAACTGACGGGCCGCAAAAACCGTGGATACAAACTTCATGCGGTAGATGACCGCATCCAAACGACGTTCCAACAATTCAATCAAATTCTCAGAAGTGTCACCACGACGACGAACAGCTTCTTCATAAATGCGGCGGAATTGACGCTCACCAATGCTGCCATAGTAGCCCTTTAATTTTTGCTTTGCACGCAATTGGATACCATAGTCAGAAGGTTTGGACCGTTGTTGACCGTGTTGACCAGGACCATAACTTCTTGAATTAACTGGACTTTTGGGGCGTCCCCAGAGGTTGACGCCTAATCGGCGGTCAATTTTATGTTTTGCTGTGACTCGCTTTGTCATTAATATTACCTATTTAAAACAAAATAATAGCTTTTTTAACCTTAGCCTTTGGATACGACTTTTATAAGCTCTTGTCAATTTGTTTGTGAGGATATTTTGCGATTTTCCAAGAAAATTACATATAATCCTGCCCCAATGATTAATGTCGCGCCCCCGAGCAGTGAGGTTGTGGGCATTTCTCCGTAAATTAACACGCCCACACTCAAATTCCATAAAAGCGCCGTATAAATCATGGGCGCTAAAGTTCCAGCAGGCGCAAAACGATAAGCAGTTACAACAAAATATTGACCAATTCCTCCCCAGATTCCTAAGAGTGTTAAGAGGACAAAGTCTTTTAGGGGAGGTGCAATCCAAACATAGGGCAAGGTGAGTCCGCTCAAGAGAGCCGCAATCAGCGAATAATAAAAGGTAATATTAAAGCTGGATTCTGTTTTACTTAAATGACGAGAATGAAGCATCAAAAGCGCATCTACGAGGGCCGAAATTAAGATATAGACCACCCCCCAATTAAAGATTCCGCCTTTGGGATTCGCCAAGACCACAACGCCCACAAACCCACAAATGACCGTAACCCATCTCTCTTTGCCAACCGCTTCGCCTAAAAAGGGCCATGACAAAGAGGTTAGAAATAACGTGGAGGTAAAACTTAAAACAATCACCTCAGCTAAAGGAAGCATCTTGATCGCTTGAAACATGAACCCTAAACTGATAACAGCTCCAACCCCACGTAGCCCATGAGTGAGGATATGGGGGGTTTTCAAAGCTTTTAAACCTTGCCCTTGAGGTAGAAGGAAAGCACAGGGCAGAAGGGCAAAAAAATTGCGAAAAAACACGACCTGAGTCGCTGCATACGACAAATCACACCCCTTAAATGCCCCATTAGCTAAAGCAAACATAAGCATAGCCAAAAGCATATAGTTAATACCCTTTTGGGGAATTGAAGGTAGTTGGTAAGGTGTCTGCTGCTTCATAACTCTATCATTCTTTAAAACGCAGTGGATAACAAAGTGAAATTTTACACCTATTTGTTCACCGGTTATTAACAGACTCTCAGGTATTTTAATAATAGAAGACCAGAAACGAAAGGTAATTTTAATGATCAGTATAGGTCGCCTGAGTGCCCTCCTATTCATCTGTCTATTCATGTTACCAACCTTAAGCTGGTCTGAAAGTCATAAACCTCAGCAATCGCCCCCAAGATCAACAAATACCAAAGAACCTGAGCTTTCTCCCTCAGCAGCCCATTTTAAGTCTTTATTGGAAGCCACAAAAGACTTATCCCCTGAGACCCGATCTTTCTATAAAGAAAATAATTACGAACTGTTGTGGTTTAAAGACAACGCTCTCACACAATTGGGAAAAAATGCAATCCAAACACTCAAAAATGCTCATTTAGAGGGTTTAAATCCTGATGATTATCAAAAAGCCTTTACCCTGGACCAAGAATCTAACCTTGAAAAAGCTGACATTCTTTTGACCAATGAAATGGTGCGCTTTATCAATCATGTTCGGGTTGGGCGTGTTCCTCCCGGAAGCTCTGGAAATATTATTAAGGTAAAATCACCAAAAACCAATCCTGTTGAGCTCCTGCATCAAATTCAAAAGGATCCTAAAACCTTGGATCATTTAAGCCCCCCGCAACAACCTTATCAAGCCTTAAAAAAACTTCTTGCTCATTATCAAGAATTATTAGCGCAAGACCCTAAACTACCCACTTTAAAAGACATAAAACTTAAAAAGGGGGTCACCAGCCCAGAAGTCGTTCACTTAAGACAGATCCTAAATTTTTATGGTGATTTGCAAGGAGATACCACCTCCCAAGAGTTTGATGAAACTTTAGAAACAGCTCTTAAGAAGTTTCAACAACGCCATACCGTAGAAAGTGATGGTGTTGTGGGACCTCAAACAAGAAAAGTTTTAAATCTTTCCTTAAAAGACCAAGTCAATACCATTATCCTTAACATGGAGAGATGGCGCTGGCTTCCTGATGATTTAGGCAAAAAGTATATCGTGGTTAATGTCGGGGGTTTTGAGGTCACCGCTGTGAAAGAAGATCATGTGGATTTAAGAATAAAAGCCATTGTTGGAGCACCCAACACCAAAACACCCTTGTTCTACGCTCCTTTAGAGAACATTATTATTAATCCTGCCTGGCATGTTCCCCCCGGCATTATGATTCGTCAAAAGTTACAAAAAATCATTAATGATCCAAGTTATGTATACCAATCCGGCATGACCGTTCGCGACAGCAGTGGAACCCCTGTCGATCCTTATCAAGTGGATTGGGAGAATGAAGGAATGAACTACCATTTAACGCAAGCCCCCGGAGCTCGCAACGCTCTTGGTCGCATTAAACTCAACATTAAGAATCCTTATATCGTCTACCTCCATGGCACCCCTGAAGATAAATTATTCAACCATGCCATTCGAGGATTTTCATCTGGGTGTGTTCGTTTACAAAAACCTACCGAGCTCGCTGCCTGGGTGTTTGATAACGAAAAGGACTGGAGCATAGAAAAAATTAACACCACCATTAATGCAGGCTCTACCAAGACCATTCCTCTGCAAGGTGCCATTCCGGTTTATTTTACCTACCAAACCGTTTGGGTGGATGAAAGCAACACGGTTTTCTTTAGTCAAGATCACTACCATCTTGATGCCCCCTTAATGCGGTTATTAAAATTATCTCCCCCTGCTGCCTCAAGAGAAGAGGATGAAAATTCTGATTCCTTGTAAGCGTTTCTAGGAAACAGGAGGTTATTGGGGAATAGGGTATTTTTTAATAATTTTCTATAAATATTATATTATTTTCAAAAAAAATATTTTATAAACGGATCTTGTATACCTAAAGGTATACCGAGTGTATTAACGCATATTGGAGTATTTTTTAATGAATCAATTTTCTTTTTTTAATGGAGAATCCCCTTGCACAATTGTCATGATTGGGTTTGGCAGTGTCGGCCAAGGCGTATTGCCCCTACTTGCCAAACACCTGGATGTGGAAAAACATCTAAAAATAATCAATCCTTGTCCATATGCCAAAACCGTTGCTGATCACTACAAAGTTCCCTATCACATCCACACACTCACCCCTGACAATTACCAATCGATTCTCCGGCCTCATTTAAAGCCTGGCGACTTCCTTCTTAATTTATCCGTGGATGTATCCAGCCATGATCTCATAACGCTCGCTCAAGAGCTTGGCTGCTTATACTTAGATACTTGCATAGAACCTTGGGCGGGCGGATATACCGACCCTAACAAGGATCCAGCTGATCGCTCTAATTATGCGTTAAGAGAACAAATCTTAGCTTTGAGGAAGAAGCTTCCCTCTCAAGGTCCAACCGCAGTTATCACCCATGGCGCTAACCCTGGTCTGGCATCTCATCTGGTTAAACAAGCTCTGGTAAATATTGCTCAAGACCTTGGCTGCTTGACTGAACTTCCTCAAACCAGAGTTCAATGGTCTGAGCTCGCAGCTCACCTCAATGTTAAGTCCATTCATATAGCCGAACACGATTGGCAAACCACCAATGTCCGTAAACAATCCAATGAATTTGTCAACACTTGGTCTGTTGATGGATTTTATGGCGAAGGATGCCAACCCGCAGAACTAGGTTGGGGAAGTCATGAAAAAAATTGGCCTAAGTTAGCCCGTCATCATACCCACGGATGTCAAGCCGCTATTTATTTAGATCAGCCGGGGTTAAAAACAGAAATTAAAACCTGGACACCTATGGGCGGACAAATTAAAGCCTTCTTAATTACCCACAATGAATCGATTTCTATTGCTGATTATTTTACCGTAGCTGACGAGCACAATAATATAAAATACCGCCCCACAGTCCACTACAGTTATCGTCCATGTGATGATGCTATTTTATCCCTTCATGAATTAACCGGTCGTGGGTTGAACTTGCAAACCACAAAACGTCTTTTGCGCGACGAAATTGTGGATGGGGTTGACGAGCTCGGTGTTTTATTGATGGGCCATGCTAAAGGGGCTTATTGGTTTGGTTCCCAGTTGTCTATTCATGAAGCCCGCAAATTAGCCCCCTACAACTCAGCAACCACGTTACAAATTACCAGTTCTGTTTTGGCCGGAATGGTCTGGGCGTTGGAAAACCCCAACCGTGGATTGGTTGAACCTGAAGAGATGGATTTTCAACGAATTTTGGACATCACCCGTCCCTATCTTGGTAAATTGGTAGGCGAATACACCGATTGGACACCTTTAAAGGACCAACAAAATCTTTTCCCAAGCCTTAGGGATGACTCTGACCCTTGGCAATTCGTCAACTTTATGCTCAACGAACGCGCTTAATGATATTTCTACCTTCAGCTGAGTAACCTCAACTGAAGGTCTTTTAATCCATGAATTTTAAGGACCTTCCACTGCGCCGTATGTCCTTTAACAATTTCAATCTGCGAAGAAGGAATTTTCCACGTTTTACTCACAAGACGAAACAATGCCTCATTGGCCTTTCCTGATTCGGGTACCGCTGTAACATACACTTTTAACCACACCTGCTGATCAGCATCTACCATGACCTGTCCAATTTCATTTCTAGAGGCTTTTGGCATTAGCCTGATAAAAAGCAAAACACCACCCTCAGTGGGTTTTACGGGGTGAACCATGATAGGGTACTGCAGCACTGTGTTCTGACACCCATTGAGCAAAAGAATCGATACATTGATCAACGGGTAGAGCCAAAATAGCTGGACACTCATAGGGATGGAGTTTAGCCACTGCTTCGGCAAAGGCCTTCCAATGCTCTTTGACCATTTTGGCCAGCAAGATAACTTCTTGGTCCTCACACATCTCGCCATTCCAATGGTAATAACTTTCGATTCCACGAATCAGATTAACGCAAGCAACCAGTCCTTGCTCCACAACATGACGCGCAATTTTCCGGGCAACATCTAAATTTGGACAAGCGACATAGCCCAAGAGGAGATCGTGTTTCATTAAGGCCTCAAAACTATTTTTTATTGGCCTTATTTTAAAACAGATGTCCGATCCTGTCTTGATCTTTTTAATAACTCAAAGCTTTACAAGAAATTGTAAAAATGTTCATCTTCGTCTTTGACAAGAACTGTAAGGATCGTTATATTGTGTACATCTTCTGGCGGAGTAGCTCAGTTGGTTAGAGCAGCGGAATCATAATCCGCGTGTCGGGGGTTCAAATCCCTCCTCCGCTACCATATCTAAAAAATTACAGTTAAACACACAAAGTTTCAGCAAACATCAACTAGTGGTTTCTGCTTAATTCTTGATTGGTATATAGCCCAATAAGTCGAGCAATGACAATGGCAAGATAAAGTTGACCAACCAAGGCTTCAGCCGAAGAAAAGGCACTGGCTAAAATGGTACGAGGGGCAATACTTCCATATCCCAAAGTTGTGAGCGTTACATAGCTGTAATAAAATAAATGGCTAAATACCTCAGCTAAATTTTGCACCATAACCCCTTGGCTGGAATGCAGGCCATTAAAGGAATGAGGCATGAGAAGCTCGATAATTAAATAGATAAAACTCCACACAAGCCCCAGCAACAAGTAAATACAAATCGCTCCAGCAATTGTTTGATAATTTACAATGGTTGTGGTTCGCATCTGTCGAATCATAATAACAATGGCAAAAACATAGAGTAATAGGTAAGAAACCAATCCCCCAATTTCTAGGGAAGAAAATTCAAAGGTCTGCTGAGAAATCGTCATACACATTCCCAGTAACGCCAATAGAGAAGCGATAATCATGTCCCTTAATCTTCTGGAGACTAAATAAACACAAGAAATACTCACCCCAGTAAAGAGAATTTTGAAACTAAAAGCTCCCTTATCAAACACCATAGCTATGGGAAAAATAAAAAATAGTAGAATTGTTGCAGCCAAAAAAACTGTCAGACTATGGGAAGAAACGACGGTTAAAGGATGTTTGCTCATGAATTTGGAACCTCCCTCTTCAACAAAGACCAACGCCTCCAATCCATGGCGCCTGGGGAAATTGTAAAGAATAGGTAATAAAGAACAGGTATAACCCCTAAGGTCAAAACACTCCCAAGCATGAGACCAAATATCATGACGATGGCCATGCCAAACCATAAGTCTCCACCGGTGAGAGCAAGAGGAAGGAGACCAAGGATGGTCGTAGCAGTTGTCATCGCAATAGGGCGCAGACGAGCAACGCATGAATAGATAATTGCCTCTTCTAGGGGAACACCTTGTTCTCTTTCATTATCCATCTTGTCTATGAGAACAATACCATTATTAACAATAATTCCTGCCAAGCTGAATATGCCTAAAATAGCATTAAAGCTTAAAAAAGTGCCAAAAAGAACCAATCCCCAAACAGCGCCAATTAGCACCAATGGAATGGTGAGGATAATAATCCCCATGCGCCTAATCGAATTAAATTGCCAAACTAAGATCAGCATAATAAGGGCTAAGGCATGAGGCATAAACTTGAACAAAGCATAATTAGCCTTTTCAATCCCTTCCACTTCCCCTCCATATTCTATAGTATATCCTAGGGGAAGATCTAATTTTTCTATAAACGGCAACATTTTTTGATGAAGTTGAGAGGCTTGCAAAGTTTGATGCTTGGCTGAAACAGTGATTGTTCTCATCTGATCATATCTTTTAATTTTTTCAGGTACGATAGAAGGAACAAAATTCATAATCTGCAGCAAGGATACCGCTTGTTGATTTTGAGATAAAACGGGCAAAGTACGCATTCGATCAATGTTATTCACATCTCTCTCGCCTCGCAAAATTACAGGAATAATTTTATCCCCTTCCCTGTAATAAGTGATTTTATAACCATCAAAATAGGTATTTAAAGTGCGAGCCAGGGATTCTGTTGTAACGCCGACCCGTCGAGCACCAGCCTGATCCAAACTCAGGAGAAGGCGAAAGACCTGATTTTGCCAATCATTGGAAACAGTGACCATCCCATTAATCGTCTTAAGCTCTGATTGGATTTGATCGGTTAGATGATAGAGAGCATTAAAATCATGGCCTTTGATCCGATATTCCATCATGCCAATCTCTGTTGGCCCCAACCACATGAGTTTTGCTCTACCATCAGCTTCTGGAATAAATTTAGCCAGAAATTGATTGGTCCGATTAACTAAATCTGCAGTTTGCTGAGGTGTTTTCGTATTAACTACGAGAAAAGCCGTGTTGGTATCAGGATTGACTGGGGAGAGAGATAAGAAAAAGCGTGGACCACCTGCGCCTACATAGGCAATGAAGTTTGTTACTTCTGGATTCTCTTGTTTGTCATTTAACCACTCCATGAGGGTATGGGTGGATTTCATGGTCTCTGTCACATCGCTTCCAGCGGGTAAATCCAGATAAATTAGAAATTGATTTCTATCTGAAGGCGGCATCATCTGCGTGACAATCAGTTTAAATCCCATCAAGGATACACCTAAGCATCCAGTCATAACAGACAGAAAAATAATTTTATTCTTCATAAACAGGCGCAAATACTGAGTGTATTTTAAATACCATCTTGTCCCATAGGTCTCTTGAGATGCTTTTGGGCACGACGTAGGGTCGGCAAGAAACCAATAGCAAAAAGTTGGAATTGTAAATATGGAAAGAAACCAGGAGGATAATAAGCTAATCACAATAACATATCCTAAGGACCTGACAAACTCACCAGTCACATTGTCGGCTAGCATTAAAGGTAAAAAAGCAAAGATTGTTGTAAGTGAAGATGTTAAAAGGGGAAGTCCTAAGGAAGAAGCTGCAGCAAAAGCAGCCTCTTTTTTCGCAACCCCATCCTCCATACGGCGCATCATATCCTCAGCAATAACAATAGCATTATCGACCAAGAGCCCCAAAGATATAATGATTGCGGCAATGGACATACGCTCTAAGTCAATTTTAAGAAAGAACATAATAACGATCGTGAATAAAATCGTAAGAGGAACAATGGTTCCAACGATTATCCCCGTCCTGAAACCTAAAAAGTAAATAACTACCAATAAAACGATAGCAACAGCTTGATATAAATTGATAACGGTATTGTGGATTGAAGACTTAACAAGGTCTGGTTGATAGGTCGCATACGCCATAGTCATGCCCACAGGAAGCTCTAGTTGGAGACGATCAACAAGGGTTGTAACTTGTTCTTCAAAAGTCTTTATGTTTTTTCCTTCCATCATGGAAAGAGCTAAAACAATAGCCGGTTTATGATTGTAAAAGACTGGATTATTTGGAGGATCGACGTAAGAGCGACTGACATCAACAATATCCCTTAAATAAACACTTTTATTAGCGTCTTGAACATATATCTGTAAATTTCGAATTTCTTCTAGAGTTTTAAACTCCCCTGTTGGCTGTATGGCAATCCGTTGACCTTCAGCAACAATCGTTCCGCTCGGCAGGATGGCATTTTGGGATTGTATAGCCCTCACCAAGCTTTCTGGTCTAATATTGTAATGAGCAAGTCGACCGCCATTAAAATCCAAGAAAATTGTTTCATCTTGAATTCCGTAGACATCTACCCGACTGACACTGGTCAACTGCCCTAAGCGATCTTGCAGATTAAGGGCTGTTTCCCTCAATTCGGCTAAATTAAATCCATCTCCAGTCAGCGCAATGGTAATTTCTGACACACGGCCGTAGTCATCATTCACAAAAGGACCTATGGTTTCTTTAGGAAGTTTCCCCTTTATATCCGTCATTTTGTTACGCAAATCTTGCCATATGGGCTCTAGATCAAAATAACAATCATATAATTTGGGTTGAACTAAAACGTATCCTGTCTTTACAGTGGTTTTAATGTCTTCCACCTCAGGTATTTGTTTGATGGCCCGCTCGATAGGAATGGCCACCAAATCTTCCATTTGTTGAGCCGACAATCCTGGATAATAAGCAGTGACTTGAGCTTCACGGATTGTAATAGCAGGATCTTCGCGGCTAGGAATTTTTAAAAACGCAAATAGCCCGCCGATAAAGACGAATAAAACAAAGAGGATAGTTATCCGTGAATTTGTGATAGCAAACCGCGTTACAACATCCATAAAGTGGTCCTTTCTTAGCGATCTGTATCTGGACTTCGATACTTTTGTTGCCAAAGAGTGACCTTTTGTCCCTCAATTAGAAAAGGTACACCTGCTGTAACGAGGACATCGCCCTCTTTTAAACCATCCACAACCTGAATAAGATTACCTTGAATATCCCCAATGGTAATTTCTCTTCTTTTGACAATGGATTCTGCTTGATCAAAGAGATAGATAAAGGCTTTTTTATTTTTCACATCATTTTGGGACTTATGACTTAAATCTAGAGCTGTCAGTGGAATCAGGAAAAATGGATAATCGCTCTTATTAGCCCCTTTAAATAAGGCATTGATAGACATACCAGCTCGCAGTGTATCAGGTGTTTTTTGCAAATCAATGGTAACTGGAAAGGCATTACCTACATTCCCTTGAGCGCTTACTTCTCTGACTATCCCAGGAATTTCCAAATCTTTTAAAGTTGGAAATCTAATAAGAGCTTCTTGTTTAGGCTTAATTTCGCGAACTAAGATTTCTGGCACAAGCACTTCTGCTTTGAGGCCCTCTCTACTTTGCAACTTAAAAAGAACCCTTCCTGGTTGGGTTTCTTGGTGAGGTTCAATGGTGCGGAGGGATATAATACCATCAAAGGGGGCTAATAATTTTGTCCGCTCTAGATTTCGAGTTGCTTCTTCAAGACGGGAGGTAGAAATTTCCTCTTTACTTACAGCAGCTTCATAAGCGGAGCGAGCTTTGTCTAGAAGCGCTTGACTAACCACACCTTGAGTAAGTAAATATTCTTGTCGTTTGAGATGTTCTTGAGCGGTTTTAAGGTTGACTTTATCACTCTCCAATTCAGCTTTTGCCGATTTTAGCTTTAACTCATAATCTCGTGGATCAAGCGCTGCCAGTACTTGACCTTTTTGAACTGTATCTCCCAACTTCACTTCTACTTTTTCAACTGTTCCTCCCACTTGGAAACTTAAATCACTCTCTTCAGCCGGTTTTAAAACACCTTAAATTTGTCTGTTACCGATAGAAGTGGAAGGTGCTAAAATAATTGTTTTAACAGATCGGATAATTTGATTTTCTTGATCTTTTTTATCTTTACACCCACTCGTTATAAGCAAAACAAAGAAGAGTAATACAACCGCTCTTTTGGAATTATCTATCAACAGTCCAAACATGGTTCTCTCCACTTAAACTTAGACCTATAATTCTTCGTTTAAGACTAAATATGGGATGAAAAGCAAAATGCCAATTTAACAATAACATGACTTTAGTTGACCAGATAAACTGTTAAAAAAGCGTATATGTTTAAAAGTCTATACGGACTGTAAGTCTTATCTTGAAAATTTCACCCTTTTTTGAAGGAACAATTGCAAGGAGCAAGGGGTATGACTGGATATTCAATTGCTAAGCAAAGAATTTTAGAATGAAGAGGAAGATTTTTTTACCCTTCCTCTAGCAAGACGTTTTGACGGCTATTCACTTAAGCCCGTCGTTGAACAAGCTTTATCATCTTTAGTTAAAACTCTTCTGCAAAGCCATGATATTTTCTTTTGCAGCGTCGATAGCCAGGGGTGCACTCGCCCTATTCTCTGGCGTATCTTGCATTAATCCGACATATTGAGCAAAAACGATTCTGTCTTCGCCTTTTTTTACCCAACCAATAAACCATCTATGGCACCCAGTACCTCCACCGGTTTTTCCATAGACCTTCCAACCATCCCACTCGATCGGTTGACCATCTTCATCTCTTTTAACCATTATCTCCACGGTCTTAATTTGGGCCTCTTTGGAGACATCCAGCGAAGTACCAAGCATTTTTTCAAGAAACTCCACTTGCTCACGTGGTGAAATTTTAAGAGATGTCTCTAACCAACTGTTCAACAATCCATCGTCTTTGCCAGGGGTACCGGAAACATCTTTATTGCCATAATTAAGTTTGTTGACATATTCCTGGAACTTTTGTTTACCAAGACGTTGAGTAATTTGATGGGAAAACCATACAACTGATTTTTGCAAGTATGTTTCAGGTGTATGTTCTCCGTGCCAGCCATATTTAATCCCCAATTCGGGCTTATACCAACTTTGGAAATGAGCTTCATATTCCTTTTTAAATGTCCACTTTGGAAAATCTTTATTTTTTAAAATTCCGGAATCAAACCCCATGAGAGCTAGGGCAACTTTAAAGGTCGAGCAAGGAGGATTTTGCGCATCACAATTTCCCTTCTCTTCAATGACCTTGCCATTCCTTTTGGCGATAAAGGCTGTATTGATCGGATAAGATTCGCAAGGGCTAACTGTCAGCTGGAAGCCAACAATTGCAAGGGCTAGGGCACACAATTTTTTCATCATTTCACTCTTAAGTAATTTTTCGTTATGATTACGTGGGTATGCAATACAAATATGATGTAACAATATAGATAATTAATATATACAAATCAATAATTTAACAATTGTGAGATATTGTTACTAACATTTAATATGGTATGAAGAATATTCCATTCGGCCTTTTATTCATTTTAAAGCTCATATCTAATTATCAGTTCTTTAGTGAAGTTTCTTAGACTTAATCTATATAGATCATAATTCTAGCTAATCATTTTTTAAATTTTTTGTTATTATTGAATCCTTCTTCAATAGTCATGAACCATGCCTATTGATCCAAAAACGTGATCCCACTCTAGTGATATTTCAATGATCAATATGATCTTCAACATATCGTCAATCTATTCGATCTTACATTTTAAAGCACACTATACAATGATCAGCATGGAAAAATACGATGGGATAAAACGACAAATCACACAACCTTATGATACCTTCTATGAAAGAATTCATGACTAATAAAAGGGTACATATAATTTACAAATGTGTTTAAAAATGTGTTGAGATTATAGGGGGAATTTTTTTAAAAAAGTAGATAGGAGAGGAGTAAAAGGACTTAATAAGCTTGGCAGCGACCTACTTTCCCGCGTCTTAAGACG
>CAZITL010000018.1:0-48583 GCA_964542195.1 uncultured Verrucomicrobiales bacterium
CCAAATTAAGGTTAAGAGAAGGTTAAGGGCAGGATTGATCAGGATTCAAAAGAAGCCGTTCAGGATGATCCTTCCCTATCTCCAACTGTCTTTGAATTTCCCCGCCCTTGAAAGGGGCCTCAAACCTTTTGATCAGATGTTAAGCAAAGATTCTCACCATGGGGAGTGCCTTCTTGAGAGAGTGTTTACCGTGTGTTTCTTTTATGAATTTCGACCTAGGATATTTTGACGAAGAATCTTGCCGAGTCGAACCTTTAGACAATCCTTTTAGGGAAAAAGTGTTACCTATGTTCTCGATATAATCTGTTACCTATGTTTCCGGAATAGACCACCTATGTTTCCGGAATAGACCCTGTGGAAGTGGTGCGATCGGCGGGATTCGAACCCACGACCTACGGATTAGGAATCCGTCGCTCTATCCTACTGAGCTACGACCGCGCATTTTTTTGTAAATACTAGAAGATGAAAGATTCTTCTGTCCAGTGAAAACATACAATTACGCATATGCGACTTACAAGTTTTCAAGAATAAGAGTTGAAATTCTTTCCACCTGTTGCGCTGTTAAGCTGGGGTATAAGGGCAGACATGCAATCCGTGAGGCAATATCTTCTGAACAAGGGCAGGGTTGATAAGAGTTTAAGTATGGGAGATGATTGAGAGAGGGATAAAAATATCGGCGCGGATGGATGTTGGCTTGACCTAAGGCTTGAAATACACGCATTAGTTGTTCTTCTGAGGAAAACAATACTGGATAATAACCATAATTATAGCTAAAGTCTGGAGGAATGGCAGGTCGAGCGAGATTTCCTTCAAGATAACTATTATACCAATCATGTATTGTTTTTCGTTGGCGGATAATTTCATCAATGTATGGAAAATTTGAAAGTCCCAGCGCCGCATGAAGCTCTGATATCTTACTGTTGATGCCCAAGAATAAATGATCATCATTAATATGGCCAAAACTTCTAGATAAATTAAGCTTGTTAGCGATGGTTTGGTCATGGACAATGACCGCTCCCCCTTCGCCCATATGAAAGAGTTTTGTGGCGTGAAAGCTGCAGGTGCTGGCATCTCCATAATTTAACAAAGATTTTCCTTTATATACACAGCCAAAGGCATGAGCGCCGTCATAGATGAGTTTAAGGTCATGTTTTGTTGCAATTTTTTCTAATTGCTCTACTTCGCAGGGGTATCCAAAGACATGAACGGCTAAGATAGCTTTGGTTTGGGGGGTAATCCGACTTTCAATCTGCTCATAATCAATCGAGAATCTTTTGGGCTCGATATCCACAAATACCGGTGTGCATCTCTCCCACAAGATTGACGAAATCGTGGCTACATAGGAAAAAGGTGTGGTGATAATTTCTCCTTCTCTAATGCCAAGGCAATAGAGCGCTAATTGTAACGCCACTGTGCCATTGGTCACTAAATGAAGATGAGGAACTTGAAGATAATTTTTAAGCTGCTCTTCAAGGTCAACAACTAAAGGACCATTGTTGGTCAAAGATGACCTCTGCCAAACGCCTGAGATATGATCAATATAAGTCTCAAGCGGGGGCAAAAACGGCTTCGTTACATTAATTTTTTCCACTATTAAACGATTTTGTTAAGTTGGTGCTTACTATCAAATTATCATCAATTTTATTAAAAAATGAAACGTTTCCGACTGTTTCTTTATTTTTGGTAAAGACGGTGATTTAGAGTAGTACTAACTTGGTCAAGATAGACATAAGAGCTTTTTGAAAGACCGTAATAAGTATAAAAGCTTGGTCGCAAGCAACCAAGCTTTTTTATGTATAAAACTAGTCGAGTCTTGCAAAGGGAAATCGGGCTCTCAGGACTTCTTTACCCTCAGGTTCAATATAATAGTTATTGAATAGAATTAATTTTTTTAGCTTCGTTAAGTGAGGAGATTGGCTTATAACTTGCGCTCCTACATTTGTAATTAGATTGTTACTTAAATCCAATGTGTGCAAATTAATTGAAAATGGAGCTTTAACTACAACTTTGACTCCGTCATCTCCCAGTCGGTTTGAGGCTAACCTTAATTCTTTCAAATTATTAAAGTTTTCAGACTCAGCAAGGATATTCACCGCTAGCCCATGGAGGCTGAAACTTGATAAATCTAGTATTTCTAATTTCCTTAGATATGGAGATTGAGCTAAAGCCCGAGCTCCTCCATATCCCACTTGGTTTGAGGCTAACCTTAATGCTTTCAAATTTTTAAAGTTTTCAGACTCAGTAAGAATTTTCACCCCTACCTCACTGATGCCGCTCCCTGCTAAATCTAGTATTTCTAATTTCCTTAGATATGGAGATTGAGATAAAGCCCGAACTCCTCCATCTCCCACTTGGTTTCTGGCTAACCTTAATTCTTTCAGATTTTTAAAGTTTTCAGACTCAGCAAGGATTTTCGCCCCTACCTCACTAATATCGTTCACTGTTAAATCTAATATTTCTAATTGCCTTAGATATGGAGATTGAGCTAAAGCCCGGACTCCTCCATCTCCCACTTGGTTTGCGAATAACCTTAATGCTTTCAAATTTTTAAAGTTTTCAGACTCAGTAAGGATTTTCACCCCTTCATCACTAATTACGGTAGCTGATAAATCTAGAAATTCTAATTTCCTCATATTTGGAGATCGAACTAAAGCTTCAACTCTTCCATCTCCAACCAGGTTATCTGATAAATCCAAGTAAGATACATGGGTACACAGAGAGAGAAATTCCTCTAGATCCTTTGATATCAAATTCGTTACCTTAATTTTTAAAAGGTTCTCAGGCGAGGACAAGTTGTGCATTTCCCATCGAAATCGCTCTTTATCCTTTTCATTGCTAAAGTCATAAACTCTTACATCATGTTTGTGAGCTAGATAATGGCCTAGTGCTAAGTTGGGCTTTTGAGTATTAGCGCTTTTACTAACCCTGCCATACTTCGCAATATCATCAGAAGATAAATAACCTCCTACCTCGGCTTGTGTTTCAGGGGGAAGGATATCCACCGGGTGGCCATCTCGGGGCGCTGATTGTTTAGCGGCGAGAGCAATTGTGCTTATCAAGCATGCAATCACCAACCCTTTAATAGAAACGGAGATAGGTAAGACCATTTTAATCCTCCTTGAGGTAAATATTCCCATAGAGAATAAGCTAAGAAAATTAAAAAGAAGTTAAAGGTAGAAAAATAGGTTTAGGAATCGATAAAACTAATAAGGTTTCCTTAAGAATTTTGAAGGAACCTTGGTTGCGAAATTTCAGCTGCCAATGGCATCCCTTTGCAAGGGATGTGTAGCTAATCATGATGAGTGCCAAGCTCTCTCAAGCTTGGCTAAAGATTTACGAGCCTTGAGGAGGGTGGGCTTCTTGTAGTATAGATTTAACCGCTTCTTCAAGGGATATCACTTGTTGTGCTTCACCTCCAAGGCGGCGAATGGCAACGGTTTTTTCTTGAGCTTCACGATTGCCAACAACAAAAATGAGGGGAACTTTTTGATGAGACCACTCGCGGATCTTGTAATTAATTTTTTCATTACGGATATCCAAGTGAGCACGAAGACCCAAGGTTTTCAAGCGATCGACAATTTCTTGGGCATAGGCATCTGCTTCACTGGTTATGGTGGTGACCGCTACTTGAAGAGGAGCTAACCAAAGAGGGAACTTTCCAGCATAGTGTTCAATGAGAACACCGATAAATCGTTCAAAGGAACCAAGAATCGCTCGATGGAGCATGACAGGTCGGTGCTTTTGACCATCTTCACCCACGTAATGGGCATCTAAACGCTCCGGCAAAACAAAGTCGGCTTGCAAGGTGCCACATTGCCAGTCACGACCAAGAGCATCTCTTAAGACGAATTCTAGTTTCGGGCCATAAAACGCCCCTTCACCCGGGTTAAGGGAGAAGTCAAGGCCAGAGGCAATAGCCGCTTCTTTCAAGGCTGATTCAGCTTTATCCCAAATGGCATCAGAGCCTGCCCGTTTTTCTGGGCGATCGGAAAATTTAATGCGGATATCTTCAAAGCCGAGATCTTGGTAAATCCCCTTAAGGAGTCGGCAAAAATCTTTGGTTTCAGAAATAATTTGATCAGGCGTACAGAAGATGTGCGCATCGTCTTGAACAAAGGCCCGTACCCGCATCAATCCATGGAGAGCACCCGAAGGTTCATTGCGATGACAGGATCCAAATTCGGCCATGCGCAACGGTAAATCACGGTAGCTTTTAATGCCTTGCTTGAAAATTTGAACATGACAGGGGCAGTTCATGGGTTTAACCGCCATGACTTTGTCTTCTGACTCGACGACAAACATGTTTTCGCCAAATTTTTCCCAGTGACCAGAAGCTTCCCATAAGGAACGGTCAACAATTTGGGGTGTGCGCACTTCTTGATAATCATTCTTATCCAGGCGATCACGGATGAAGGTCTCCAAGGTGCGATACAAGGCCCAGCCTTTGGGATGCCAAAACACACTGCCTGGTGCTTCTTCTTGAATGTGAAACAGATCAAGCTCTACCCCTAAGCGGCGGTGGTCGCGCTTTTCTGCCTCCTCCAGTTGAAACAAATAGGCTTTCAATTGCTTTTCATCAGCCCAAGCTGTGCCATAAATACGCTGTAGGCGGGCATTACGATGATCGCCTCGCCAATAAGAGCCAGCCACACTCATCAGTTTGAACGCAGAACCGAGACGGGCCGTCGAGGGTAAGTGAGGCCCACGACATAAGTCAATAAAATTGCCTTGTTGGTATAAACTGATGACCTCGCCTTCAGGAATATCTCGAATAATCTCGGCCTTATAGGTCTCCCCCATGTTGGTAAAGAATTGAATGGCTTCATTGCGATCCATCTCTTTGCGAACAATGGCCTCATTACGGGCGACAATTTCGTGCATTCTTTGTTCAATACGGGTCAAATCTTCCGGGGTGAAAGGCGTCTCACGATAAAAATCATAGTAAAAGCCATTGGAAATGGCAGGCCCGATGGTGACTTGAGTGCCAGGATAAAGTTCTTGAACGGCTTCCGCCATTACGTGAGCGGCATCGTGGCGTAAAATTTCAAGCCCATCTTCATCATAGCGGGTGACAATCTCAATGGTGGCATTGTGGGGAACGGGTAAGGTCAAATCTTTCAATTCTCCATTAATGCGTATGGCCACGGCCTCTTTACCGAGGCGAGGTGAAATGGAGGTGGCGACATCTAACCCCGTTACTGAACGGTCATATTGGCGCTCACTGCCATCTTTAAGGCGAATTGAAATCATAAAATACCCCAGAGATAATAAGTCACGATACCTTACTGCTCTAACAAATCTAGAATCAAAATTCAAGAAAGCAACACAACAAACTTAAGGAATGATAAGCCAGCTCTCAGGCGTTAAGTTTTCTATGATCTCGATGAGATCAGGCTGGACAAGAGCGATACACCCTTCTGTTGGCGTGAAGTTGGGGCGAGCTAAGTGAATAAAGATCGCACTTCCTTTTCCAGGGATGGCTGGATCATCATTGTATCCAACGATAATGATCAGATCATAGACATGATCATCACGCCAGAGGATCTCATGACGGGCAGGATAGGGAAGGTTAACTCTTTGATTATAACAAGGATCAATTGGATCATCGCACCACCCCCACTCAGGACTTAAGGGGAGGAGGGGTAAAATTGTCTTTGGACGAGTATGACGGTCAGGCCGATAATAGATTTCTCTTAAAGGAAAGCATCCTTTTGGAGTGGCGCCGTCACCTTCCTCTTTATTCTCTCGAATCCCGCCTTTGCCAGAAGCGCAACGGTAGGACTTACCATTAAAGGCTAAGAGATGAGGCGAAATGAGGTGCAAAGACGTCATTGGCATTTTAAGAAATGAGGTAGGGCATAGTATGACCATGCCCTGAGGGTTAATTTAATCTTCGCCATGGGATTTTGAATAGCCGGGCACGCCATCGAAAACGTTTAATTTTTCAATATGCATCCAACGGAAAGTTTTATTGATGCTCGAAATCAGATCGCAAATCTCTGCATCATTGGCCCCCACATCACTTTGCTTGGCGACAAATCGGCATCGAAAACAATCCGTTAAATCAGGACTGGTACCCGTCTGGCCTGGATAAACTTTAACGCCTCTGTTGGAGATCATTTTGAGTTTTAAAGCTGAATTGGCGGCCACACTTTCTAATTTTGGTCCCAAAACTTCTGCTGAGTCTGAAGATTCGATAAAGACATCTACACCATTTATGGTACGACTCTTGGTTTTAACAAAATCAGGGGCATTGGAGATTTTAGGCAATTTAATGGGTTGATGGTGGCGTTTGATAGCTGCATCAAAGGTTTTACCTAAATTGTTAATCACCGCTTCGGTAAAATTCGTGGTGCTGGCTGGATTGTTGTCGCCGACCACATCCCGCGTTAAGATCTTATCTTTGGCTAAGGTTACAAATAGGGCTTGCTCAATTCTGTCAGCTGCTTCGAATTCTCCCAGGTGGCGTAGCATCATCACACCTGAAAGAAGAACAGCAGTTGGGTTAATGACATTTTTACCAGCATATTTGGGAGCCGAACCATGGACCGCTTCAAAAATGGCATAGGTGTCGCCAATATTAGCCCCGGGCGCAAATCCCAATCCGCCGATGAGAGCTGAGCCTAAATCACTTAAAATGTCTCCATTCATGTTGGTGGTGACAATCACATCAAATTGCTCGGGTTTTTTCACCAATTGATGAGCACAGTTATCGACAATAATGTGATGGGCTTCAATGTCGGGATATTCTTTAGCTACATCTTCAAAAGTTCTTTTCATTAACCCTTCGGTGGCCTTCATAATGTTGGCTTTTGTGGCACAATGGACTTGTTTGCGTCCTTCAGAGCGGGCAAATTCAAAGGCCAATCGTACAATTTTTTCACATCCTTTGCGAGAGATCAGTTTTAAGCACTGTGCAACCCCAGGGGTTTGCATGTGCTCAATACCAGCATAGAGATCCTCGACATTTTCTCTCACGATGACAATGTCAATGTTACGGCCGGAATAAGGTGTGATAACACCCGGGAATTCTCGCACAGGGCGAATGTTGCCATAAGTTTCAAACATTTTCCTTAAAGTGACATTAGCGCTTTTTTCCCCATGACCTACAGGTGTTTCCAGCGGACCTTTTAACGCCACGCGATTTCTCATAATCGAGTCGATGGTTTCTTGAGGAACGCCTGTTGCTAAACCTTTCTTAAAGACTTCAGCGCCTGCAAGACAGACTTCCCAATCGATCTTAACACCGGTCGCGTCAATAATCGTGCGCGTGGCTGTGGTGACTTCAGGACCAATACCATCTCCTGGAATCAACGTAACTTTATGAGTTTTTCCTGACATAACTGATTTCTTCTCCCGTGATAAACTTTACGTAAATTATAGGATGGATCTATTTGCGATGGAACTTTAAAACGGATTTTTTTTAAATTTTCTTTAATCATATTTCATCGATAATAAGAATATGAAGATATATCACCATATGAAATCTTGGGTATCTCGTTACGTAGGGCCCATTCTTACCAAAGCTCCTCATATCTCAAGGGGCACTGTATTCTTTATTTTCTCTGTAATGCTCTTTTTGGCTTGGTTGGTAATTAGGAACGGAGAAAAAAACTCAAGTAAAGTTGAGGTTCCGGTTAAAGTGTCTGTCGCGCATGCTGTAACAAAGGATCTTCCCAATTCCCTATCGCTTGTTGGCTCAGTGGTTCCCTTTGAGTCGGTTGCAATTAAATCCCGTATCGATTCGCAGATTGTGAAAGTTAATTTTAAGGATGGAGATTTTGTTCAAGAAGGTCAGATCTTATTTGAATTGGATAGTCGAGTGATCCGATCTCAACTTGCGCAACAGAAAGCAAATTTATTGAGGGATGAGGCTGAGCTCAATCGTGCCCAACGTCAATTAGCCCGTGACGACAAACTAAAAGATAAGGGTTTTTCAAGTATTGAAAAGTATGACAATTCTAAAAATGCCGTGGACGCTGCGCAAGCCTCAATCCTATCTACGAAGGCACAAATTGAAACTTTAGAAACTCAATTAGATTTTTGTACCATTCGTGCCCCCATTTCTGGTCGTGTGGGGACAATTAATCTTACTTTGGGCAATACTGTTAAAGCCAACGATACCCCATCCATGGTTACCATTAACCAAATTAAACCCATTAAGGTACAAATCCCTCTCCCTCAACGCCACATCACCCAGCTTCAACAGGCTTTAGCCAAGGGAGACGTTAAAGTACTAGCCAAAGATTCTGCTGATCAGGATTTAGGAGAAGGAGTAATCTCTTACAAAGAAAATACGTTGGACGAAAATACTCGAAACCTCTCTGTTCGAGCGATCTTTAACAATGAAGAGGAAAAATTATGGCCCGGTATGTTTGTGAATGTTCAGATCATTCTAGGACTTGATCGAGGTGCGCTGGTCGTGCCAATCGAAGCGATTCAACCTGGCCAACAGCAGACGTATCTTTATAAAATTATCGACCAAAAAGCTAAGAAAATTCCTGTAACATTGAAGGGGAACGAAGGGCCCTTTGCTAAAATTGATGGGGAGGTAAGTCCTGGAGATCAGGTGGTAATTGATGGTCACCTACGCTTGAAGGACGGCAGCACAGTGGATGTGTCTGCGGGGTCAAAATGAATATTTCTGAATTTTGCATTCGTCGGCCTGTTTTTACCACGTTATTGATGCTTGCCCTCATTGTAGGGGGGGTAGCTGGATACAAGACGCTGGCAGTTAGTGCCTTGCCGAATGTAGATTTTCCTACCATTCAAGTGACAGCCAACTTACCAGGTGCGAGTCCTGAGACCATGGCGACATCTGTTGCAACCCCCCTGGAGCGGCAATTTTCTACGATTGCCGGCATTACCTCAATGACATCAACCAGTTATTTAGGCAATGTTCAAATTTCCTTGCAATTTGACTTAAACCGCAGCCTAGATGGAGCGGCCCTTGATGTACAGGCGGCAATTTCTGCAGCACAGTCGCGCTTACCTAGACAATTGCCGAATCCACCCTCATTTCAAAAGGTGAACCCTGCCGATCAACCTATTTTATTTATAGCGGTTTCTTCTGATACGCTGCCGATGTATCAAGTCAATGAATATGCTGACACCATCATGGCCCAGAGAATTTCGACACTTTCAGGCGTGGCTCAAGTGGTGATTTATGGTGCCCAAAAATATGCAGTTCGAGTCAGAGTTAATCCTGAATCGTTGGCCGCTCGTGGTTTGAGTTTTGCTGATATCAATCTTGCTCTTGCAGCCGCATCTTCTATTACACCAGGAGGTGTTATAAGTGGTGAAAAACAATTATTTACTGTGGAGGTTGTGGGGCAACCCAAAGATGCCAAGGGATTTCAGGAAACCATTGTTGCCTGGCGTAATGGTTTTCCGATCCGTTTAAAAGATGTGGCCCAAGTCGAGGATTCTGTACAAGATAAGCGCTCTATCGGTTTTTTTAACGGGAAGCAAGCGATTGTACTCGCCATTCAACGACAGCCCAATGCCAATACGGTTGATGTCGTCAATCGTATACGTCAACTTTTACCTGTTTTCAGGGAAATGATTCCAACCTCGGTTAATATTGATCCCTTATTTGATCGCTCCGTCAGTGTTAAAGAGTCTATTGAAGATGTGGAATTTACGCTTAAATTAACGGTCATCTTAGTTGTTTTAGTTATCTTTTTGTTTTTGAAAAAACTTTCGGCCACCATTATCCCCTCAATTGCCGTTCCCTTATCCATAATAGCAACTTACGGTGGAATGGCTTTGTGTGGATTCAGTTTAAATAACATTTCACTTCTTGCCATTACCTTGAGCGTAGGTTTTGTGGTCGATGATGCTATTGTTATGTTGGAGAACATTATTCGATACATTGAAAAAGGAATGAAGCCTTTTGAGGCAGCCCTTAAAGGAGCGAAGGAAATAGGTTTTACTATTATTTCCATTACATTATCGCTGGTGGCGGTGTTTATTCCCATTATTTTCCTTGGAGGGATTGTTGGAAGGTTATTTAGAGAATTCGCCATTACCATTAGTATGGCCATTTTAGCCTCCGGTTTGGTTTCTCTAACCTTAACCCCAATGATGTGTAGCTTGTTTCTCCGGCCTCATCACGAGAAAGAAGAATCCCGATTAAGTCTCTTTCTTGAATCGGCCTTTAATAATACTCTGCGTCTGTATGATCGAACCCTCCAAGGGGTTTTGTATTATCGACGACTAACCTTGCTCTTAACCCTGGCAACATTTGCCTTAACAATTGCCTTATATGCGATTGTCCCAAAAGGTTTTTTTCCTCTTGAGGATAATGGGTTCATTTTTGCGCAAACGGAAGCGGCTCAAGATATTTCCTTTGAAGCAATGATCAAAAAACAGCAAGAGGTGGTAGAAATTATTCGTTCTGATCCAGCTGTCGAGAAAAGTTTTACTGGGATAGGAGGGGTGCGCGGTCCCTTAAATTCTGGACGTGTTTTCTTTGGTCTTAAGCCAAGAAGTGAGCGTCCTTCTGTTCTAGAAGTTATGAATCGATTGCGTCCTCGTTTGGCAGAATTGGAAGGTATTTCGGTATTCATGCAACCTTTGCAAAACATTCAAATTGGCGGGCGCTTGACGAAAGCACTTTATCAATACACTTTGCAATCTACAGAGCTTGCTGATTTATATAAATGGGCGCAAGTATTGGAGGCTAAGATTGCGCAAATCAATGGGGTTGTCGATGTCTCTAGTGACCTCCAATTGAAAAGTCTGCAAATCTTAGTGGACGTAGATCGGGATAAAGCTGAAAGTTTAGGAATTAATTTTGAACAAATTCGCTCCACACTATACAATGCTTTTGGTGATGCTCAAGCTGGTACACTTTATACCTCCACCAACGATTATGAAATTATCCTCGAAGTTGCACCAGAACATCAGGACCAAAGCACGGATTTGAAAGATATTTATCTTCGTACCCAATCTGGTCAGCAGATAGCACTTGAGTCGATTGCTACTTTTAAAAGGATGCAGGCTCCTTTGACCGTCAACCATCAAGGGCAATTACCCTCGGTCACTATCTCCTTCAACATGCTGCCTGGATACGCCCTTGGCCAAGCCGTTGATGAGATTAAATTGCTAGAGAGAGATTTATCGATACCAAAATCCATAAACACCAGCTTTCAAGGATCCGCCCAGGCCTTTCAGGATTCACTAGCGGGCCAAGTAGGGCTCCTCTTGTTATCGGTTCTGGTTATCTACATTGTCCTTGGAATGCTCTATGAAAGTTTTATTCATCCCTTAACCATTTTATCTGGATTGCCATCAGCAGGAATCGGGGCGCTCATTTCATTGATGATCCTAAACATGAACTTAGATTTGGTTGCTATTATTGGCATCATTTTGTTGATTGGCATTGTGAAAAAGAATGCTATCATGATGGTGGACTTTGCAATTGAGGCCAAAGCTGAAGGGATGAGGTCAGAACAGGCCATTTATCATGCTTGCCTTTTGAGATTTCGACCTATCATGATGACAACCATGTCTGCTATCTTTGGTACCCTCCCCATTGCCTTAGGTATTGGCGCTGGATCCGAACTACGTCAACCTTTAGGTGTAGCTGTGGTAGGTGGGTTGCTTACCTCCCAACTTCTCACTCTATACATTACCCCAGTAGTTTTCCTTTACATGGAAAAATGGTCGCAGCAAATCAAGGCGAGGGGGAGGTGGCTGAAGGCACGTTTTTCTTCTTCATCATGATGGTGACATTACCTACGGTAATCCCCATTTTCTTCATCTTTGAGCGGTTGATTAGAACCTCGCCGTCAATGGCATAGCTCCAATCTTCAAAATCAAACTCAAACACTTCGCCATTAATGGGTACTTTAAGCTTATATTGCCAATAGATAGCGTTGCCTGACTCAATACCAATGGCATCCCCATCCATATCATCAGTGGTTGCTTTAAATTGATGATCAGATATTTGATCAAAATGCCAGACTCTATGGGTGGTGGTGTCATCAGACCAATGAAAGATTTCTTCAATGCTTCCTTTGTTGTCTTGCCACTGGCCATTAATTTGTATGGTAAAGGTGCGAATCACTTTGTCGTTAAAATCTTGAATGATTCCCCAAGCTTCCACAGGTCCTGAATAAAACTCTTTAAATTGAACAACGGGTTTATTGTCCTTGTAATCCTCCACATCTGTTTTTGAACATCCTGATAAAAACAAAGGTAGACTGAGAAATATGACAGCAACCTTAAGTTTTGATTTAGGTTTAAGTATGCTTTTTTGGCAAGGAATATGAAAAAAAGTCATCATTTTTATATAATTAAAGTGTTTCATAATAAATTTATTAAAATTATAGCCAGAACGTCAATTACCAATCTTGTCAATTACCAATCTTAAGGTGCTCTTAAGAAAAACACCTTAACCTAGTAGAAAAGGGAAAGGAAATGAGCAATGATTAGTCATCATGATCTGACAATACTTGTAACGGCCATGACAACAAGCTTTTGCCAATCCATGGATCTGGATTATCCCCCTCTAGAATCCATGGGTTTTTCCCAATTCCCCCTTATTTATCAATTTGAAGGACTTTCTCTTAAGGACGATTTTATGGTAGAAGAGGATGATCACGATCCTATGGAGACTGTTGATCAAGACGTTTTCCTAATGGATGTGGATGTATAGCATTCCAGCTTGTATGCTTATTTCTTGAAAATCTTATAAAAACCACTAAATATATGGATGTGATTTATTAATCATATTACAATAAAGTAAATCTTAAAGAGAATATACAATGAAATTTACAGCTAATATAGTAGCATTATTGCTGACTGTTAGTCTTTGTCCTGCTGCAGAAAAAGATAGTTATTTGGATGATCTTAGTCCAGAACAAATAAAGATAATGGTTCAAAGTGAATTTCCCAACATTGACGATAAACATTTTGAAGAGCTCTATCGTAAACATCGATCCTATGAAGATATCTGGAAAGCTTGCCATTCACCCTCTAAACCTCTTAATCAATGGGAAAAACCACTAGAGAGTTCTTCACTTGACAGTGAGATTAGTAAACTATCATCTGCTTTGGAAGAAGCACAAAAGAATGCAGATCAAGTGGATCAACAAATACAAAAAGGCTCTTCTGAAAGCTCAGAACTCAAAGCAAAGATGCTAGATCTTCAGAAAAGGATGAGTGTTTTAGAGCAAACTATAACGAGTATGTATCCAGAAAAAAACTTTTCAATAAGAGATATTGAAGAGAATATCCTTGAAGCTGAATCGACAATTAAATTTAATACCGAGCAGATTGATTTCTATCGGAGAGCGGTCAGCGAAAGGTTAGAATCAAAAGCTAGATTTCAAAGAAAGATTGACGAAATTGCATCTGAGGTCAAAGAAAAAAGAAGTGAAATTGAAAGATTAGTAGCTGAGAATAACAAACTCATCACAGAGAATGAAGTCGTTCACCAACAAATACTCACAAATATAAGAAGCGGTAATTACGACTGTTCTTCATTAGAACGTAAGAAAGAGCAAAATATCCTTACAAGGAGGAGCAATACGGAAAAGATTGGCTTGCTAAAAAGTGGTATTTTGTCCTTGCAAGAAACGGTAAGAAGTTATGAAGGATTAATCAGAGATATTGAAGCATATGTTCGAGAATTAACATCGAATAGTGCTGATCGTCAAAAAGAAATTGATCAAATTAAAGCAAATTTGGTAAAACTTAAAGCTTCTCTTGTGATGGAAAAAGAAAGACAGGCAGAACAGGTTAAAGTATCTAGTGTAAAGCTAAAGGAATACCAACAAACCTTAATTGGTCTTCAAGGAGATTATCAGGTTCTAGCAAAGCGATTCAAAGAAATCACTGAAGAGTTACAGCGTCTTTCCCGACTTAAACAGGCTCATCAGCTAAAGCTCGAAGCCTTAAGAAGTCAGAGACACCTAAAGGTAGAAGAAAGAAAATTGAATGTCTTTAACCTGGTTAAACAACAATTACAATCTATCAGTAGACTTTACTTTGACAAGTTTTACGAACTAGAAAATGGCTCAACAGAACAAATCGTAAAAAATATTGTTGAAAAACTCAAGGTTCAAGCGAAAGAAGAACAAGAAGATCAAGAACGTTTTCGCCAAAAGCTGGAAAGAATTGAACAAGAGAGAAAGCTTGAAGAAGCAAGACAACAAAGTTTGTCACAAGATTTACGTCTCTGTTTGCTCAATGGCGACTCGTTAGAAAACGTCAAAAAAATTACTGGACAATTAAAGAGTCTAGCGTGGACTTGGAATAAAGATAATAGCACCTTGCTACATTTTGCTGTTGAAGGCGGTAAAAGGGATCTTGTGCAGCATATATTGCAATTCGCTAATCGAGGGATTAGTGTTAATTCTCTTTTAAGCAATGGGGAGTCTCCTCTTCATCGTGCAGCCTTCTTAGGACATGCAGAAATTGCTCAAGATCTTATCAAGCATGGCGCCAATGTATTTCACAAAACTTCTGAACAAGGTGTTAGTGTTCTGGAAGCTGCTTTAAACTACCTTGAAGGGTGTGTTGATCAAGAAAAGTGGGATCGTCTTGGGAATGCTTTTACCCTAATAGGTGTTATTCTAGACGCGATGAAAAAACCTGATGATTCACAAAGTGGCTCATTTCCATCACCACAACCCATTCTACTTTTAATAAAACGTGTTTGTGACAAAATAGGAAAGAGTAACATTGAGGAAGAACGTCGCAAAGAAGAGACGAGACGTTTGCAGGAGTATGAGAATTGGATACGCCGGCTTGTCATCCTTCATGAGGAATACCTTGCAAAGAAGAAGCAAATGGAAGAAAAGCAGCGTCGTGAGGAAGAGCTGAGACGCCAGCAGCAAACCTATACCCAACCTCGATACGCATATCGTTATTAGGTTCTTCTTATCCTCAACTTCAGGGCAGTATTTTATAAGGAAAAATTGCCCTGACTCCCCCTTAAAAGAAATTACGCGCTCTTTCCACACTGGATCGCTTAATCATGGAATTGCAGCAAGCTGCAGCCTAGAAAAAATAAGGAAAATGTAGTGTCATAAAATCCCCTCAGCATTATCCCTAAAAGATTCACCAGGATTATTGATCGATCACCCAAGCACTCTTTTTTTATATATCATTTCGCTTGCATCCATCTTACAAATGAAGGAACTTTGACACTAGTAACAATAGACTTTCGGTTAAACCTTGAATCACAATCTTGCTGTTATGAATTCATCTTCGTCCTTAACAGAAACTTTAAATCCTCAGCAACGTCAGGCCATTGAGTCTATTTATGGCCCTGTGTTGGTATTGGCAGGCGCAGGTACAGGCAAGACGCGCGTATTGACGACCCGTCTAGCTTATATTTTGACACAAGGATATGCCTATCCCTCGCAAATATTAGCGGTAACCTTTACCAATAAGGCTGCCAGTGAAATGAAGGAACGTGTTGCCCATCTCATAGGCCGATCTACGGAAGGATTGTGGTTGGGCACATTCCATTCTCTAGCCGTTCGAATTTTACGACGTTATGGAGAATTGATTGGCTTGAGGACGGATTTTACCATTTTGGATAGTGATGATCAAATTCGATTGATCAAACAAATTCTCCAAGCCCATAATATTGATGATAAAAAACATCCCGCCAAAATGGTCTCTATCCTGATTAACCGATGGAAGGATAGGGGACTTGCCCCCCATAAGGTGTCTAAGGCCGAACAAGCGGGTAATCCTCTTATTTTACAAATTTACCAGGAATATCAGCAACGGCTTTTAACCCTCAATGCTGTCGATTTTGGGGATTTGCTCTTGCACAACCTTACCTTGTTTGCCGAACATCCAGAAGTGCTCCAACATTACCAAGCGCAATTTAAATTTATATTGGTTGATGAGTATCAAGATACCAATATTGCCCAATATATCTGGTTACGTCTCCTTGCCCAAGGGCACGGAAACATCTGCTGTGTGGGGGATGATGACCAATCAATCTATGCTTGGAGAGGGGCTGAGATTGGCAATATTTTGCGTTTTGAAAAGGATTTTCCTGGGGCAGTAATCATTCGTCTTGAACAAAATTACCGCTCCACTCCTCATATTTTAGGCGCTGCCTCTGGTCTGATTAAGCATAATTCTGGCCGATTAGGCAAAACTTTGTGGACGGAGAGTGATGTCGGCGAGCAAGTGACGATTCGAGGTACATGGGATTCAGAAATGGAAGCCAGAGTTGTTGCGGAAGATATTGAAGAGGGCCAACGCTGTGGAGAGTCTCTAGCGAGTATGGCGATACTCGTACGTGCTGGATTTCAAACCAGGGAATTTGAAGATCGTCTTTTGGTTTTAGGTATTCCTTACCGAGTCATAGGGGGATTGCGATTCTACGAGCGTCAAGAAATTCGCGATGCCTTGGCTTATTTGCGTCTTCTCAACCAAATGGATGATGGTCTCGCCTTTGAGCGAATCATTAATGTGCCTCGTCGCGGCCTTGGAACCGCCACCCTTCAACACATCCACACGTATGCAAGGGAGCAGAGGATCTCTCTCTCCAGAGCAGCATTGGTTTTGAGTGAAAGCGATGAGATTCGGGGCGCTGCTCGAAGTGCTTTGAGGAAATTCTTTATGGATTTTGATCGCTGGCGCCAACTGCTTACTACCGAGTCTCATGTTCATGTCGCTCAAGTCGTTTTGGAAGAATCAGGGTATACGGATATGTGGCGTCAGGATAAATCAGCCGATGCTCCAGGACGACTAGAAAACTTAAAGGAATTAATCAGTGCCATGGAAGAATTTCCATCTCTTCAAGACTTCTTAGAGCATGTAAGTTTGGTTATGGAAAATACTCAAAAAACCAATGAAGATATGATCAGTTTGATGACGCTCCATGCTGCCAAAGGACTAGAATTTGACACGGTTTATCTGGCCGGATGGGAGGAGGGGATCTTTCCTCATCAACGTTCTTTGGATGAAAATGGCCAAGAAGGCTTAGAGGAGGAACGGCGCCTTGCCTATGTGGGCATTACCCGGGCTCGAAAGCGCGCAATTATTACCTATGCTCTCAATCGACGCACCTATCAAGGTTGGCAATCTTCTCGACCATCACGGTTTATTAATGAATTGCCAAAAGAACATATTAAGCACGTGCAGCCGAATGGTCAGAATACCATACAACCTCCTGTTCAATCCTTTATGAGAACACCACCCCATTCTCGAACGGGCCAAATTATAGATGTAGATTATGTGGAGGAGTCCTCCCATGATTTAGAGAAAAATGATCGAGTTTTTCATCAAAAATTTGGTTATGGTCGAGTGGTTTTTGTTGATGGGGAACAAATTCATATCCACTTTGAGGATTCTGGGTTAAAGAAGGTCATGGCCAGTTTTGTAGAAAAAGTTTGAGGTAGGCTTCTATTTTCTTGTGATGTGACGGAAAGTATGGTCTACTTCGGGCCAACATATTATATATAAATCCGTAGTTTACCATGACAAAACCCACATTATGGCGCATTTACTTTACTTGTCCTGCGGAACACGCCGATGCTCTTGCCGGAGCTCTTGAGCCCTATAGTCTGGCCATCTCTACCTTTGAAACCCGTGATGAAAACATTTGGACGGTTGAAGCAACGGCAAAAATCCAACCCTCTCTTCCAGAAGTCCAAGCCTCCTTAAGCCTCCTGGCAACTCTTTTGGGGTATGATGTTCCTCAAGTATATGTAGAATCCCTGCCTGAGACAGATTGGTTGGAAGCCACCTGGAAGAATTTTCCGCCTCGGGAAATTGGTCCCTTCTATGTGTTTGGCAGTCATACCAAATCCTCTGTGCCGGAGCATTTGATTGGTCTTGAAGTGAATGCGGCAACAGCCTTTGGGTCGGGCGAACACGAGACCACAACAGGGTGTCTTTTGTCGCTGGCGAAGCTAAAAGAAACGCATATCTTTTCTCGTCCCTTAGATATGGGATGTGGTTCAGGAATTTTAGCGATGGCAGCAGCTAAATTATGGGACGTTCCCGTGCTCGCTGTCGATAATGATCCTGAGTCCGTGCGTGTTACTGAAGAAAATGCTCGGATGAATCATTGTGATGATCTGATCATTTCCCTTGTCAGTGAAGGTTTTGCTTCACATGAAGTGACTGAAAAAGGACCATTTGATTTAATTGTAGCCAATATTTTAGCCAAACCTCTTTGTTTAATGGCAAAAGACATGGTGAAGAATGTTAAAGATGGGGGCAAAATTATTTTGTCTGGTTTGCTCATCCGCCAACAAGAAGAGGTGACCAATGCTTACCAAGAAGCTGGCGTTCGCTTAACGGATCATGTCCATATTAATGACTGGGCAACACTCGTCTTTGAAAAATAATTAAGGGGAGTACCTCTCCCCATAAATGATAGGATTATTGTTGTTTCTCTTTACGTAATTCATTCATGTTTTGATAAGTCGCATAAGCTGCTGTACCCATAATTACTGCTGCTGACACTCCTTGAACTAAGTTTAGACTTCCTTCGATATATTCTCCATAGGGGATGGACTCTGCGATATAACGGGTGTAGTAAGGGGCATAAGTATACATAACTTCAAGGGCATCTGCACCCAAATGACTTAAAATAGCCCAATTTTGTATATTTAATGCTTGGGAAGGATATTCTTGTCGTCTTTGCTGGTTTTTATACCACATAAATCCGCCACTTAGCCAACGGTAAGGTGCGCTGACAAGTTCAATAACTGGATTTTCAAGGTAGGTCCGAGCAGCGATCGTTATACCATCTGATAAAAAATGATTAACGATATCAAGGTTACTAGCTGTTACATTTAAAGGATATATCAAAGTATTTAGAGCACCTTCCCGCGTAATCTTTAAAGTTTTCTCTCCTTGAACACCTCTTATCTCAATATTTTCAACATTGTGATCAGTTTCTACCACTGTTTGTGTTTGGGCTTGACGGGTGGGTGAGATATCAATGGGAAGATCCGCAGCGTAAAGAGTACTCACGTTCAATCCCGCAATCAACTCTCGATTAAAGAACATCTTTCAATCCTCTTATAAAAATTTTCCATGATGTATCAGCACCCTTCACAAGTTATTAGTAGAATAGATGTTGATACTTACAGCTTAGGATAGTTGTCCATCAGTTAAAAGATGTTGAATGGAGAATAAGCTTTATGCTTTGAATAAAAAAAAACATTAAGATCACAAGATCCAACACAATGTCCGACCAGCCCTTTTTAAATTATTTAAAAACAGAGAAAATTTCTTTTGAACTTCATCGCCATGACCCCATTTTCTCTGCTTTAGAAGCTGATGGAATTAAGTCCTATGTACCAGGAGCCCATAGTAAAAATTTATTTTTAAGGGATAAGAAAAAAAATTTCTTTCTTGTTACGGTTCTTGATCACAAGCGTATAAACTTAAAAGAATTAGCAAACTGTCTTGGACAAGGTCATTTATCCTTTGGGTCTTCGGAAGATTTATGGGATAAAATGAAAGTTCAGCCTGGGTCTGTCACCCCTTTTGCGCTTTTCTACGACACGAATCAATTGATCCACTATGTGATGGATGAGGATATCTTGAAAGAGGACTTCGTCAACTTTCATCCTTTGAGAAATGACATGACGGTCCATATGGCATTGAAAGACTTTCTAAATCTTATGATCAAAATACACCATCTTCCTCAAATTCTGTCTTTGCCAACCCTATAGCTTTCTCTCAATTAAAGAGAAAAATATCCCTTTTTTAACCTACACATCTGCCTCTTGAGGGGGGTTAAATTAGCTCATCATGAAAAGACGTTTTGTGCAAGATTACTGATCGGGAAGATTGCTTTATAAAGGTCGCTTAATAGATGAATTCACTTAGTTTTACATAGGGGGTAACTATGACGAAGCATTCATCAGCTGTTGCCCATGGATCCTATTCAACAAATTTGTCTTTGGAAGAGAAAAAAGCTTTGGGCATTGTGGTTACTGGCAATTTTCTCGAATATTTTGACCTTATGTTATTTAGTCACTTAGCCTTTATTGTTGTTCCTTACTTTACACCTAAGACCGATCCCCTTGTGACGAAATTGTTAGGGATTCTCACGTTCTCTTCTTCTTTCGTGATCCGTCCCTTTGCGGCGTATTTTTGGGGATATATCGGGGATCATTTTGGTCGCGTTGTTGTGTTGTCCTATACCACCATGATTATGGCTGTAACCTGCTTGATCATTCCCAATATACCTTCTTATGCCGAATGGGGGATTTACTCAACTTTAGTCATTATTGGGTGTCGGGTTCTTCAAGGCTTTAGCTCGGCAGGAGAGGCCAAGGGAGCGGAAATTTTTGTCGCCGAGATTGTTCCCAGATTTCCTAAGATTTTTACAGCATCAGCCCTTGTCCCTATTACCTGTGATTTAGGTGGGTTGTTAGCTACTGTTTTGGGAAGCTTATGTTTAGCTTTTGCTGAAGATGGATGGAAGCACTGTTTTTATATTGGAGCGGCGATTGCCTTTTGCTCCACAATTTCAAGAAAGAAATTAAGGGAAACAAAAGAGTTTATTGAACATAATGCGCGAAAGAAATCCGGTCATAAACCTCAGATTCAAAAGGAGGAAGTTTATAAAACGGAGCGCCATAATTTTTACGCTTTATTAGGTTTAAACATGATTGGCCCGACTGCCTTTTATTTTGCTTTTAGTTTTTGCAATGATCTTTTGAAAAATGATGTGGGGTTGAGTGCCTCTATGATTCTTTTAAACAGTTCAGCTCTTCTCGTCTTAGAGATGATTTTTATCTATTTATGTGCAAGACTGGCTTACTATTATAACCCTTTTGATATCTTAAAAGTTAGAACTTTTGCTTCATTTATCCTTTTTCCGCTGTGTTTTATTGCTCTTAACTTATATAAAACCCACTTCAGTATATTTGCCACCCAGCTCGTGGTTTTATTGGCAACCGCTAGTTTTGATCCTGCAACGCCAATAATCATTCGATCCTTTGGCATTCAAAATCGGTTTACACAATATTCTAAAGCTTGGGCTTTTGCCAAAGCCATTATGTACCTTTCGACTGGCTACCTGACATTTTACTTAAACATGTACTTTGGAATGTGGGGGGTTTTAGGTCTAATGTTATTTTTCTCAGGTATATTCTGTGTATCTCTGTATTCTTTTATGATACCTGATAGGGGGTTAAAGGCCTATTATACGCAAGTTGGGCATCTCAAGAACACATCAATATTTTTAAAATTATTTGGTCATTACTCACCACCCGTTTATGAAGTAGCCTCAGTTTCTTCTCAGAAAAAAGAGAAGGGGTATTTGTCTGATGAAGAGTTTCCCGCTGATCAGGAGGAGGATGAGAGTGATGAACGACTCACAAAACAGCAAAAATCTCTCAAGAAATGGTTGGAGAAATAACAAAAAAGCCTAAGGATAGAAAACAAACTGGGATATTTCTCATAAATCGTGGTTCTATTTTTGGTTGTATATTTCATAGATACCAGACATAAAGCCTAATTATTTTAATAGCTTAAAACCACAATGTGGACGTTACTCTCCAAAACCTTCCCAAAAACCCTAGAAAACTCTATATTTATGGTATTATTATCCCAACAACGTCTGAGTTCAATTAACAACATCCGGGGGCATATTGGCGCTCACTTTTAAGACAGAAAAGCAAAAGAGTGTTGCCTCTGCCTTATTCACTTCCTCTATAGTTTAAAAACGTTAGAAAGCATAAATAATGAAAACAAGGAACACGATTCTATCCGCATTGATGATATGGCCACTTTTTTATCTCCTTACAGGTTGCTCCACGATGATAAACGGAGAAAATCAAGCAATTATGATTGACTCAAACATTAAGGGGTCAACCTGTAGCTTGAATAACGATAGGGGGATTTGGCATGTATCGGCAACGCCTGAAGCAGTCACAATTCAAAGGTCTAATCAAAACTTAGTGATTAGCTGTAAACATCCTTCTGGTTTATCTGGGATTACGAGCATTTCCCCAAAAGCAAACAACAGACGGTCATTCATGTTGGGTGGATTCGCCGCCATTGCCTACGACAAAAGTACAGGGGCAGCCTATGATTACCCAACGCTTATCAACGTTTCTCTCAAATAAGATTCAGATAGAGACCAGCTCCCCAAAAATTAGAACAGGAAATAACAGAAGAGCAAACTATAAGGAAGCGCGCAGCCATTCAATCAACAAATTCCCCCTTCACTTTTTTTTAAGCTTTCTTTTCTAGGCTCATATTAATCTTCTTGAAATTGAAAGGAAGGATCTCATGAAAAAGATTTTCTATTTTGTACTTGCTATCTGCTGTTTTGTTGTAACGGCGGAAGCAAGACGCGGTTGTTGCTCACATCATGGAGGTATCAGCCATTGTGATCCTGAAAGCGGCTACTATCAATGCAAAGATGGCACCCTCTCACCAACATGCCAATGTCCCATCCAACAAACCAAAAAGGCAAAGAAGGAGAAAAAATCTAACAAATAAGTGTTAGCCTTCTCTCTTTTCAGTTTACTTTTTGTTGGATTTGATAGCGATTGTGAACTTGAATCAAATAGATCCTCAAAGGGTTCCAAGTGACGAACTCTGGGCGCCATACTTTGCGGTTATCAGAAAAGATTTGGGTAGGCTGGTTAACCAGATTCCGATTTTCATATAAATACTCTCCTTTGGAACTCACTTTGTAAAAATTATGCCCATAATAAGCCCCATACCTGACAAACAATCCAGCGCTATGTCGAATATTTAACTCAATCGGATTTTTGACAAAATCTGCCTTTGAAAAATTAAGGGATATAAGGTGATCAAGCTCCATGGCAATTTTTTTTCGCATTTTCCTCATCAATGGAATAAATTGCTGAGCTAGGTCTCTGATTCGTTATACACCTGATTCAGTTGGTGCAAGTTCATTGGAAACTTAAATTTGATATGACTTGCAACAAGGTAGGGACAAACAACAGAAAGGACTTTAGCTGCTGCCTGTGGGGTTGCTGAAACATGGAATTTCCAACCCTGCGTAACTTTACGGTACTTTTCCGGATGACCTGAGTGCCCCAACCATCCGGGAGCCATCATGGTTATCATATTTACAAAACTGGGAAGTATTTCCGGCGTACATAAACACTCATATTTTGCGGTAATATATTTTATTCTGCTATGCTTGGTGCAAAAATGAGCTCTTCAGCAGCTGTTCAGAAGGAAGGTTGAGCTCAAATCACTCGGCAGGGCGAAGAGCTGCTCAAAAAGGAACTTCCTATGATTAAACATCTATTACTAAAATAAGTCATAATAGTAACTAAATTGGGATAACATGGTATAGGATGAAAAGTGCACTCCTCTTGGGATATTTTATGACAATGGTTGTATGGCCTCAGATTAACACAGTGGCGGAGTCCGCTAACTTGACACACTTGGCACGAAGAATCCCACCGCCGCCTCCGATCATAAAGATTCCGCCCGTAGCGCCTCGATGAGATGCATTAGAAATATTTAAGGCTCGTGCGGAAATAATCGTATCCTGTGATTAATGTGAGAAGAGCTGCAATCCATAAAAGGACTTCGCCTGGGATAGCCATAGAGATACCATGGATATCTCCTACCAATAAAAAGGCTATGGCCGTCATCTGGATTAAGGTTTTCCATTTAGCTAAATAGCTAACTGGCATGGCGACATGAAGAGCGCTTAGATACTCCCTTAACCCAGAGACCAAAATTTCTCGGCATAAAATCACAATGGCGGGTAAAAAAGATATCCGGCTAATTCTATCAAAGCCGGCCAGCAAAAGGAGTGTGGAGGCTATAAGCAATTTGTCAGCAATAGGATCTAAGAATTGGCCAAACTTTGTGGTTTGTTTCATTAATCGAGCAATATAACCATCCAAGAAATCGGTTAGGCACGCACTAATAAACGCAATCACGGCAATCCATTTACTCAAAGTGGTATTTACATAAAAAGCAACCATCACCACTGGAATGAGAACGATTCGACTCAGAGTCAAAACATTAGGTAAGGTAGAGATGTAAGATTGTTTCGGCTTGGTCATGTCTATCGTCTAGTATTTCCTATGGTGTACATATTAATTGCAACTATAAACGCCCGTTCTTATCTTAGCTACCATGAAAGTACTGATAGATAATTTTTGCAATAGATTTATTAATTCCTGTCACGGTCATCAATTCTTCTATACCGGCACTGGCGATACCTCGAGCTGAACCAAAATGTTGCAGAAGGGCTTTTTTACGTTTAGGGCCAATTCCTGGAATTTGATCCAATTCTGACTTAATCATGGATTTTTGGCGCTTCGTACGATGGGCACCGATTGCAAAGCGATGGGCTTCATCCCGCAATCTTTGAAGAAAATGAAGCACTGAGGATTGTGTAGGGAGAGAAAAGGGAGCTTTACCCGGCATAAAAAATCTTTCTCTGCCTGCGTTTCGGTCAGGGCCTTTGGCAATTGCTGCTAAGGTAACGCCATCAATACCCATTTCTGCCATAACCTCCAAGGCAACTTGGAGCTGGCCTTGACCGCCATCAAGAAGAATAAGGTCCGGCAAAGCCCAATTCTCCTCATCAGCACGCGCAAATCGGCGCGACAAAACCTCCCGCATCATCCCATAATCATCCCCTCCAAAAACAGGTTGATTCTGCTTGATGGCAAATTTACGATAGGCCTTTTTGTTCAATCCGGATTCATCAGCGACAATCATAACTCCAAAGGGGTTGGAGCCTTGCAGGTGACTGTTGTCATAAACTTCAATGCGGGTTGGTCTTTGGTCAAGGTGAAATAAGTGAGCGACTTCATCTAATTGCTGGTTGAAAGTTGCCTTTTCAGCCAGTTTGCGATAGATGGCGTCTTGTGCATTGGTGAGGGCATGATCAACCAGCTCCCTTTTTGCTCCTTTCTGCGGCACTTCCCAACGACAGGAGATCCCATGACGTAGAGTCAGAGCTTGACTAATAAGATTCATCTCAACAGGCTCATGACTGAGAAGCAATTGGGGAGCATGTTCCCGTTCGGTATAAAACTGATTGATGAAGGCTGCCAACTTCTCGCTTACCGTTGATTCTTCCGTATGGGAGAGGAAAAAAGATTCTGTCCCTAAATTTTGGCCCTGGCGGAAGAAAAAGATTTGAATACAAGTTTGGTTACCATTCTCCATCGCTGCAATCACATCTGCATCCTTTATGCCTGGCACATTAATGCGTTGGCGTGCTTGAATGCGGGTCAACAAACGCAAGCGATCACGATAAAGCGCTGCTTCTTCATAAGCCATATTATCACTGGCATCTTGCATTTGTTCTGACAAAAATTGCTGAATTTTGTCGGATTTTCCAGACAGGAAACTCAGTGCTTGTCTCACATTAATGGCGTAATTTTCCTCATTTATATAGCGCGTACAAGGGGCAGAGCAGCGTTTGATGTGGTATTGAAGGCAAGGACGGGTTCGACTGGCAAAAAAGGAATCGGAACAGTTGCGCAGTAAAAATACTTTCTGGAGCATAATTAAACATTCGTCAACAGCCGTTACCGACGCAAAAGGGCCAAAATACTTCCCTTTGATGGTCTTTTCTCCCCTGTGTTTCAATACTCTTGGAAAAGGGTGATCTTGAGTAATGACCACATAGGGAAAGGATTTATCATCTTTAAGAAGAATATTGTAACGGGGCTGAAACCTTTTAATGAGATTGCTTTCCAGTAAAAGCGCCTCGAGCTCTGTGCGTGTTGTCACAATTTCCATGCGACGTGTCTCAGCGACCATGCGTTTGTGTCTGTTTGTTAACTTAGAAACCAGTGTATAAGATGCCACCCGTTTTTTGAGATGTTTGGCTTTTCCTACATAAAGAACCTCTTCCTTCTCGCCAATCATTCGATAAACACCAGGCTTTTCAGGTAGAGAAAGAAGGGTTTTTTTTATGATTTGTAAGCCTAGTTCTAGACTGGACGGCGTTGAATCTTTCATGGTTTTTTAGATCAGCTTATACTTGTTAATTTAGCCTTATAGTTCGTTTGATACAGGTCAGGTTGCACTATAATTCCTCTAAAGGTATATTCCTTGGAATTCTTTGATCCCAAGAGGGTAAACCGCTGGATCCTTTTCTATTATATCATTTTATCCAACGATTCGAAGGGTATTTCTGCGATATAAAATTTCTTATTTGGTTCAAATTTTAAAAGTTAATGAATTATTAATACTTTTCCACTGAACCTGTGGATAACTTTGTGGGCAACCTGTTAGTGAAGTGGTGAAAGTGAGGCCAAGACTGCCTTTAAACAGGATTGCTGCTTTTTTGAGCTAATTATTAAGTTATTGATTTTGTTGAATAATTTATGCTTACCAGGGCTTTGTTGTTGAAATAGAAGTGTTTTTTCCCGGTAGGAAATTTGCATGATAAAATTGTGAATAATTTTGGTAAAATATTTTACCGAGAAGGGTGAAAGTCAAAATAAAACGGAGAGATTCCTCTCTCCGTATTCATCATTAAGAGATCAATCTATATTATGATCTTCTAAGATCACGGGTGAGAAGACTGGTCCAAAAACTTTCTAATTTATTCAGAGTATCTTCCATTTGCTTGGAGTGATCATTGCTGACGCCTTCTTGGCGAAGGGCTGCTGCATGCATATCAAATAGTTGATCTAATTTTGAATGGAGATCCATGCCTTTGTTGGACAGACGTACGTGACTTGAACGGCGGTCATGCATGGATGGCTCTTGAACCAGATAACCATTTTGAACCATTTTACGCAAATTATAAGAAACGTTTGATCCTAAATAATAACCACGGTTGGTCAGCTCACCTACAGTTACTTGGCCTTTGCCAATATTATAAAGGATAAGGCACTGGACGTTATTAATATCTCGAATAGCTAAGCGATCCAATTCCACTTTGATAACTTCTAGAAAAAGCCGGTGCAAACGCTCAATCATCACAACGGATTGAAAATAAGATTCCTTCATAGCCTCACCTTAAACTTTCATGTCTCTTGATATAAAATATATCTTTTATTTGTTAAAATTGTTTTAATTTGAAAGTCATTCCATGATTAAATTTATCAGTGCTTTTGACAAACAAATGGCTTACTATAAGTTAAGTAAAAGCCTTAAGCTAGCTACGCAAAGCTCTTGCAACGTGTTAGTGACTAAATTTAAGTGTAAATATTTTTTAGCCCACTAACAGTATACTTATATTGCTTGTGGCATAATTTTTTTGAGATGAAAAGAAATTTTATGAATAAAGTGCGAAAAAATAAGGATTATTCCCCGATTTTAGCTATTGAAGAGGTTTTTAACGAGAATCATTGGTCTACAGAACAGTTAGAAGACGAAGAAATTGTCGCTATCATCCCAGGTCACTGGGATGATTTTGCTCTTCATGTGATCTGGAATGAATCTTTGGGGATGCTGTACTTCGTTTGTTTTTCTGAAATTCGATTTAGTGCTCCTTATCCTAATGATTTGGTATCTTTGATGGTTTCCACGAATCAACGATCTTGGTTTGGACATTTTGATATTCTAGACTCTGGCGTTATTTGTTTCCGCTATACACTCCAAGTGCCGGGTCCAGAGTACATAGCTGAAGGCTATTTTAAAGATATTATACACATTGTCTTAAATGAGTTTGAACAGTTTTACCCAGCCTTTGCATCTCTTTATAATAAAGAATCAGTTTCTACAAAGGATGTAGATCTTTTAGCATTAGAGGTAGCAGGTAGCGCATGAAAGACAAAACAAAGATTCTTTTGGTCGGCTGTGGTTCCATGGGAACAGCCCTTTACAAAGGATGGTTAGCTCAAGAACACTATGATGTAACCATTATTGACCCACACGTCCCAGAAGCTTACTCAAGTGTTGATTTGCTGCCCGCATCTTTTCAACCTGATGTCATTGTTTTTGCCATCAAACCCCAAGTGATCGATGATATCATTCCCGATTATGCCATCTTTGTTCAGGGGGTAAATTCACCCTTGTTCCTTTCCATTATGGCAGGCGTTTCCATCAATCGGCTGCAGAGTTTGTTATCTTATTCATCCAAGATCATTCGGTCTATGCCCAATCTACCAGCTGTGGTTGGTGAGGGTATGACTGGTCTAGTTGCCAGTGAAAGCTTAACAGAAAAAGAAAGGCACTTGGCAGAAATGATCTTTTCCGCTGTGGGAGAGGTGGTTTGGATGGAGAATGAAGATCAAATCAATGCGGTTACAGCTATCTCTGGAAGTGGACCGGCTTATTTCTTCCAATTCGTTGAACACTTATCCCAAGCAGGAATTTCATTAGGCCTTCCCGTTGATATTGCCCATCGTCTCTCTAAACAAACTTTGATAGGGGCCGCAGAAATTCTTAAAAGATCATCAGATTCGGCTCAAGGATGGCGTCAAAGGGTAACAAGCCCCGGGGGCACAACAGCCGCCGCCTTACAGGCTTTTGATAAAGGAAGATTCAAGGATTTGGTTGAAGAGGCAACGAAAGCTGCTTATCAGCGGTCCATTGAACTCAGTTAATAGAGGCTGCAATGATCAATCGTGAACAACTGATCCAATGGTGCTGGCAAGGTGTAGAAATAGGGGGTTTGCAGGCTTTGGAGCCGTCGCATTTTGCAAAGCGTTATGGTGTTCCCATAATAGAAGTTACAGCCTACATTCCAGATCGCTTCTATGCCTTATTGTTGTTGATTGATGATGTTTTCAGTAGAGTTGAGCTACCAGAACCTCGAGGAGAGGAAAAAGAAGATTATTTATTTGATGGGATCATGCTCTATTTTGAGCAAGCTCAACCTTATCAAACAGCCATTCGCAAACTGTGGGCTGATCTTTGTTGGTCTCCCCTGGAAAGCATAAAGCTTATACCCCATTTAACCAAACCAATCCATCAAATGGTCGATTTGACTTTTGGGAACACTTATTGGGTCGTGCAGCAAATTAACTACAAAGCTTATGAATTTTTAATCCTAGAAACGTTCCTGGTATGGTTAGATGATGAAACCCCTGATTTATCGAAAACCATGGCCAAGCTGGATTTTGGTTTGAAAAGATTACAGTCCTATCGAAGCTATTTTTCATCATGGGCTTGAAAAATAATAAAAATTGGACTATCTTTTTAGTTCTTGAAGGAATTATCCTTCAAAATTTTAGATTAGAAGGGAGTTGATTCTCTGTGGAAGTTGTCGTTCGTGATAATAACGTTGACCAGGCTCTCCGTGTCTTGAAAAAGAAGATGCAACGCGAAGGGATTTACCGCGAAATGAAGTTGCGTCGTCACTACGAAAAGCCTTCGGTCAAACGTGCTCGTGAACAAGCTGAAGCCGTCCGCCGTTTCCGCAAATTGATGCGTAAACGCTTAGAGCGCGAAGGTTACTAATTGTTCTAAAGCGCGTTTCCACATGGAAAAAGCTTAAAACCCCGCAAATGCGGGGTTTTTTCATTCACGATAAATAATTGAGTGCTGTTTTTGCCAATACATAAGCGGCTCTTGGCATGATCTCATCGCTAAAATCGTACCTGGCTTCATGAAGTCCTGGCTTGTCCTGGCCATAGCCTACGAAGAAAAAGCATCCTGGAACCTTCTGCAAGTAGAAGGAGAAATCTTCGGCAGGCATAACCGGCTGGTCTAAGCTTATGACCTGATCCTCAGCTAAAATCTCCCGCGCTGTTTTTAAAACTAAATCCGTTTCCTTTTTCGTATTGATGGTCGGTGGATAATTATCCGCTTGAATAGTGATTTGGTCTTGATTTGAGCATAGTTCAGTTAATTTATTAATCAGATTTTCTCGTGACTGATTCGAAGTTGTTCTCAAAGTTCCCATAAGATGAACAGTGTCTGGTACCACATTATAAGTAGTACCGCTATGAACGGAGGCAATATTAAGGACGGCTGGTTCAGTTGGATTCTTTTGACTGATGAGCCGTTGGGAAGCAAGAGTAAATTCTGCGGCTCGATAAATTGGATTGTCTGTGAGATGAGGCATAGCCGCATGACCTCCTTTGCCATTGATCCAAATATCAAATCGGTCAGCTCCAGCCATAAGGCATCCAGCACGTGTTCCAATAACTCCCTTATCCAATGGCCAATTATGATAGCCAAAAATAGCATCAACATCAGGGTTTTCCAATACGCCATCTTTGATCATTCGATCTGCACCAGCTCCTCCTTCTTCAGCCGGCTGAAAGATAAACTTGATTTTACCTCTTTTGAAATAAGGACTTTGTTGTAATACTTTAGCGACCATCAGGAGTGTGGCCATATGGCCATCATGACCACAGGCATGCATTACCCCCAGATTCTTTGAAGCATATGGCAAGGATGTGGTCTCAGTAATGGGAAGAGCATCCATATCCGCTCTTAAAGCCACAGTTTTACCTGGTTTTCCTGACTCCAAAAGAGCCACAACTCCTGTGCCACCGATACCTCTTTGGACTCTATATCCATAGGATTTAAGCTTATCAGCTATAAATGTTGAGGTTGTGAATTCTCTATATTTTGTCTCTGGATTTTGGTGTAATTCATGACGAATGCCTGCAAAATCTTTAAGTTCATTTTGAAATTTCTCATATAATTCATTGCTTGGATCAGATGCTAAGGCACTGCTTGCAGTCCATAGTATACAGGTCATGGCAAATAACTGTTTCATCGCTTATTCCCCTTAATAGCTTTACAAGACATTTTTAAATAAATTGCTTTAAAAGGAAAGATGATCGGGTGGAATTATTTTTGGAGTTGAATGAAATCTCGAACTCTTTCAAGGCCTAATCTTCCCTCTAACAGGAGCGGCGCTAAATAAACCCAAGCATGAAACATATCTTGCCAGATTTCCAAATGAACACTGCCTTGAGTTTCTTTAATTTTCTTATATAAGGTTAAAGAATCAGAAAGTAGAATTTCCTCCAGTCCGACTTGGATCAAAATTGGCGGAAGCTGGCTTAAATCTCCATAAACTGGGGAAATCAGGGGATGGGTTAAATCATTTTCCTGACCATACATTTTGGCGGCGATAGGCAATGATTCCCGCCAAAAAATGTAATCTTTGTGCTCATTATAGAGGAAGCTTGGCCCACGATGGGTAAGATCAGCCCAAGGGGAAAAGCATAGTGCGGCCTTGGGTAAAGGTTCATTAATTTCCTTTAACCTTAAAAGAGTCGCGAAGGTAAGACCTGCGCCAGCTGAATCTCCTGCGATAAAAAGAGATTTTGAGGGGTGTTCTTCTCTCAGCCATTGGTAAGCCCGAACGCCTTCGTTTAACGCGGCAGGAAAGGGCGATTCTGGCGCTAAGGAATAGTCTAAAGCAAAAACCTTGGTTTGGGTTATATGGCAGAAATACGTTAAAAAGGAGTGATAAGCCATTAACGACCCGACACAATATCCCCCTCCATGAAAATACAAGACTGTTGGAAGATCTTCTCCTTCTTGGGGGGCAATCAAGGCGCCATGAACTGGAGCGTCTTGAATTGGAGACCAGGTAATACCTGACGCTTTTGGTAAGTATCTGGCCCAAAGTTCCCATGCTTTTCGACCTCTCAAAATTTTTTCAGGGGTTTTTGCTATTTTTCTAATCGTATTTCTTAAAATGAAGCGTAGGAATCTAAATTTCCAAGTTAAGGGAGGAGGTTGAATGAGTTGAAGTTTTGACTCATGAGGTTGCATTGGAAAATAAAGTAATTTGGCTTAATAACTTGGCTTATTTTTTATTATAAACAACAGGATAGACAAAAGAAAGGTGAAGTATAGGTAGTCACTGTTTGCAAAACAGTTCAATAACAAATATTTGCAAATCATCCAAATGACAATGGGGTATCTCAATCATCTCTTTCTCCAACATTTTAAGAATTGATGGATGGTCTTTGTTTCAGGAAGGCAAGCCAGACTCTCCCTTTTTCTTCCTTTTCTATTGTTTAAAGGTTCTTTTTTTATGTTTTTTCCTTAAGTCTTTTAAAAATGTTTGACAAGCGCTTGGGCAAAGGAGATAAAATTCTTTGAATTTATAGGATTTTTTTTTATGTTGTCCATAAGAAAAGCAAGGAAAAAAAGAGGACATGAATGACGCGTTCTGAACTTATTTTAAGACTCAGTTCCCTTCATAAGGATCTCTCATCTCATCAAATTGAATCTATTGTTCATTTTGTTTTTGATGGGATTGCCAAAGCCTTAAAAGAAGGGGGGAGGGTAGAGCTTCGTGGTTTTGGAACCTTCTCTTTGCGCCAACGGGAGGCAAGGATTGGAAGAAATCCTCGTACCGGTCAGTCGGTAAAAGTTGAAGGAAAAGCCGTGCCCTTCTTTAAAACAGGTAAAGAATTGCGTCAATTGCTCAACGATTCTACAAGAAAAGGCTAAATCATGAATTGGTTAACAGATTTTGTCCGTCCTAAAATTAAAGCCTTGATGCGTCGTCAAGAGGTGCCTGATAATTTATGGACAAAGTGCCCTTCCTGCGAGCATATGCTCTTTCACCGCGATTTGGTGGAAAGTTTAAATGTTTGCCATCATTGCAATTACCATATGCGTTTATCCGTTCATGATCGTCTAGATCAGTTGTTTGATCACAAGGCTTATACCAAGGCTCCAGCTCCGAAGGTCATTCAAGATCCTTTAAAATTTAAGGATTCTAAACGTTATAGTGATCGCTTAAAGGATTATCGCCAAAAAACAGGCCAAGAAGATGTGGTCATCGTAGCTTATGGTCAAATTCAAGCCAATCCTGTGGTGGTCGCTGCTTTTGATTTTGGTTTTATGGGTGGCTCTATGGGGATGGCGGTTGGTGAAAGCTTGCTTATTGCCGCTGATTTAGCTGTGAAAAATCGTTGTCCTTTAATCGTTGTTCCTGCCTCAGGTGGGGCGCGCATGCAAGAAGGTATTCTCTCTCTCATGCAAATGCCGCGCACAACCATAGCGGTTGAGAAAGTTAAAAATGCCGGATTACCTTACATAACCTTGCTTACAGATCCCACAACAGGTGGCGTTTCTGCTTCCTTTGCTATGTTGGGAGATATTGCCATTGCTGAGCCAGGATCCACCATTGGTTTTGCAGGGGCACGGGTTATTGAGGAGACCATTCGACAAAAATTACCTGAAGGCTTCCAGAGTGCAGAATACCTTTTAAGTCATGGAATGATTGATATGGTTGTTCATCGTCATCAACTGAAAGAAACGTTGGGCAAGTTGCTTCATCACTTAAAGTCAACCTATTCGACGATTTCATCCACGACATATGTGGCCTCAGCCTAATATTCATGACCTATTAGAGCAATTACGAAGGTGCCATCCGCAAGAGATTGATTTGTCTCTGGATCGGATGGTACGCCTTTTAGATCTCTTGAATCATCCAGAGCGAAATCTTCCTCCTGTTATTCATGTTGCTGGCACTAATGGTAAAGGGTCTACCATCGCATTCATGGAATCGATGTTGAGGAGAGGGGGATATAAGGTCCATGTTTATACTTCTCCCCATTTGATCCGCTATAATGAGCGGGTTCGCCTTTCAGGGCAATTAATTGCGGACGATCTTTTTCATCATTATTTAACCCAAGTCCTTAAAAAGAATAACGGATCTCCATTAACCGTATTCGAAGGGATTACGGCTGCTGCTCTCCTTGCCTTTTCTGACCATCCGGCCGATATCCTGCTCCTTGAAGTAGGCTTAGGAGGAAGGGCAGATGCCACGAATGTTATAGATAAACCGTTACTCAGTATGATTACGCCCATTTCCCTCGATCATCAAGAATACTTAGGCACTAAGATAACAGACATAGCCAAAGAAAAAGCAGGCATTATTAAAAGAGGATGTCCAGTTACAATTGGTCTTCAATCTTCTCAAGTTGACGTTGTCTTGAGACGCAAGGTTCAAGAGTGTGCTTCTTCAGCATTCTTCTTAAAAGACTATCAGGAAGTGGTTAGCAGTATGGATGGCTATAGCCTAGGGTTAAAAGGTCCCCATCAACGGGAAAATGCTGCGCTGGCTTGGCTTTCCTTAGACCAAGTTCATCAACAATTCCCGATCGGCCATAAAAAGCGAGTTTTAGCCTTAGCTGAGACCGCCTGGCCAGGAAGAATGCACCAAATTACTCAAGGCCCTCTCATTCACAACTTGTCACAAGGTACTGAATTATGGGTTGATGGGGCCCATAATGAGGCTGGAATCAAAAGTCTCATACCCTTTCTGGAAATGTGGAGAAGAGAAGGGCGACCTGTTGTGGTGGGGATAAATTCTTTAGCCAATCGTCCAGCGTCACAGTTTGCGGGCTGGCTTAAACCTTATGTAGATCAATGGTTCTTCATCGATAAATCTGATGACTATCGATTTCACAATCAAGAAAACTTTACTCTCGCCTTTCATCAAGTCACCAGTCTAGAGAATCTTATAGATAATTTATCAAATTGGGCAAATGACTCTAGGATTTTGATTACAGGGTCATTATATTTAGTGGGAGAGGTATTGAGGCTAAATCAAACCTTCTCACATAATCATGGGGGGAATAGAGGATGAACAATAAAATTTACTTTATCGGTGGCATTATTTTATCACCATTCGTCCTTGGATTTATCTGGTTGTTAAACAGCAAGACCCCAGAAGTTCAAGAGCCAAAGCCAGCGGTTCAAAAAACACTCGCCAGTATAGATTTTATTCCCAGTCCCACGCGTAAGCCCGTCTCTGATCAAGCATTTATTCAGCTTTCTCTAACCGATATCGCAGCAAAAGAGACCAAAAAACTCTCTGATTTTGCCGGAAAACCGATTATTCTGCATTTTTGGGCTACCTGGTGTGGTGCTTGTGTTGAAGAGTTGCCGGAGTTGGATCAATTTGCTCAAAAATATCCTGAAGATGCTCATATTGTTGTGGTGGCCTCCGATAAAACCCAGGGACAAGAGGTGCGTGAGTTTTACAAGAAAAACAACATCAAAAACCTAACCCTTTATATTGATGACAATGGAAAGCTAGCTCGCGAATTTGGTATTACGGCTTTACCCACGACCATTTTTATCAGTTCTACCCATAAAGAAATGGGGAAAATCATTGGTCCAGTGAACTGGGTTGGCGAACCTGGGCAGATTGTTTCTGTTCATTTATCGAAGAAGAACGCCCCTTAGTTTTAGATTAAAGAGGCCTGTCTCATCGTGTAAGGTGGAAATTTCCGCACTATCGTCTTTGTTGTACTTTACAGAACAATATTTTTTAGGTGATTATTAACTTAAAGAGAAGCTTCCAGGGTGTTACCTAGGATTTTTTGCTATCTAATTATGGGTGGTTTTGCAGGTGTATTATCGAACCTTCCTCATTTGCTTTGCTGAGTGGTCATGGTTCACCCATGATGGTATGTTAATAAAACGCCCAAATATAAAGAGGTATTCAAAAATCTCCGTTTTTAAATATGCTGAAGTGCTTATTTGGAAGCTTTCTGGACTCTTATCACAAATACATCTATGGCTTCGGCTGCCTTTTCATGATGTTCTATCATATTTACCAAACTTCCACTTTTCACCTCTAAGAGAGAATTTATGACATCCTTGTTTGACCCCCTTCAACTTGGCAATATTACACTTCCTAACCGTATTATTATGGCTCCATTAACACGCATGCGCAGCAAGCAGCCAGGCAATATCCCCTATGAACTTAATGCTGAATATTACGCGCAGCGTGCAACGGCTGGGCTGATTATCTCAGAGGCGACTCAAATCAGCCAACAAGGGCAAGGCTATCCCGCAACGCCAGGTATTCACTCTGCTGAACAGGTGGCAGGTTGGCAATTGGTTACCGACGCTGTACATAAGAAGGGTGGAAAAATCTTCCTTCAACTTTGGCATGTGGGACGTATTTCACACGCCTCATTTCAACCCAATGGCAAGCTACCAGTGGCTCCGTCCGCCATTCAGCCCAGCGGCAAAACTCTTACGGCGGATTGGAGGCAAGCAGATTTTGAAACACCCCATGAGTTGGAGATCAGCGAGATCAAAGCCATCTTAGAAGATTATTGTAAAGCTTGTGAAAACGCTAAGCTGGCTGGTTTTGATGGTGTGGAAATCCATGGCGCAAATGGTTACTTACTCGACCAATTTTTACACGATGGTTCGAATAAACGCACCGACGACTATGGTGGCTCTATTGAGAATCGTTCAAGATTACTGCTTGACGTTGTGGATATCGCAATCGGTGTATGGGACCAAGGATCTGTTGGCGTGCGTCTTTCGCCCTATGGCACTTTCAACGATATGTATGACAGCAATCCTTTGACTTTATTTAGCTATATTCTTAACCAACTGGATAAACGTCACATCGCTTATGTGCATGTGATTGAACCTCGAGCCACCGGAGCAGGGGGAAGCGATGCATTGAGAGTTGACGCACCAAATACTTCAGAATTGTTCCGAAGGGAATTCGGGGGTGTATTTATTTCAGCCGGAGGATATACGCCTGAGTCAGCCAAACATGCCGTTGAATCCGGTCTTGTAGATGCGGTCGCGTTTGGTAGGCTTTACATCGCTAATCCCGATTTGCCGGAACGTATCCAAGTTGGCGCCCCTCTCAATAAATATAATCGTGCAACGTTTTATGGTGGAGCTGACAAAGGCTACACCGATTATCCCTTCTGGGGTTAAACGACAGCATGAGTACGCAAGTCAACATCATCTGGTTTAAGAGGGATTTGCGTATCCAGGATCACGCCCCCCTATGGGCAGCTGCCCAATCAGGTGAGGTTGTCCCGCTTTACATCATCGAACCAGAATTGTGGCAGCAACCTGATAGCTCACGCAGACACTGGCACTTCATCCATGATAGCCTGCGTGATTTGGATGCTCAGTTGACCAATTATGGGGGCAGACTCATCATCCGAATTGGAGAGGCCTTATCCGTCCTCAAAGATCTTTACGATAGTTTGGGCTCGTTCAATCTCTTATCCCATGAGGAAACAGGTAATGCCTGGACTTATCAACGGGATATAGCTGTTTCTCAGTGGTGCAAAGCACAAAATGTGACCTGGCGGGAATTTCCATCGCATGGGGTAGTCCGTCGCCTTAAAAGCCGAGATCAATGGGCAAAGCTGCGCAATGATCGAATGTCTGAGGCTTTGGTAGAAACGCCAGAAACGATTCAATTCCTGCAGGGGATAACCAGTGACGCCTTGCCTGCAAAAGACGATGCCCTGTTTGGAGATACTATACCCGGCAACACCCAAGAGGGGGGACGAGCGAAAGGTATCGCCCTATTTGATTCTTTCCTCAAGGAGCGTGGCCGTAAATATATGCTCACCATCTCTAAACCAGGGATATCTGCGCGCCATTGTTCACGGCTTAGCCCGCACATCGCCTTTGGAACTTTATCCGTTCGAGAGATTGAGCAAGGAACAAAGGCGAAAATGCAGAGTCTTTATGGTTTGCAGGATGAAGAGGCCCAACTATTTTGTCGAAACTTGTCTGCTTTTTTATCTCGTCTGGCTTGGCGATGTCATTTTGTCCAGAAGCTCGAGCAATATCCTGATTTGGAAACACACTGCATGCATCCAGTATTTGATGGCATGCGCGAGCCCCACTTCCGTGAGGATTATTTCGAGGCATGGAAAACGGGCAATACGGGTTATCCCCTCATAGACGCATGTATGCGCAGTCTCATTCAAAATGGTTGGATCACTTTCCGTATGCGTGCCATGCTGGTGTCCTTTGCTAGTTATGATTTGTGGTTGGATTGGCGACAAACAGCGCCATATTTGGCAAAACTTTTTACGGATTATGAGCCAGGCATTCACTATTCGCAGTTCCAGATGCAATCGGGTGTTACCGGTATTAATGCCGTTCGTATGTATAACCCGATCAAACAATCTATTGACCATGATCCAAATGGCAAATTCATCCGTCGCTATTTGCCAGAATTAAAAGATGTACCAGACCTCTTTATCCATGAACCATGGCGTTGGGAAAACGCCGTCCATCCTTATCGAAAGCCTATTGTTGATCATGAAACAGCTATCAAATATGCGCGGCAGCAACTTTCAAATCGTTGGAAGGAAGCGGATTTCAAAGATCAGGCGAAAGATGTGTATCGTAGACTTGGTAGTCGTAATCGCCCTACCAACCGCAAGCCTAGAATTTCAGCCGATTCTAAACAACTGCAACTTAAATTAGAGTAGTCTCATGAAGTCAATCTTTTACCCGTTTATAGGAGCGCTTGTGTTGTTTTTCTTTCAATCTTCACACGAGGCAAAAGCCTCTACCAAATCCGCCTATGATTTTTCATTCAAAACGCTCACAGGCGAAGCCCCCATGCCCCTCAAACAGTTTGAAGGTAAGGTGATCCTGATTGTGAACACCGCCTCTTACTGCGGCTTTACTAAGCAATTTGAAAGTCTCGAAAAACTCTACCAAACTTATAAGGATAAAGGCTTGGTCGTGATTGGGGTTCCAAGCAATGATTTCGGCGGACAAGAGCCTGGTAACAGTGATGAAATTGCTAACTTTTGCAAAGTCAATTATGGTGTAACCTTTCCCCTGGCATCAAAGGAAGTGGTGTCGGGTGACAACGCCCATCCGTTTTACTCTTGGGCTAAGAAAATCCTCGGATTTGGCACTGCACCCAAATGGAATTTCCATAAATATCTGGTTAATAGAAAAGGGGAGTTAATCGATTACTTCAACTCCTTTACGTCGCCCGATAGCAGTCGCGTTAAGCAGGCGATCGAGAAGGCCTTGATGGAAGCCCCATGAAAAGCCTACGTCCTTAGAAAAGAAATAATGTTGTAACTGTGAATAGAATGGTCAGTAATGCCGAAAGGAATTAAGAAAAAAGACCTTCCTTGCAAAATATGTGCTGTATGCGGCAAGCCGTTCAGATGGCGTAAAAAATGGGAAAAGGTTTGGAACGACGTGAAATATTGTTCGGATAAATGCAGAGGAAAAAGACATTAATTCGTTTACAAAGGCGGCTTTATCCTCAACTTAGCTTGTGCTCCCCGATTTCATCATTCAAAAAATTTATCAAATTGGCCAAATGACTCTAGGATTTGGATTGCAACGTCCTTATATCTAGTGGGAGAGGTATTAAAGCTTAATCATACCTTCTCAAGCAATCATGAGGGGAATAGAGGATGAACAATAAGATTTACTTTATTGGCGGTATTATTTTGTCACCACTCGTCCTTGGGTTTATCTGGCTCTTAAACAGCAAGACACCAGACGTTCAGGAAATAAAGCCAGTAGCACAAAAAACACTCGCCAGCATTGATTTCATTCCCAGTCCCACGCGTAAACCCGTTTCTGATCAAGCATTTATTCAGCTTTCTCTAACCGATACGGCTGCTAAGGAAACCAAAAAACTCTCTGATTTTACCGGCAAACCGATCATTCTTCACTTCTGGGCTACATGGTGTGGCGCCTGTGTTGAAGAGTTACCGGAGTTAGACCAATTCGCGCAAAAATACCCTGAGGATGCCCATATTGTTGTGGTGGCTTCTGATAAAACCCAGGGACAAGAGGTCCGGGAGTTTTATAAGAAAAACAATATCAAAAACCTTACCCTCTTCATCGATGACAATGGAAAGCTCGCTCGAGAATTTAGTGTAACGGCTTTACCGACCACCATCTTTATCAGTTCTACCCATAAAGAAATGGGTAAGATTATAGGTCCAGTTAACTGGATTGGTGAGCCAGGGCAGATTGTCTCTGTCCATTTAGCCAAGAAGAAGACTTCTTAGTTTTTTTTCAAACAGAACTTTTGTAATCATTAAAGAACAAAACATGAATAAATTGATTCAATCCCTATTTTTGTGCTTAAGCTTCAGTGCTTTTTCTGCAGACACAGAAGATAGTTTTCCCTTAATGCAGGTGCCTACAGAAATTAGGTTTGTGGTTTTTGATCATTTGTCGCCTAAAGAACTCATGAAATTAGGTTTAACCTGCACCGAACTTAATGAAGAAGTTAAGGATGAATTCTGCTGGTATAGGAAAGCACTTTCGTTGAACATATATCCGACCCAGGGGTCGGGTTATCTTGTTCTAAGCAATTTCTCTGCGGGCATGGAATATGCTGATCGATATCAACGATCGGTCTCTCAGGAAGAAAAAAGTATTTATTTAAAGCGGGCTGTAGCATGTCTTAAATACCCAGCATCTTATCTCTATAAGCCCGCAGTTGAAACTCTATTTGAGCTGATGAAGGCAGCAGATGTGACTCAAGATATTGAGTTCGTTCATATGCCTGATTTTAGTGAAAGTTACTATAATGGCGACATTTTTGATCAACTTTCAAATTCTTCAGAGCCTTTAACCACATCGCAATATGAGACCCTTATTGGTCATAGCAGGGTACCTAATTCGCTCTATACGATCGATGAAGCCTATGTCTTTATCGAAAAACTGAAAACGATAAAATTTGTAAGTCTAAGTAATCAAAAACCCCATGCTATGGTGCTCAGATTGTTTTCCTGGTATACTGATTTTCTTTCTGGGCATGTTTCCTTCAAGCAGTATCGAAACTTTCTTAAAGAAATGCTTGAGGGGTTAAAAACCTTAACGGAAGAAGAGTTAAACGCCTATCCCCTTAAGGCGCTCGACATTGTACTTACTTCTTGCGACCCTCAAGTCGCCATAGACCAACTTCCTTTCACTGTGAAATGTTTTTTAAAGAGAACCTTGCAAGAAAATCATTATGCCCCGTTAGAGTTTATCGACCATTTAAATGATTACATGAAGGGTTTAAAGGAACAAGCCGATGATGGAGAAATGGATAAAAGCACAGATAAGGAGACAGGAACTTCCGCACAATTAGAGGATCTATTCAAAGATGATTGGTCCATAGAAGAGATCTTAAAAGGATGGCGTCATTTAGAAAGGCCAATGGCGGCTTTTTATGAACACTTTATCGCAAGAGGATACCATTATTTTGATTATATTAATGACTATTTAGAGCTCTTGAGTCAACGTAGAGAAGGGGAGGAAGAAGGGGGAAATACCCTGCAAAAGGAGGACCAGACAACCCTTGCTAAACAAATGTGTTTAAGCCTGTTGGCTATTAAACAATTGGCAAATTTCCCTGATGATGAATTTTATACTTCCGAGGTATCTTCCTTTTATAATCAATTATATAAGTTGAGAAAGACCATAAATTATTTTGATCATTTTCAGGAAATCCTTTTTAGAACAGCTCTAAAAGCCTGGCAAAGCACTCATAAGTTTGAGTCTGGTATCTTGTGTCTGCAGTTTTTACGCAAGAGAGCTAAGACGGAAGAAACCTATAGTGAAGATTTAAAAAAGACGACTCGTGATGTTCTCCACAGTATTGAATCCATGGATCAGCCAATCTGGGAAAAGCGCTTTTTATGCGCTGAAGTCCATCGTGCTACACGTTCCTATGATGAATCGCTTAATATACTCACTGACTTAATTGAGGGAAAAACGCCCAGTATTGATCGAGTTCGTTTAAAATTTATAACTGTTTTCATTCTAAAAAACAGTAACTTTGGGGCGAGTGAAGAGTCTTTAGAAAAAATACATGAACACCTAGTTGCGTTAAACTTAAATTGTTTAGCAATGTTTCGTTTTAGAAATTATTGCAAACTCATAGGTAGTTTTTATGATCCAAGCATACGTTACCTTGCGCAATTAGAGCTTGATGGACCATTTCCATAATCTATATATTCAGTTAAACAAGGTAAGTAGATGTGCATCTGTAGACATTTTAATCCCCTTTACTAAAGATAAAGGACCTTTACAATATATACCTGGACCAGTTTTAAGGTGTGTCTTTTAGATTAACAGGTATTTCGGGTAGCCCAAAATACTTAAAAAACGGTCCATAATCGGCAAAGCTAAAGGGAGGTTTATAAAAGCAATAAATATGAGCCAAAATATCTATCTTTATCGCATTCTTGACTCCTCGGGCAATCAATTCTTCCATAAATCTTTTAGCTTCATTACGATCTAAAGCATACAATCCTCCAGTGTACCCAGCTCCACTTCCAGAGTGAGGAAAATATAAACCGAGGACAAGTAGTTGCAACTTTTTCCATATTGCTCTTGAAACACCTTTGGCAATCAATAGTTCAAGAAGGTCTTTGGCTTTAGGAATATTTTTCTTATACTCGTAGATACCGAGTACGAGCCCGTCAATCTTTATCTCTTGCGCTTGCCAAACGCCTTTGGCAATCAAATCCTTAAGAAAGTCTTTGGCCTCACTAGGATTTTGATCATATCCATACTCGCCATTTACAAGGCCGATAAACTTCAGCTTTACTGCTTGCCAATTCTCTTTGAGAAGGGACTCTTCAATAAGATCTTTGGCCTTAGCAGGATTGTGCGCATACCCATATTTGCCAAATGCAAACCCGTTAATCATCAACTCTTTTGCTTCCCAAACACCCAAAGCGCTCCACGCATCAATAAGGTCTTTGGCCGTTGCTCTATCCTGTTTGATGTCAAATTTATTATCTTCAATCCCTTCAATTTGCTTCGCTACTGCTTCCCAAACACCCAAAGCGCTCCATTTTTTAATAAGAGCTTTGGCCGCAGCGATATCTACTTTATAAAACCTGCACGAATGATTGAGGTATCCAAGGGACGAAATTTTTTTTTCTAAAGCCTTCCCAACCCCTCTTGCGCATAAAAATTCCAAAAGAAATTTTGGAATCCCGCGAGCAAATTCTCCCATTTCTTCAGCTTGCTCATTAAGACGGAAAAGAATTTTAGGTGTTTTCCAAGCTTCAGGCAGATTTTCGTAAGCTTCAGAGAGGGCGGAGCATGGATTCGTTTTTCTTTCTTTCTCGAATTCATAATGTATAGTAGCTTCGCGCTGACGCAATACACGTTGTTGAGCTCTGGATACCTTACTTAAGGAGATTTGGTCTTTAAAATCAAGATGAGAGGAAATTTCCATCCACATTTCATCAATCGGCAGAAAATCAGTTCCACTGCAGGGTGAGACTAAAGTTAAGTTTGCTAATAAGGAAAAAGTAGAGAGGCTGAACCGTTTCCGGTTTAAGTTCTTAGGTAATCCGCAGAGTGTCATTCACAAGCACCTTATTGTAATTAATTCTATCAATAACAAAAAATGATTAAATTCTCAATTCAATAAAAACAAATAATTATTTCAAGGATGAAGAAAATGTTTTGAAAGCTAATCACATGGTAGGGAGAGATAAAGCTAAAACAGAATTTTATATTTATGTTAAATTTATAATCAATATTATGTTAAATATATAGTGTATGTTTTTTATGAACCTTACGTTTATCATGACAAGCTGGAGTCTGTTCAATGCCAGTTCTAAAGGTTCTTAATTATTAAAATTATTCATCTTTAGATTCATGAACTTTGTACAAGTGAAGATGTAGATCGAATTTTACTTATACCCTATATTGTGCCAGATGTTCTGGTGAATCATTTCTGAATATTAACCACGAAAGTTCATTTATCCCAACGTATGGTTCTCATGTAATCAGGATATATTCACTTAGGAGCATACAGATTCATGAACTTAACTGTTTTTCCATCAGCAATAATATGTTTTAGCGCCCTATTCTTCACTTTATCATCTTCTCCCGTATACGCTATGCAAGGAGAAGAAGAGATTACGACCAAGCTTTCTGTAAGAGCGCTCCCTTCCTTTGAGGAGTTTGATGAAGACGGACATTTTTTAAGGTATAGCAGAACTTTAGAAGACAGAATCACCTTTGAGATAAATCAGAAATCAGAATCTGAACCTTTACTCAATAAAATTTTGGAAGAAATTGAAAAATTAAAAGCAGAACAAAGAAAATTTAGAGCCTGGGATTCAGAACACATTGATAGATATTTGGCAATCATCAAGCTGTATGAAGAAACTCTGATAAAATTAGATATTAATATCTACGATGTTCCTTCCAGTTATGTGTCCTATAAATTTAAATACAATGTTCCTTCCAGTGATTTGTCAATGTCGAGTCAAAAGTGATACCCCTTCCCTATGGAATGAGAACGTTCAGCTGAGCAAGATGTGAGTCTACAAGCGGTAAGGCAAAATCTTTAAGCCATATCATATATCATTAGTCACTTTGTCATACTATCTATTGATTTGACAAAATAAGTACCTATATGGTACATATATAGATATCATGATGGGGTGTTAATATGGAAGTAAGTACATACACACAAGTACGGAAGAACTTTGCCGCTGTTATAGATAGGGTCTGTGATGATCACACCCCTCTAATTGTAACTCGGCAAACGGGTAGACCTGCCGTTTTGATATCTTTGGAGGATTATAATGCTCTAAAAGAGACTCTTTATCTCCTAAGTTCAAGAAGCAATGCAGATAGATTGCTAAAATCTATACAAGACGTTGAAGAAGGCAAGATTTTGGCAAAAAACCTCATAGAAGATTGATCCTATGGATCTTAATTTCACTGAGAATGCTTGGGATGACTACATTTATTGGTCGAATAATCATAAAGATACCCATCAAAAAATAAATGTTCTGATTAAAGAATGCCAGAGGATGCCATTTGAAGGCATAGGAAAACCTGAGCCTCTTAAGCATAATATGGCCGGATATTGGTCTCGCCGCATAAATCAGGAACAAAGACTTGTTTATAAGATTATGGATGATACCCTTGTCATTGTCAGTTGCCGTTACCATTACTAATAACTTTGAGGATAAATACAGTTAACCTCTTTTTTCAATTCAGCATCAGATGATATCCCCACCTCTTCTATATTTATAAAACTATGTCTTCAAAATAACTAGTTTAACAGAAATCAAGAAGAGAAAAATTCTTTGTTTTCCACCTACTTGTAGCTTTCCTAGACATTATATAAAGGAACTAGATGTTCCTAAAACCTGTCTCAGTCTCATAAGAGGTAGAATGATATGATAACCATTTTTAAAAAGCCATCACCAAGCCACGAAGGGATAGTAGTGATCCAGTTTTCTGGATTGCTTCGTCGCTTCGTTTCTCGCAATGGCCTCTTATAGAGGGTGGTTTTGGTACTTATCAGATAGGTTCCTATATCCTGGAATAAATTTGGAGAGTAGAAATGAAAGCATTCTATTGTATATTTGTCTCCTTTCTGATCGAAATAAGCTTTGCTAGTGAGTTGATAGATTATTCTTATAAAAATATTGTAGATGATTCTGTGGCAAACGTTTCAAATAAATCTTCACAACCACTCTTAGGTATAGGAGACGTTATTGATGAAATTTTATCCGGCAACCCTCAAGGCTTGAAACAATTGTCCCTTAAGGGGAATCATATTAGTGATGATGGTGCCTTATTACTGTCAGAAAAACTTTATCCACGATTAGGGGCTCTCGAGGTTCTCGACTTATCGGACAATCGAATATCAGAAAAAGCCATGGAAACCTTGGTGCCGCTTTTATCAAAAAATCACTTTAAGTATTTGAATATTACAGGTAATTACGGTGCTTCAATTGATGGAATTAAAAGATTAACACTAAAACTTCCCAGGGAATCTATAGATCATGTTGTCAATAATTTAAAAAAAGTTATATGGATTAAGGAAGATAGTATTGATACGCTCGTTAATGCTCTTATGTTGCCTTTAACTTATGCAGATGCCCACAGGGCCTATTATCAATCCTTGCAAAACCCTCTAAAAACTCCCTCAGAAAAATTTCAAATAAGAGATTTCTCTTCCCCTCTGATTCAAGATGAACTGTATAGGCAAATCATGAATGACTTAAAATCTTCTATTTACCAAACACGGGATTTCGAAGCATTGGCTCAGTCTGCAGTAAAGGATCCGATCAAAGCGTGCAAAATCGGCAAAGAATATATGACAGGTAACAATCATCTAAAAACAAATTATGGCAAAGCTGTTGAATGGTTGATGTGGTCTTGTTCTCTCGGCAACATCAAAGCATTGGAACCATTAGATAGCATCTATAAATCGCATGTTTTAATGCTCCCAGAAAATTTAATGCAGGAAGCCCATGCTCTCGTAAATAAAGCTACTAATCACGTTTAACCCAAGAAAATATTTCATCAAGCTTAGGATGGTTTTTATGGGTAATGGGAGAAACTGGTATTAGAAAAATAATAAATGCCACCGTAAAAGTAAGACACCTCATTAAGGAAGAATAATTTATGGTACGCAGGATCCTGCTTTTATTTTGTAAAGCTAACTTCTTTATCTTTGTTTTGTTTAGTTTGTCTTTTTCTATGGAAGTTGGGGAAGAAACTGATAATTTTGGTCAAACACCTATCAATCTACGTGAGGAAAGCTTAAGTGAACAATCAAGTGATTGTGAAGACTCATCAAGTTTTCCATTTGCAGACATATATCAGGGTGACGAGTATCAGGGTGACGAGGAAAAACTTGCTCATGAGGATAAGGCCGGAAAACAACAAGCTCTCCATAAGAGTAAGTCAATAGGTCAAGAAGAAGAAGGGTGGCGTTGGCGCAAGCATTTCACAATTATGCAAGAAAATTTAAACTTCGATTTTGATACCATTCACCAAAGGATGGCTATAGACGAGAGTGATATTTCTTCTCAACTCTGTATGAAGGATAATAAGCCCAACATTGTTTTAGCCCGGTTTAATTTTATCATCAAAAAGCCCAATAGTGAAATCAAAGCTATAGACGTTTGCCTTCAAACTGTTGAAGGGAAAGAAATTATTTTCCGTAGTGGAAGGCTAGCCAAAGATAGGTCTTTTTTTAAATCCGCTGATATTCTTGATCGTTATGCCGTATACCCTCCCCTTGAATCAGAGGAAAGAGAGGCTTTTCATTGGGTAGGACACCTTAATGATTTGATGATGGTTAAACAATTTATTCAAGAGGATAATAATGAACAAGCGGGTGAAAAACTCACGACTCTTGTAAATCAAACACGTGACTTGATTAATAGAGAAGAAAAAAATAAACACCACCTTCAGGAAATAGAAGACGCGCTTAACGAGAGATTTCCATCCCCTGTTGATAAAAATAAGACATCCGAAGTTGCCAAAAGCATTATCGATGAGAAGGTTTGGAACAGAATCAGGCATGATGTGGCCAAGAAATCCCTTCAACAAAAGGAACAACTTTTTCTCCATAGTGAACAAAGTATGTTACTCTTTCTTAAAAAATCTTTGCATGCCATTCTTGAGCATGATTTTGACAAAGTGCGACAAGAAATTATTGCGCCAGGTGATAACCTCCATGATAAAAAGTTTGGCCAGATATTAGGCATTATTCTACACATACATTCCAGGCTGGATATTTGTAACACTTGCGCCCCTTCCCTTGCACGGGAATGTGAGCGGGATGATTCATTTGTCAGCGAACTTAAAAAATGGGTTGTTGACAATTTAAGCAAATATATAGAGAAAGAGTCACCTTTATTAAGCCAAAACATCATTGGTGATATTTTGAAGGCTTCCTCAACCCCCTTTTTCGCCATTTTTGCTTCTGTGCGACAAGAAATGACTACTAGAGATCGTCGTTTCCGACAAGGTCATGATGATCAATATGCAAAATCTATTGATCTGTATAACTTAGCGCCTTATTTCGTTGTAAAGACCGTTGATGCTTTTTTAATACCTGGTCTAGAGAATCTTAAGTCGATTGGATAATGATCTCATTTCAGTCCCTTGGCAGAATTTCTCTTTTTGGTGCGCTTACAGCCTATTGGTTAAAACTGACACAGTTTCCCAAAAACTCCCACGGCATGAGGAAACTCTGACATAATTAGGTATTAATATCTGCGATGTTCTTTCCAATAATGTGTCTGAGTACATCTACAGGTGTTCCCCCCTTCCCTATGACATGGGTTGTTCAGAATAATCATCAGGCAGATTGAGAGGAGTCTTTGTTAGTTGTTACAATACTCTTTAAAAGCACTTAAGCTTATTCTGTAGGATTTAAGGTTTGTTAACCATTACCCCCAATTATTGGACACTTAAGCGTTAAAACTAATCTTTGAGCTACGTTAATCCTAAGCAACAATGACTAATTTGTCCGTCAAAGAACCGATAGTGGCAAGCAAGGTTTCTCTTTATAGAATCGCGGATTTCGTAATATTTATTAAAAGATCATTTTTCAAATATTAATAAATATAATAATCAATATTAATTTTTATTTAATAAATTATTCAGACAATAAATACAATGGTTAATACTTATGAGCGGTATCTCAAATGAGTAAATTCATCGATCTATTCAACATTTGCGATCCGAAACATGGATACTTTGGAGACACATTAAGTTTAGCAGAAGAAGAGTACTTTTCTTTTCCAATACTTGAAGGAGAACCAGGACCACGCATGCGATTTCGAGGTAAAGAAGTAATTGTTTGGTCGCTTAATAACTACCTTGGATCTGCAAATGACCCTATCATGGCAGAAGCATCAGCTCAACATGCAAAAACATTCCCTCTATCTCATCCAATGGGAGCTCGAATTCTTTCAGGGAACACAACTTACCATAAACAATTAGAGAATAAACTTGCAGAATTTCTAGGAAAACAAGCCGCTCATATTGAAGGTTACGGCTACATGGGCGTTATTGGAATAATCAATGCCATAATTAAGAAGCCTGAAGTGATCATTATCGATAGAGAGTCTCACGCTTGTATGATGGATGCAGCGTATTTGGCACAGGCTCGCACGAGAACAGAAGTTAAAAGATTTATTCATAATAACATCCAAGATTTAGAAAAAAAATT
>CAZITL010000019.1:0-40822 GCA_964542195.1 uncultured Verrucomicrobiales bacterium
CGAGTTAAAGTGCTTTGTGGATAGACCTCTTGCCCCCTTATTTGGGATAGAGCCGGATAGAGCCGATCAATGGCTGGGGTGCTAGGATTCGAACCCAGGAATGGCGGGACCAAAACCCGCTGCCTTACCACTTGGCTACACCCCAATACAAGGAACATAATGGTAAAATATCAAAACTTTTTAGTATTGCAAGAGAATTTTGTAAAAAAATTCCCCCTTAAGTTTTATGCTTTCGATTTTGCAATTAAAAACAATTGTCTAACGTGAGTTTTCAATTTGACGCCACTGTTGCACGTATGAGTTATGCTGGCGATAAGTTGTTGAAAAATTATGTCCTCCCCGCCCATTGGCTACAAAAAATAACTCGTTGGTCTTGGACGGATTTAACACTGCCTTGATTGCTTCCTTGCCCGGACACGCAATGGGTATTGGCGGCAAGCCGTCAACCACATACGTATTAAAAACAGTCTCGGACTTTAAATCACTACGCGTAATAGAGCGTCCCAGCTTGGATTTTCCTTGAGTTAACCCATAAATGACCGTTGGATCTGATTGAAGCTTCATGCCTATTTTTAAGCGATTGATAAAAACGCCCGCAATCCTTGACCGCTCACGTGCAACGCCTGTCTCCTTTTCCACAATAGAGGCAAGCACCAAAACTTCATCCGGGGACTTAATGGGTAAACCTTCTTGTCTTTTTTCCCACAGCTCAGCCAAAGTTTGTTTCATGGCTTTTTCCATACGGTCAATTAACGCTTGGCGTTCTTCTCCATATACATACGTATAAGTATCAGGCAGCAAGCTTCCTTCTTTTGGCAGATGATCTATCTCTCCTTGCAAATTGGGAAGCTCTTGAAGACGGCGTACGACTTCAGCAACTGTGGAGCCTTCAGGTATGGTAAAGGTATGGACAATCACACTGCCGCAACACAAAATTCGCACAAGATCCCACATGGTTGCATGGGCAGGAATTAAAAATTCCCCTGCTCTCAAGTGCCCTTTCTCACCAGAGATCATAACCGTACCATAAAATGCATATTTATTTTGGATGACACCGTGCTTGAGGAGAAGTTCTGCAATAGCCTCAGTACTACTGCCTTTATCAATAACGATCGCAGTATCTTCATCTAAATTAACAGATTTGAGAATACCCCCAGGCCCATAAAACAACCAAGTCGCGGCTCCAATTACACTTACTGCGAGAAGAAAAAGAACAAAACAAAGAATTCGTCGCACAATCATTCCTCCCTCTACTTTACAAGATGAAGACTTGTCTATTAGAGTGGTTTGTAGTTAAACAAAATAATCTTTACCAAAATATCAAACTCATGAAAATCGGCTTTATTAACCCCTTCAAGCTCACTTGGTCTCTCATCTGGCGCTCTTCAGTCCTGGCAGCAACAGTCCTGACATGGGGATATATCCTTACGATCTTCTTGATATTCGGTTTACTAAAGTTGGGCTGCACCGAAATAATTAACTTTTATATAAGTAATTATGGTCCTATTTTAAAGACCTTAACAATCCAACATCCAACTTTAAGTATATTTCTTGGCTTTATTTTATTAGCTATAATTCTATTCCCCATCTACTACTATCCATTTCAAAGACTCAATCATTTAGATTACAACCGTTTCATTCTGATTTTTTACAAAGGCGATCACCCAGCTTCACCCAAAGAGATATTTTTCGTCTTTTATCTATTATTTCAAGGGATTACCATGTGCATCTACGGATTATGGATAATCACCAACATAGGTTCTGGCCAACAAGGATACCATGTATCAACTTCGCAAATCGATGATTTTACCAATTTTACTGAGATTCTTGCTCTTTACCTAAGCTTTTTTTTCTTATGCCGTTTTCCAATCAAAGGATATCACTTTCGCCTAGCGCCTAAAGCGTGCAAGAAGCCTGGGTAGTAAGGCTTCAAGGGCATGGGGCGCAATACCCAAATCAGTCAAAGTTTTATGTTTTCCTGATAAGGTGCTTCCTTGTTTTAAAAGCCTTAGTTGATCAATGGTCAAAGGTGGTTTGGGCAACAATTGTCCCACAGCGCCGATGAGGTAGCCAGCAGCCATAGGAACAGGGATTAGTAATCGGTGACAATTGATGGCATCCATCATGAGGAGCATCAGGTCACGAAAAGTATATTCTTTGGGCCCAGCAATTTCAAAAATCTCACCGGTTCTTTTCTCCTGGATTATTTTCACAACCCCTTCTGCCACATCTGCAACATAAACAGGCTGGAATAAGGTCGTACCTCCACCAAGAAGAGGCAAAGCAGGGCTCAATCGCGCCCATGCAGCAAATTTTTGGAAAAATTGATCCTCTGCACCAAATACAAGGCTTGGGCGAACTATTGTGCTCTGGGGACAAGCCAACATTACTGCTTGCTCTCCTTGACCTTTCGATCGTGCATAAGAACTCGCAGAATGGGGATCTGCTCCCAGAGCTGATATCTGAATTAAGGTGGAAACACCATTACTGGCTACTAGAGTCGCAACACGTTTCGCCCCTTCTACATGAAGCGCCTGAAAGGTTTGCTTGCCTTTTTCATAGAGAATTCCAACCAGATTAATGACCACATCACTATCTTGGATGAAGGTTGCAACTGAATGATCATCGCGGATATTGACAGGCAGAATTTTAATTTGCCCCACGTTACCCATGGGTTGAACATGCATAGCTTCTTCAGGGCGGCGACATCCTACTTTGAGGAGAGCACCCTGACGGGCTAATTTTTCAACAACATAACGTCCCAAGAAGCCACTTCCACCAAGTACAGCTACAATTTTGTTTTGCATGGGTCAATCTTTTACTAAAATATCTTAAATTTATATCTATCAAAGAATAGGACCTCACGCACGAGGAACTTTCATTTATTGATGAAAACTTCAAACAAATTGACAGTGGGCTCATGGCTCTTTACAAATGGGACATATATTTTTCGAAAAATACTTTGATAATCAAATAGAGCTGCGGACACTCGTCACAATGGATTACAAAAACACCGTTTTCCTTCCTAAAACTGACTTTGCTATGAAAGCAAATCTAGCCAAAAGAGAACCTGAATATTTGTCTTATTGGCAGGAAATAAATTTATACAAGAAGCTTCGTCAAAAAGCACAAGGAAAAGAAAAATTTATTCTTCACTTTGGTCCACCGTATGCGAATGGTCATATCCATATTGGACATGCTTTAAGTGAAACACTAAAGGATGTGGTGAATAAAACCTACCAAATGATGGGATATGACGCCCCCATGGTCCCTGGTTGGGACTGCCATGGTTTGCCTATTGAGTGGAAGATTGAAGAAGGATATCGTGCCGCAGGCCTAAATAAAGACGATGTTGATATCCTGGAATTTCGTGAAGAATGTCGCACCTTTGCAAGCAAATGGATTGACATCCAACGGGAAGAATTCATCCGCCTTGGTATCATTGCTGATTGGGATAATCCTTATTCAACGATGGTTTATGCCACGGAGGCAAAAATTGTAGAACAGATCGGGCACTTCTTAATGAATGGCAGCCTTTATCGTGGTTTGAGACCGACCCTTTGGTCCGTAGTCGAAAAAACCGCCTTGGCTGATGCAGAAGTCGAATACAAAGATCACACCTCTGATTCCATTTATGTAGCTTTCCCCGTGGTCAAAACATCTATTGATGCTCTCCAAAATGGATTTGCCGTGATTTGGACCACAACCCCTTGGACCTTACCAGGCAATAGAGCCATTGCTTATGGCCTAGACCACACCTACGTCGTGGTTCGCATTGAAGGCCAAGATAAAACGTATTTGATGGCTGAAGATTTAGTTGAATCAGTTATGAAGGCCCTAGAGGCTCCAAGCTATCATATTTTAGCACAGATCCCAGGGACAGAACTTGCTGGAACTGTCTGCCATCACCCACTACGAGCACAAGGCTATACGTTTGATGTCCCGTTCCTTCCTGGTGATCATGTGACCACTGACGCTGGTACAGGATTGGTTCACACAGCTCCTGGCCATGGATTGGAAGACTTCGAGGTTGGTAAAAAATTCCATTTAGAAGTACCGGAAACGGTTGGTCCTGATGGAAAATACTTTGACCATGTGCCTTTGGTCGCAGGCCATCATATCTTTAAAGTCAATCCTGTAATCCTTGAAACATTGAAGGCCAATGGAAATTTATTAAGCGCAGGTAAATTGATACATAGCTACCCCCATTCTTGGAGATCAAAAGCACCATTGATATATCGTACAACCTCTCAGTGGTTCATTAGTATGGATAAAAACCATCTAAGAGATAAGGCCCTAGCCGCCATTGACCAAGTTCAATGGTTTCCTGAGCAAGGACGTAATCGGATTCGCTCAATGGTGGAAGGTCGCCCGGATTGGTGCATTTCCCGACAGCGGGCCTGGGGAACTCCCTTAACTCTTTTTGTTCATAAAAAAACCGGAGAAGTGTTAAGAGACGCTAATGTCCATGAACGGATTGTTGAAGCCATTTATCAAGAAGGAGGGGATGCTTGGTTTACCAGTCCTTCAGAACGGTTTTTAGGAGATCAATACTCCCCTACTGATTATGAAAAAGTCATGGATATCCTTGATGTGTGGTTTGACAGTGGATGCAGTCATCAATTCGTACTTGCTGATCGGGAAGACCAATCATGGCCGGCTAATCTTTACCTTGAAGGTTCCGATCAACATCGTGGATGGTTCCAGGCCTCACTGTTAGAGTCTTGTGGCACAGCAGGCACCGCCCCTTATAAGCAAGTTTTAACCCATGGATTTGTTCTTGACGAAAAAGGTTACAAGATGTCCAAATCCCTGGGTAACGTAGTTGCACCCGCTCAAGTGATTGATTCCATGGGAGCCGATATCCTGAGACTTTGGATCGTCTCGGCTGATTACTCAGAAGACATGCGCATTGGCCCTGAAATTTTAAAACAACAAGAGGATATCTATCGCCGATTTCGCAATACATTGCGTTATTTGCTTGGTGCTCTGGATGGCTTTGCGGATGAAGAAATTTTAGATTATGACCGTATGCCCAATTTAGAGAAATGGGTTCTTCATCGCTTGACAGAGCTTACCTCCCATCATCAAGCGTCAGCGCGTCAGTACGACTTTATGACTTTTTATGGGGATTTACACCATTTCTGCACCCAAGACTTATCAGCTTTTTATTTTGATATTCGTAAAGACTGTTTGTACTGTGACGATCCTGGTTCATTAAAGCGTAGGGCAACCCGCACGGTACTCCACCATGTCTTTGATCATCTGGTTCGTTGGTTAGCGCCTGTTTTAAGTTTCACAGCTGAAGAGGCTTGGTTAACACGTTACGGAAAAGCAGGTGATAGTGTACATCTCCAAACTTTCCAGCAAACTCCAAAGGAATGGTTAAACCAATCCTTGGCGGATTATTGGTACACCATCCGTCAGGTCCGCCGAGTCATCACAGGAGCCTTAGAAGTAGAGAGATGTGCCAAGACTATTGGGTCCAGTTTACAAGCTCATGTCGCCATTTACGTCTCTTCTGAACTGGCCCAACAACTGCGTGGAATTGATTTAGCAGAGCTAGCCATTACCTCAGCCACGTCTCTCGTGGTTGCTCAACCGCCTGCCTCTGCCTTTGCTCTGGAAGATGTACCAGACATTGGTGTCGTGGTTAATTTGGCTGAAGGTGAGAAGTGTCAGAGATGTTGGAAAGTTTTACCAGAGGTTGCAAAGCATCCTGGACATATTTGTCAACGATGTGATGGAGCAATCAAGGCATGATCAAACGTCACTTAAGTGCCTTGGCTGTAACCCTTCTCATTTTTGCAGCCGATCAATGGTCTAAATTTTTGGTCCTCGATTGGTTTAAAGATCACAGTGGAAAGGTCGTCTTAACCTCTTTCCTTAATATTGTCTTAGCTTGGAACAAAGGCATTAGTTATGGTCTCTTTCAAGCTAGTAACCCTTATGGTATTTGGGCCCTGATTGCCGTTGCATTGATGATTTCCTTCATCTTGATCTGGTGGATTATTACAGCTGAAAATTATTTTTCAGCCTTATGTTTTGCTCTGATTTTAGGTGGTGCTTTAGGCAATGTTATGGATCGCTTTCAATTTGGCGCTGTAGTAGATTTCATTGATTTTCATATCTTTGGCTATCATTGGTACACATTTAACATTGCTGACTGTGGCATTGTGATCGGAGCTGCGCTACTATTAATTCAGCAGTTATTTAGTAAACAACATTCATCAACCCAAAAATCAAATGACTAGAATCATGACGAAAAAAATTCTTTTACCCATCGCCTTAATTTCAGCAGGTACTGTTCTAAGCGGTTGTGATACCCTACGTCACACCTTAGGGTTAGACCATTATCAACCGGATGAATTTTCTGTTGCTGTTAAACCTGAGCTTAAGCTGCCTCCAGATTTAACTTTACGTCCCCCAGCGCCTGGCCAACCTGATCGGGGATATGTTCCTGAGCAAGTTCAAGCGCAGAAAAAACTTTATGGTCAAGAAGTAACCCTTGATGCCTCTCACACTAAAGATGCGGAACAATCCCTGATAACTCATGCAGCAAAAGATGTACCTCTTGATCCAAATATTCGCCAGAAAATTAATGCTGAGGCAAAATCTGATGAAAGTGTCATGGAACGGATCAAGAATTTTAAAGATAAAGCCGTTAAGAACCTCACTCTCGCCGAAGATGCGGACGTTAAAACTCCTGGTTTAAATGATGAGGTTCAAATCAAGGAGGAAAATGAATGAAGGTTCTGCCTGCGCTGATGGCCAGTCTCATGGGAACCACATGGGCTCAGCAAGGAATAGCCAACCCTATGGGGGTTCAACTATCATCTCCACCCCAAACCCAAACTTCCATGACTCAGCCTCAGGCAAGCCATGTACGCATTCAGGTTTTGGAGACAAAGTTGGGGCTAAAAATTTGGTTTGTCCACACGCCGAACATTCCCGTAATTTCAGCCGCCATTGCTTTTAAAAATGCAGGCGTTGCATCTGATCCCAAAGGAAAATCTGGGCTAACCATGCTCCTTGCAGAACTTTTACAAGAAGGTGTAGGCGAGATGCCAGCAACAGCTTATAAGAAGTACTTGCTGGAAAAAAACATTACTATGACCATTGGGGCAAGCTCAGATACTTTTAACATCGCTTTTCGTAGCGTCAAAGAAAATGCTCAAGATGTTTTTGATCTGCTTAAACAAACCCTCACCCAACCCCGCTTTGACCCCGATGCACAAAATCGAGCTAAGCAGCAAATTTTAACGGAACTGATGCAAGCAACCCATTCTGAAAATGCTATTGCCTCCGATCAGTTTAACCAGCAGGCTTTCCCGAACCATCCTTATGGAAAGTCTCTTCGGGCCACCATTAGCGAATTGCCTCAAATAACGGTAGACGACTTTAAAAAGTTCATGGCAGACAGATTAGGACGTGACCAACTGGTTCTCTCTATTGCAGGGGATATTGATCCTGAAACCTTGAAAGAACTCGTCGATAAAACGTTTCAACCTTTGGCTGAAAAAGCAACCCCTATAGATGTGGGGTTTGTGGATCCTGTGTGTGATGGAACTGTTAAGGTCATTTCCATGGACATCCCCCAAAGCGCTATCATCTTTTATCAGCCTGGTCTATCCCGCCAAGACCCAGATTTTTATGCGGCCTATCTCCTGAGCAAAATTGTAGGAGATGGGGAATTCCACTCTCGTCTTTGGGATGAAGTTAGAGAAAAGCGTGGGCTTACCTATGGTATTGGCATGGACTTGCTTTGGCATAAAAACACTCATTACCTGATGGGACATACGAGCACCAAAAATCAAAGTGTTCAAGAAACCCTAAATATCATTAAAGAGCAATGGCGTTTAGTGGTTGAAAAAGGGATAAGAGAAGATGAACTGAAATTTGTCAAGGAACGCTTGATGGGCGGTTACCCCTTAGGCTTCTCTTCTACAGGTCGAATCGTAGCATTAATGCGCTCCTACCAACTGGATGGTTTAGATGCCGATTTTATCAATCGCCGTAACAACCTTATAGAAAAAGTAACCCTTGATGATGTAAATCGAGTGGCTAAGAAACTCTTTCAACCGGAAAAACTTACTTTTATTGTGGTTGGATCTCCTCAAAATTTGAACTCGTCCTCTGAACAAGAGGTATCGTCAAAACAAGCTCAAGAGCTCAGCAAGACACCTTCGAGTAATGACAGATGAATAAATGGATTATTTGCGCAACAATAGCTATGACAAGTTTTATTACCTCCATCAGAGCGGAAATGTATAAACCCAAAACCGCCACTCTTAAAAATGGTCTACAGGTGGTTCTGGTGGAAAATCACCTTGCCCCTGTGGTATCCGTCAATCTTATGTATAAAGTAGGAACTGCTGATGATCCTCCTTCTATGGTGGGCTTATCGCACTTCTTAGAACATCTCATGTTCAAAGGAACAAAAAAAGTTCCTAACGGAGTTTTTAAGCAAAAGATCATTAGCAAAGGTGGGATGGTCAATGCCTATACAACACAGGATTACACAACTTATGTCTGTGATATAGCTGTTGAACATCTGCCCATGGTCCTAGAAATTGAAGCCGACCGGATGGTTAATCTGATTTTTGATGAAAAGGAAACCAAAGCAGAGCAAAACGTTGTTATGGAAGAGCGACGCATGCGTATGGACAACAACCCACTAGGCCAAGCTTTTGAAGCATTGCTAAAGAATCTCTTTTGGTATCACCCTTATGGGGTTCCTCCCATTGGATATCCCCATCATATCGAAGCTTATACCAATGAGGCGTCCGAACGTCATTATCGTACCTGGTATGTGCCAAACAACGCAGTGCTAATTGTCTCCGGTGACATAACCATGGAAACACTAATGCCTTTAGTTGAGAAAAACTTTTCTTCAATCCCCTCAAGGCCTCTACCCAAGCGCGATCGGCCTCAAGAACCAATTCATAAAGGGGTCACTCAAGAAGTAACAGTTTCAAGTCCAAGGGTGAGCTTTACCAGTTTTTCCTGGTATTACCCAACACCTTCCTTCACATCAGATAAGGAAAGCTATTATCCCCTTACTGTTTTAGCCCATATTTTGGGAGGCAATTCAATCAGCCGACTTTATGCCAATTTAGTGGATAATCGTCAATTGGCCATTGAAGCCTCTGCCGACATCGATTTTACCCTGGACCCTCGATACATAACGATTTCCGCCACTTTGCATCCTGGTGTTCAAGAGAACACACTGATCCAAGCGGTTGAGAGCCATCTGGCGGACATTGTAGCCAAAGGAATCAGTGAGGAAGAATTAAAGGCGGCCAAGCGAGATCTTTTAGCGGATTTGGCTTTCAGTAAGGATGGCAACAAAGGTCCTCTTAATGCTTTTGCTAACCTTGCTTATAACTTAAGTGTTGAGGAAATTGAAGAATATCCCAGCCGGATTAACAGTGTCACGCTTGAGCAGGTCAACAAGGTTGCTCAAAAATTCTTGAAGGACATCCCAACTCTAAAGCTGAAAATTTATCCAGACAAGAATGCTGGCCAAGAAATGCCAGAAGCAACTACCGACAAAATTAACTTAAACGAACAAATTCAAGTAAACTAACAATGCTCTATATTCAAGACTGTAACCGTATCTCTTTAACCGAAACCTCATCGATCAGCGATCAAGATGAGGCTAGCCTTTTGTCTTACATCAAAGGGCTGCGATCAACGCTCCCCTTATTTCGCCTCATTGATCAGGGAGAAGATTTAGCGGTCTTAAATCCTTTAGCGAAGAAAATTCAAGATCGCTTTTCCGATGTTATTATTCTGGGTACTGGTGGATCTAGTCTAGGCGGACAAGCCTTATGTGTATTAAGAGAAAACACGAAACCTCGCCTTCACTTTCATGACAATATCGATCCTCATACCTTTAAAAAATTGTTTGACACCGTGGATCCTGTCACGACTGCGGTGATCGCTATTTCTAAATCTGGTAATACATCAGAGACATTAATGCAGCTCCTCGTGTGCTTGCAACACTGGTCAAAAGCCGTTGGTGACTCTAAGATTAAAGACCACTTTTGGATCATTTCCGAAGACACTGCCAATGGTATTCGAGAAATTGCTCACACCTACCACATCCCTTGTCTGGATCATCCTCAGGACATCGGAGGTCGGTTTGCTGCCTTTACCCTGGTGGGCTTGCTCCCAGCCCTCATCTCAGGGCTCGATGCGACAAAAATACGGAAAGGAGCTCGCCTTGTTTTAGATCAAGTCGATCAAGCTGAGAAATCTGTTCATGTTGCCCCGCTGCAAGGAGCTTTAATCAGCTATACCTTGATGAAAAAAGGGTATAGCCAATCGGTTTTACTTCCTTATGTGGATCGACTGGCTGTCTTTTCCTTATGGTACCGACAACTTTGGGCTGAAAGCTTAGGCAAAGGCGGGAAAGGAACGACTCCCATTCACTCGATGGGAACAGTGGATCAACATTCTCAATTGCAATTATATCTAGATGGGCCTAAGGATAAAATATTCACAGTTATGACCATGAACCACGGTGATCAACCGTTTAATTTAGGCAATCATCCATTTTGTCATCCGTCCTTAGCTATTTTCCAAAGAAAATCCATGGGGCAACTGCTCATGGCTGAACAAAAAGCAACCATTGATACCCTTACCAATAATCAGTGTCCCACAAGAGTGATCCAGTTAGAAACACTCAATGAAGAGGTGATGGGCGGTTTGATGATGCACTATATAATTGAAACCCTAGCCATGGCTTATTTGTTGAAAGTTAACCCATTTGATCAGCCAGCTGTTGAAGAAAGTAAGGTTTTGACCCGAGCATACTTGACAGAAATGTCCTAAATTAGGGGGGTTAGCCCCCCTTCATATCGGGCTTTTTATAGGAAGACCATGACCATACGTTTTTTAAATCCGACCCTCATCAACCAAATTGCCGCAGGCGAAGTGATCGAACGTCCGGCTTCTGCCATTAAAGAAATGGTGGAAAATGCTTTAGATGCGGGCGCCACCAAAATTGAGGTCATGGTTCGAGATGGGGGCCGCTCTCACATGGTCGTGACCGACAATGGATCCGGAATGTCACGTGAGGATCTCAATTTGGCTGTTGAACGCCATGCCACCTCCAAAATCCCTGATGAGGATTTGTTTAACATCAAAACCATGGGCTTTAGAGGCGAAGCTTTGCCCTCCATTGGTGCTGTGAGTCGATTAACCATCACTTCAAGAGAGATTGGTAGTGATACGGCCTGGCAAATTCAGGTTCAGGGGGGTGAAAAATCAGAGATTACCCCTGCTTCCCTATCTTGTGGTACGAAAGTGGAAGTTCGTGATTTATTTTATGCAACCCCTGCTCGGTTAAAATTCCTAAAATCGCCCACCACCGAACTTAATCACATTGAGGATATTCTTCAGACCTTGGCTCTGGCTCATCCACACGTTCATTTTTCTCTTTACGATGGGGATAAGAAAATTTTTACTCATACAGCTCATGATCAACGTTTATCGGCGATCTTGGGTAAAGATTTTATGGATAATGCACTTGAGGTCCTTGGACAAAGGGAAGAGTTTATTCTGAAAGGGTGGATCAGCCTCCCTACCTACAATAAAAGCAATAGTCTTTACCAAGATTTGTATGTCAATGGTCGTCCGGTAAAAGACAAGCTGCTCTCAAGCTGTATTCGTGTCGCTTATCAAGATTACTTGGCCAGTAACCGTTTTCCTGTCGTTTGTCTCTTTCTCAGCGCTCCTCCTGATGAGGTGGATGTGAACGTTCATCCCGCCAAAGCCGAAGTTCGGTTCCGCGACGGTCAACTGGTTCGTGGGTTTATCATTAGTGCGTTAAAACAAGCCCTTGATCAAGGGGCCCAGAGAACATCAACCACCATTGCCCACCAAGCGATTTCCACTCTCAAGGAAGCGGCGTACTCGAGACCACTCGAGTCCTCTTTCCTCCCCCAAAGCGCCTCCAGGCCCAACATCAGCCAGAGACTTCAGCTCGCCCCAAGAGTCTCCCATAGCTTTCATGAGGCATTAAAGCCTTTCTATGCACCTCCTGCAATAGAACCAGATCCAACTCCCGAATCAACACCGGATCCTATTTATCCGTTAGGTATAGCAAAAGCGCAGATTCACGATACATATATTATAGCTGAAAACCCAGATGAACTGATTATTGTTGATCAGCACGCAGCTCACGAACGTTTGGTTTATGAGCAATTGAAACACCAACTGAGTGCAGGAAGGGTGACAGCTCAAGCTCTTTTAATTCCTGAAGTCATTCAAATTAATGAAGAGCATCTTCATTTAATCACCCCTTACCTTCCTCAACTTAAAGATTATGGTTTTGTCATTGACGTGTTTGCTCATAGCTTAGTGATTCGCGAAGTACCAACGCTTTTGACAAAAGTAAACCTCTCTTCCTTCTTTATGGATATGATGGATGAAATTAAAGCTCATCATCATAATCTTATCCTTCATGAAACCTTTAATGAGATTCTAGCTGATAAGGCCTGTCGTCATAGTATTCGAGCAGGGCGAAAACTTTCCCTTGAAGAAATGAATGCCCTGTTGCGACAAATGGAGCAAACACCTTACTCAGGACAGTGTAACCATGGTCGACCCACTTATGTTAAACTAAGCAAGCAAGATTTAGATAAATTGTTTGATCGGAGTTAGGAATGGTAAGCCAGAATCGGTTAGCGGAGATTCTAAGGGTCAATCAAGCAGGTGAGTATGGAGCGAAACGCATTTACCAAGGCCAGCTGGCTGTCCTGAAAGGAACACCGATTGCCCCTACCCTTGAGCATATGGCTCAACAGGAAGAAGTTCATCTTCAAACATTTAATCGATTGATTGTTGAGCATAATGTCCGCCCCACGCTCCTGCAGCCTCTGTGGCATGTAGGTGGATTTGTCATGGGAGCCGTCTGTGGTTTATTAGGGGCCAAAGCTGCTCATGCGTGTACCATCGCGGTGGAAGAAGTTATTGAAGAGCATTATCAAGGTCAGTTGGATGAGTTGGCGGGAAAAAACCCTGATTTGGAAAAAATTATCTCGGACTTTCAAGCTGAAGAGGTAGAACATAAGGCCCTGGCTGAGCAGGAAGGTGGCAGAGAAGCCGTTGCTTACCCTCTTCTATCATTGGTCATTAAGACCATTACCAAATCGGCCATTCGACTTTCGACAAAAATATAGATTCTCTGTACTTGAAGATCTCTCTGCCCAAAAGTATCATCCTACTTCTATTTTCTAACCCTGCCGATTTAAAATTTCACCCATCAAGTAAATATAATAATTTAAAGTATTGATTTAACTTTAATTAAAATTATTTTTAATTTTAGCCTTTTAATGCCTGGAGGTAATCATGGCCATTATTATAGGGAACAGTAAAAACAATGCCATTAATGGTACAAATGGAACGGACATTATTCTCGCAGGAAATGGTAATGATACAGTTAGCGGGGGTGGTGGCTCAGATATTATTGATGGTGGTAACGGCAATGATACCCTAAGTGGGGGAGATGGAAGCGATATACTGATCGGTGGTAACGGCAATGATACCCTTAGTGGTGGTACCGGCAGTGATATCCTCGATGGCGGTAATGGCAATGATGTCTTAGACGGTGGGCAAGGCAATGATATCATCTTTGGAGATCATGGAAATGATATCATTTATTTCAGTCAAGGTCATGACTTTGTTGATGGTGGCCAGGGGATAGATCGCATTCTATTTGTTGGCAATCGAGCAAATTATTATGTTGAAGAGATACCCTCAAACGCAACACACTGTCCAGCTGGATTTAGGGGAAAAATTTACAAAGTAACAGACTTAGGTTCCGGTTCCTCTACTGTATTCATTAATATTGAACATTTGCAATTTTCTAATATCACTCTAACTCCAAGCAATGCATTAACCAACAACCCTCCCCTAAACAAGCCTCCAGTGGTCGATAGTGATAAAACCATATCCCTTAATGAAGATGGCGTTGCCCTTCTGAATATTTCAGCTCCTACAGATCCTGATGGCAACCCCTTAACAATTACTGTGACGTCTATTCCTGGAGTTTTACAAGGAACAGTATTTTTAAGTGATGGGGTAACTTCAGTAACCCTAGGGATGACCTTAAGTTCGGATCAATTAACAAGTTTAATTTTTAAGCCTGTCCCAGATTATCATGGGGCTGGCGGCGTTTTCTCTTACACTGTCTCTGATGGAAAGGTTTCTGTTTCCCAAAGTATTACAATTAATATTGCATCAGTAAACGATGCAGCTGTCATTAGTGGCACGGCTCAAGGTGCGGTTGTTGAAGATGATCAGCTTATTGCCTCAGGAAAACTGGATATCGTAGATGTTGATGCAGGTGAAGCCCTATTCAAAGTCGTAAATGGCCAGGCTGGATTGCTTGGATCATTCTCTATTGATGCTCAAGGCCACTGGACCTACACCCTTGATAATGCCGCTGCACAAGCTTTGAAAGATGGGGAAACCCAAGTTGACTCTTTTACCGTAGAATCGTTAGATGGGTCAGACTCAGAAGTCGTCCACATTACCATTACCGGTAAGGGCGATGGAGCTGTCATTAGTGGATCAGCTCTTGGCGCAGTTATGGAAGATGATCAGCTTATAGCTTCTGGCAAATTAGATATCGTAGATGTTGATGCTGGTGAAGCCCTGTTCAAAGTCGTAAATGGCCAGGCGGGATTGCTTGGATCATTCTCCATGGATGATCAAGGCCATTGGATCTACACCCTTAATAATGCCGCTGCACAAGCTTTGAAAGATGGGGAAACCCAAGTTGACTCTTTTACCGTAGAATCCTTAGACGGATCGGACTCAGAAGTCGTCCACATTACCATTACTGGTAAAGATGATGCAGCTGTTATTAGTGGTACGTCTCTGGGTACAGTGATGGAAGATGATCAGCTCACCGTCTCAGGGAAACTGGATGTCGAAGATGTTGATGCTGGTGAAGCCCTGCTCAAAGTTGTTAATGGCCAGGCGGGATTATTGGGATCCTTCTCCATGGATGCTCAAGGCGATTGGACCTACACCCTTGATAATGCCGCAGCTCAGACCTTGAAAGATGGGGAAACCCAAGTTGACTCTTTTACTGTAGAATCTTTAGACGGGTCTGCTTTCCAACAAATAATTATCAATGTAACTGGTAAAAATGATTCACCTGTTTTAATTAATCCTTTACCGGATTTAACTCAATTTATTGGTCAAACTTTTTCTTATGAACTTCCTTTAAACACCTTTATTGATATAGATGGGGATAACTTAACTTACTCAGCCACCTTAGCGGATGATAGCCCCTTACCCTCTTGGCTATCTATTGATCCCTTGACAGGCGAATTATCTGGCACACCTGAAAATGGAAATGTCGGGGATTTTGCCATTAAAATCAGAGCCACGGATCCTTATGGAGCCAGTGCTGAAGATGTTGTGGTCTTGCATATTGAGGCTGGCTCACTCACATCCAATCCAGATAGTGGTCAGGTGCTAGAGCATGGAACAGCACTTGTTGATGTGGTGGCCAATGATATACCTGCCATTCCTAACGATCCCCTCACCTTAGCCTCGATTGATAAAATCGTCATAGACGGGCACGAAATTACCGATCCTGTTTTCATCAGTCTTTATGCAACAATCCAAAACAACCAGATCCAAGTTTTTGGTAAAATGTTTGATGATTTAGGTGCAGGACAAGATAAAGTGATGACGGTTCATTACTCTGTGGCTGATTCCTTCGGCAATCAAGCCAGCAGTTATGCAGATGTAACCGTTCATGGGGTCAATGATACCCCTACCAATATTTCCTTAAGCAATCTTACGATTGCAGAGAACCAGCAAAATGCTGTGGTTGGTAATGTTTCAATCAGCGATGTTAATTTGAGCGACAGCCATACCATTACAGTCAGTGATGATCGTTTTGAAGTGGTTAATGGTCAACTAAAGTTAAAAGCCTATCGCATGATAGATTTTGATCAAGAGTCAAGTATTAATATGACATTGACGGCCAAAGATTCCTATGGTGAAACCTTTTCCAAAGCTTTTACCATTAATGTCGTCGATGATTTGGTAAGCTTTGATATCCCCTTCTATAGTTCTAATCCGGATTCGAAAAACAAAGTCTTAATCGATTGGCGAGGTCTTGTTAATGCCCCACGTTTTTCTCAATATACCATAACTCCCTACAGTGAAGACGCCAATGCAGCAACTTTGTCGACCACAGAAAAAGCCAATATTTTAAAAATTATGAAAGCTGTAGCTGCGGATTATGCCATGTTTGATGTCGATTTTACCACATTACCTCCCCAAACTTTTCCCAGCGGATATAAATGGGAGAGTGTAGGGGTTGGCAATGGTTCTCTGGGTACAGGTGTTGGCGGTATAGGTTATGTAGGTGTTTTTGGTTTATCTTCCTGGACAGGGGTTAATGCCGTTGTGAGCGCTTCATCTGTATCATTTAATCAACAGTTTATTTCTCTCATCATCAGTCATGAAGTTGGTCATACAATGGGGCTCGATCACCAGAGTGAAGGACTTGCTGAATACTCCAATGGCTTTGGAGGTTGGGTCCCAACAATGGGGTCTGGATCTGGCGCCTCGAATACCTGGTGGTATGGGTACTCTAGGGGCACCGCGACTCCTCAAGATGATCTTGCCGAGATTAAGACAAAATTGCCCCAAGTGAAGGATGATCATGGTAATGTCTTAACAAATGCAACACTTCTTAACATCACGGCAGGACAACTCGCTGCCTCTGGACTTATTAACTTTACGACAACCAGCCCCTTCGTAGCTGAACATGACGTGTTTGCCTTTTCTGTCAATGAAGGAAACCTTAATATTAATGTTCTTAATGATGCTTTCTCCCCCAGTCTTGCCTTTACAGTAACCCTGTATGATGAAAATGGGAACGTGGTCGCAACACAAACACCCGATACCTTGGTTTTATATGACAATGACCAAACTCAAACCCCAGCTGACCCGTCAAATGATATTTTAATCAACACAACATTTAATGATGTGAATATGAGTATTAACAATCTTGCTGAAGGTATTTACTTTCTTAATGTTACCAGCAACGGTGTATATGGTCGACTCGGCAACTATACCATCTCTGGCAGTGCCAACAGTTCAGTTCATCAAGTGTTAGGAAGTGAGCACAAAGTCTACCTTGGCGATGAGATGTCTGCCTCATCAGCCAATGCCTTTGCTAACAAAGATGTCATTTCTGCCGATGGCGGAGATAACTTAATCTTTGGGGATAACTTGATCTTGTCAAGTGTAGACCAAGCAGCTCTCTTAAGTGCCAGCTCACCTTATGATTGGCTAGTCATGAATACATCCCTTTGGCAAGCACCAATGAATTTAGGAGCAAATGACATCCTTCATGGAAATGGCGGGAATGATATTCTCTTTGGCCAGGGAGGCAATGATATATTGGATGGAGGCACTGGTAATGACATCCTCATTGGTGGTGAGGCCATAGATACCTTTATCTTCAGTTTAAACAAAAACCAAGGTCATGATGTATTTTGGGACATTAATGTTAATGAAGATTTTGTTTACTTCAAGAATGTTACCGATACGGCAGGTGATGTCTTAGCTGACATTAATGGCCTGATAAACAATATCTCAGGCTACAGCAGTAAAGTTCAAGTTAACTTTATCGATGGTGCTTCCATTCTCTTCAACAGCATTAGCTTTAATTCTCAAAGCAGCATTGAAGATATTTTAGATCCAGTTAGGATTAAAGTGGATTACGCTTAAAAAAATAATTAGGGGGATCCCCCTAATTAACTAATTTCCACCGCCTCGGCGCAAGAACGCTGGGATTTCTAATAAGTCACTATCTGATTCATTATTCTCAGGTGTGCTGATCATGGACACATTAGATTTATGATCTGATGAGGATTGTGTTCCTTTCCGAGAAACACCAGTAAAACGTTCAAATAAGGAGGTTGGTTTTTTCTTCTCTAAAGGCTGTGGTTCACCCCCTTCAGATCTCAAAGGACTCTTTACCCGAATAACTTCATTAATCTTATCCTGTGGTTCTTCAACAGCAGAGATTGTTTGAGGTTCTGTTTCTTGTAAGAGAGATGGATTATTATCAGACTCTTGAGCAACCTCTGTCGTTAAATCAACAACGGTCTCTTCATCACTCTCCTTTAACTGTGCTTCATCCACAGTCTTTTCTGCTAAATCTGCTGAGGTGGTAGCGGCCTCCACAACCGGTGTGGATGTTCTAGGACCTGTCGCAGCAACGCCAAAATTGAAGTCACGATTCATAAAGTTAGGGGTATAACTTGGTTCTGCCTTAACCGCCTCTTGAGTCTTTGTAGACTTGGTTTGGTGCGCTGGGCCAATACCTGTAGCTACCACAGAAACACGAATGGTTCCATTTAGTTTTTCGTCAAAAGTGGATCCAAAAATAATGTTAGCTTCAGGATCGACTTCATCACGAATACGGTTAGCTGCTTCATCTACTTCATACAGGGTCATATCATAACCACCGGTGATATTAATAAGGACACCGCGTGCACCACTCATGGAAACATCATCCAGCAATGGATTAGAGATAGCAGCCTCAGCAGCATCCAAGGCGCGACGATCGCCTTGCGCCTCACCGGTACCCATCATTGCTTTACCCATCTCCGCCATAACTGCGCGAATATCAGCAAAGTCTAGGTTAATAAGCCCTGGCATCATCATCAGGTCAGTGACCCCCCGAACGCCTGAATAAAGAACATCGTCGGCTAATTTAAAGGCATCAGCGAAAGTGGTTCGCTCGTTAGCAATCCGAAATAGATTTTGGTTAGGAATAATGATCAGGGTGTCTACATATTGTTGTAGCTCTTCAATGCCGCGCTCTGCAGTCCGGGTTCGATGGCTTCCTTCAAAGTGGAAAGGCTTGGTCACCACACCGACGGTCAAAATACCGCTTTCTCGGGCTGCACGGGCAATAACAGGTGCTGCCCCAGTACCGGTACCACCGCCCATACCAGCGGTAATAAAAACCATATTGCTGCCCTTCAAATAGTCGGTGACTTGATCGTTTGATTCTTCTGCAGCTGACCGTCCCACTTCAGGTTTAGAACCTGCGCCTAACCCTTGGGTAACATGAAGACCTAATTGGATTCGCTTATCTGGCGTTACCAGAGATTGACTTAAAGCCTGGGCGTCCGTGTTGGCAACCACAAATTCTACACCTTCTAGCTTGGCTCTGATCATATTATTGACAGCGTTGCCACCTGCACCACCAACACCAACAACGGTAATTCTAGGTTTGAGCTCCAATTCCATTCTTTACAACTCTTTCTCAGTAATCTCTGTTTTACCTAAACTTAACAAAATCTTAACACTGACATCGTCAGGAAAAAAGCAAATAAGTATTCTTACCTGGGATTTTATTTCTTAAAAATTATCTTTGATCCAATTTACTAATTTCTGCCAAAACCCGGTATTTTCATAAGTTGTTTTGTAATGCTCTTGCCCGCCTAAATAATCACGCCATGCATACTTTAAAATACCTGCACAAGTAGCAAAGGAGGGATTATTAGCCATATCCCCACCCCCATTTAACCCAATGGGTGCTCCCATACGAATTTGACGGTTCCATAACATCGCAGCTAAATCGCGAATACCAGGCAATTGGCTCCCGCCTCCTGTTAAGACAATCCGTTGACAAACCAACCGATCCATACCTGATTCCTGCAAGCGACGCCAAATAAGCTCCAACATTTCCTCAGCCCGGGCTCGAATAATGTGCGTTAGCATGGATTTGGGAACGTGTTGATTTTGTAAATTCATCCCCTCACCCAAAGGAGGAACCGATATGGTCTCCCGCTCATCCATAGAAGAAACAATGGTTGATCCATAAAGAGTTTTCAACCGTTCCGCTTGAGCCAAAGGCGTTGAAAGGCCCCGAGCAATATCACTTGTGATTAATGAACTGCCCACTCCTACATGATCCAGATGAATCAAAGAACCTTCTAGGAAAGAGGCAATGCTGCATTGACCTCCACCTAAATCAATAACGGTAACGCCTAACTCCACCTCATCTTCAACCAAGGTAGAAAGCCCTGAGGCATATGGGGTAGCCACAAAACCTAAGACATCTAAATGACACCGCCCAATACAATTAATCAGATTTTGTAAAACAGCATTGGAAGCGGATACCACATGAAAAGTAGCTGTTAGTTCATCGCCAATAAGGCCTCTTGGATCTCGAATTCCTTCTTTATCGTCAATTGTGTACGCAATAGGCAAGGCATGGACAATATAGCGGGATTCTAAATGAGAATCATGGCGCCCTAAATACAGCAAGCGACGGATATGATTTTCATCCACCGCCTGGCCATTTAAATTCAATTGAACATCTAGGGTATGAGATTGAGTTGCACTCGCAGCTAGATTCACATAAACTTCTTCAATACGCTCTCCAGCCATTTGCTCAGCACTGTGGACAGCATTTAAAATCGAATCTTCCAATTCGTCTAAATTCGTAATAATACCGCCTTTAATACCCCGAGAAACTTGTTGGCCCACACCAATTAACCGCAAAGTTGGCTCATTGGAGAGATCATCTACTTTGGCAATCGCACAACAAATCTTACTGCCCCCAATATCAATAGCAGCAAATAAGTCACGCCGACGTTTTGTTGATCTTTTAAGCAACTGACTCATTTTTTATACCAACATCTCCGACCATTTCATAAATTTAACTGACTTTCAAAAACACTCGATCCTTATCTTAAAAAAGTCAAAAGACCAAGCCCTCTATTTTAATTATAGAGTAACGAAATTCGATCAATTTACCTAGTTTTTGTTTAAGAAATTTAAGAGTTATTTTTAAGTATTCTTCTCTTTCCCCTTACCTCTCTTCTTTCCTCTTTTCTTGATATTGGAAACATATCCATCACTTTTGATTAATTCTTGCCAGTAATTATTTTTTATCTGTAAATAAAAAACTAAAAAGTAGTGTCCAATTGTCAATATTGAAAGGTCAAGATCTTCGCGGATCGTTTTGTGAAGATCCTGGCAAGATTTTCCGAGATAGGCTTGAGATAACTCTTTCATCTTCTCCTCAATCCATTTTTTTGACTTTCCTACAGAAATATAATTTTTCTCAGGTACCCAAAGTTCAACAACCTCACAATCATTGATGTCAACAAGGATAAGGACCACTCTTTGGATTTGAGCAATGTGCTCAAAAAACCTTTTTTCTTCTTGCCAAAGACTTTGTAAATTAATCCTATTCATCCATAAAGGGGCATGACTTGTTAGAATGGATAAAAGGATTTCCCTAAACTTTTTTTCCAAAAAACTCGTCTTGAAATATTCTTGGATTTTAGTATACCCCTCATACCACTCCAAAAATAATTTCTTATGATCTATATGAATTTTTTCAGCTTGTCTTTGATCGCCTCGAAGCTGCTCAACAAAATTTCGAAAATCTTCATTTCCATCCAGAACGACATTCTTTATATATTGTTGAATACCGAAATCCATAATAAACATCTGATAAGCGATCTCCGCTTGAAAGGCCTCAAAATATTTTCTCCAAATACCTTGATAAAAGTCATTAATTGAGCTTTGGACCGCTTGATAAATTATTTTTTTAACGAATTTATCATCGATAATTTCTTGATCAAATTCACGATCAGGATCAAACATTTCTAAGCGAACTTGAGTGTGGATCGCTTTCAAAAAAGCTGGATAATCAGTAAAAGTTTCTTGGACAGAGCGTTCTTGAATCTTCATCAAATCTTTTGGAAGCAGCGCAAACATGGAATCATAAAACCTAGCCCGGTCTGAAATATACTTTTTAAGAGCCGATTGTTTTTTTGCCCTTTTTCTCTCTGGTTTCGGGGATGTCGAGGAAGTTTTGAAGAGAGTTCCTTGATCAATCAGGAGCACATATCGCCACAGTTGAAAGAATTTTGCCTCTCTCAACAGGAGCATCTCTAACCTTGCTGTCGATTCAACATCTTTTCTCATCTCTTTGCCTCTTTCTCTCTCAGGAGCCCCCTTATTCGTAAGGGCTACGAGATCATCAATAAATTGAGTTATTTCATCATACTTTCCCCACTCAACATCCATGAGCAATGCCACGTCATTTAACTGCCCTCTTAAAAGAAAACATAAGTTCTTGTGAATATATCGATAAAAAACTCCCTTACGATAGTTCTTATCCTTCAAAAAGGGGGCTTTGATGACTTTGACACATTTTTCAGGACTTTTTCCCTGACAGATTATTGAATGAGCATCTAATAGATCGTGGAAACGTATCATTTCTTCGAGTGAAATGTATTCAGGTAAAACGCTTTCCTCATGACTTAAAAGACTTGATAAAGACACTTGAGAAAGTCCATTCCAAAATGTGGAAGGATCAACCGCGCAAGCAGGATAAAGGACAAAAATGTTTATAAACAAGAATATAACTATTCTTTTGATCATTGTGACTACCATGATTTTAAACGATGAAAAAAGCTAAAAAAGAGTTACAAAAGCTCAATATTTTTATTATTTTAAAATATTTATATATTGATTTTGTATTTTTACAATACAAAGATTAACTTTTGAACGTAAACCTAGAGATAATTGAATAATTGCAAACCATTAATCTTAAGCCAGCGGCGAGATTCTTGGTAATGAGGACAAATAGAAGAGACAACCTGCCAAAAGGCTGGGCTATGATTGAGATGAAGTAGGTGGGCTACCTCATGAGCACAGACATAATCAAAGATCTGAGGCGGCGCTTGGATTAACCGCCATGAATAGGTTAAAATTCCACGACTAGAACAACTTCCCCATCGGGCACGATAGTCTTTTACCAATACATCTTGGAGAGAAACATTGAGGTCTTTGGCCCATTTTTGGGATTGGTCTTTGCTATATTCAAGAGCTTCTTTGCGAAACAAACGTTTAAGTTGATATGAAACTCTGTCCAAGGAACAATCTAAATAAATCATTTTAGAAGCTTCATCAATACCAACCACCGGGTTGACATTCCCCCTTAGATCAACGGAAACATGGTAAATTTCACCTTTAAAAAGCACTTTTTTTTCTTGGCCTATTTCTTGAAATGCGACCATCTGTTCCTGAAGCCAAGATTGGCACTGATTTAAAAATTTTCTAATGGAACTTGGATTACAGTTTACGGGTACAGTTAATATAGGAATTTTGCGAATAGGATCAATTTTAAGGCGCAATGTTTTGCTTGACCCATGACTTTTGACTCTAACCGTTGTTGTCCCGACGCGATAGTGCTGCAGTATAGAGTTTTTCATTTTGGGCTTTACCCTTATTTATAACTTTTTAATTTTTAACTCTTAAGAGGACACGACGCCCACAACCTTATCTGATAGCGGGTAAAAATGAAAACTCTGTTTTTATAATCATCTGTCTAACATAAAAATAGAGATAAAAAGGGATTTAATTGTTTCCATAAGCGACCAGGTCAAATGATCTGTCCTTTCGTTAAGATGTCTGAAATGACATTGTTTCTGCCATTTCACCTGCTTTAATATACTAAATTTTGTTACTTAGAGCAATATTGGTACAAATTAACTAAAGATGCAGGATTTAAGTTTCGTTCCCTTCTTCTTTTAAACGAATGGCTGCTGCCGGTGAAAGACGCATAATCATTTGATTATCTACCCTGAGATCCACTGTGGCAATTTCATTCGGGTCAATCTTATTTTGCTGAAGCAGAAGGTTGAGTCGAGCAAGTGCTTCTTCCTGTTTGGTTTCTGGCAACTTTACTTCCAAAGCATTTTTCAACTGAAGATTCCAGCGTCTACCTCCGACTCTTACCAAAGCAGTCACTTGTTTGCGAATTTCAGGAAAACGATCAAGAATGCGCAAAATTTGGGGCACATGCAAAGGAGCATCCCCACCTACAACAACTGGTAATTGCTTAAATTGTGAAATATTCTCTGCAGAAATGATAACCCCTTCTGAATCCACTAAATAATGAACTTTTTGATGCTGCCAAATGGCAATAGGTTGACGTTCTTCAAGAGATATATAGAGAATATTAGGTAATCTACGCTGAACATGAGCTTTCTTAATCCATGAGACTTCCTCCAAAGAGGTCCGAATTTCATGAACTGAGCGAGACAGGATTGGATCTCCGCGAGTAAGTTGAATAGCAGATAAAATTTTCTGAGTAGAAGCATAGTTGCGACCAGTCACCATGATTTCTTCCACCTTAAGCCCCCAACGTGAGGAAGCTTGCAGAAAAGCAGCTTCAGCCTTCTCCAACCAGTGTTGGGGATATCCCGACCACCACACAACAGTCATAGCGACCGCCGTTAGTAAGCTCATACTCAAAGTGATTTTTTGCGCAAGATTACGTCTATAAGACCTCAGGCGTGCCAAGCTGGAAGGGTCCTTAAATTTTTGCCAGCCCTTTTTCAGGGAACCAAACCAAGAAGTTTTGGATTTTGTTTTGGTCTTTTTTTTCTTAACTGTTCCCATGGTTGTCACTCTGCCCATTTAGAATTATGGTTAAGTCACCTGTTTTTATAAAGCTCAACCTTGTTTTCCACATCATCATAAAACAAGGCACTAAGATGCCAATTTCAAATCATAACCTTCAGGAAAAGAGCCTGAATTTCCGCCTTCATAGGATACAGGAGTCGGGTTTGCGGAAATTTGGGGGTCACATTGGGCTTGATTCACAATCCATTGAATCAATTCTGGAAAACTAATACCACAATAGGCGGCAATCTCAGGCACTAAAGACAGAGGCGTCATCCCTGGTTGCGTGTTTATTTCTAAAAGATAAAATTCGCCCTGAGTTTCATCAAACCGAAAATCAGAACGTGTCACGCCACGACAATCCAAAGCTTGATGAGCCATAAGCGCATACCTGAGAACCCGATCATAATCTTTTGGGCTTAAAGGCGCAGGCATTAAATGCTCGGCTTTTCCATCCGTGTATTTTGCCTCATAATCATAGAATCCTTCTTTTGGACAAATCTCAATAGCCCCAAGCGCCTTATCGCCCATAACCGCCACTTGAATTTCCCGCCCCGGAATATACTTTTCAGCTAAAATTTTCTGGCCTTGATGCCAGGTGCTGGATATTTCTGGCAGATCCCTCTCTTGATGAACAATATAGACCCCTTTACTGGATCCCTCCGCAATGGGTTTTAAAACATAGGGAAAAGGAAATGGGTGATTTGCAGCTAGTTCTTCTGGGGTAATCACTTTCCACTCAGGAGAGAGTAAACCTTCCCGTTCAAAAATTTTCCGGGCTAAAACTTTGTTCATGGCAATAGCGGATGAGGCAACCCCTGAAAAGGTATAGGGAATTTGTAAAATTTCTAACACACTTTGAATAACACCATCTTCCCCGCCTGTACCATGAAGAATATTAAATACCAGATCAGGCTTGGGGGTTAAAGCTTGAATGAGAGCTTGAAGATCCCGAGTTACATCAATTGGGACGACCTCATATCCCAATGCCTCAAGAGTTTTAATAATCCCTTGAGCAGAAGACAGGGAGACTTCTCTTTCCTCAGACCACCCGCCCATTAAAACAGCAATTCTTTTAACCTTCATTTGTATGTCCTTTTCTTAGCCCAGACGGATAATTTCCCACTCGAGTGGTGTTCCTGATTTTTCCAGGACTTTTTGTCTGACCAGCTCCCCTAGTTGTTCCAGATCTTGCGCCGTTGCGCCCCCCAGATTCAACATAAAATTACAATGTTTTTCTGACATTTGGGCTTGACCGATCATAAGGCCACGACAGCCTGCTTCATCAATCAGTTCCCAAGCTTTTTTAGGCAACGGATTCTTAAAAGTACTCCCTCCCGTCTGGCCCCGCACCGGTTGAGTCGCTTCTCTCTGGTCTAGCAGATGATTTAACGTTTGGCGGAGTTTCTCAGGATTCTCATCATATCCTCGCAAGGCTACTTTTGTAATAATCATATGATCAGGCAAGGCTGAATGACGATAACTAAATTGAAGGTCCTCCTTAGTTAGTCGGTGCTTAGTCCCTGAGAAATCAACGACATCGACCCAAAGAAGACAATCTTTAATCTCTTGGTTATAGGCTCCGGCATTCATCTTAACGGCACCACCCAAGGTGCCAGGAATACCAACTAAAAACTCTAGACCACCAATTCCGTGGTCCGCGCACGTAAGAGCCAATGTTCGATCTAATGCGCCTGCCCCTACAATGATATCGTGGCCGTGAATATCAATTTTTGAGAATCCACGATTTAGACGAATTACTACTCCACGAAGCCCGCCATCACGCACCAGAACATTGGACCCTGCTCCTAACACCGTGATCGGTATATCCTGACCACACTCTGTTAAAAAGTGGATTAAATCTTCTTCATCCGAGGGACGAAACAAGACATCAGCAGGCCCACCCACACGGAACCATGTTTGTTCGGCCATCAAGGCTTGAGGCGTGTACCGTCCTTTAACAATAGGGAGATGGTGAAGCAAATCTTGGGTCATGAAGCAGATACATCCCGCTGCAATGGCAACAAAGGTTCTAATTGACCTGGCAAATCATGAGCCCACTGAGTAATATTACCGGCTCCCAAACAAATAACCATATCCCCTGCCTGAGCTCGTTTAGCAATTTCTTGTGCTAAAAAGCTAGGATCTTCCATATAATAAACTTCTTTACCGCGTTCCTTGATTGCCTCGCTGAGCTTTTGTCCACTGACGCCAGGAATCGGTTGCTCCCCCGCACTATAGACAGGCGTGACAATAGCTTCATCTGCACTATCAAATGAGTCGGCAAAATCGTCAAAAAGGTGGTGAAGACGAGAATAGCGATGAGGCTGCATAACCGCAATAATTCGACCATGGCAAGCTTGTCGAGCTGCCTTTAAAACGGTTTGAATCTCCACAGGATGGTGCGCATAATCATCAATGATGGTCACCCCCCTTACAACGCCAGTGCATGTAAATCGTCTTTTAACACCTTTAAAACTGGACAAAGCGAGGCGCAACAGATCATCATTTACCCCTAATTCCTGAGCGATGGCTACCACAGACAAAACATTCTGCACATTGTGAGCCCCCATCATGGGTAAGAATAAATCTTTAATCTTACGCGGTAATACAGCAACACGATCACCGCCCAAAGCACGACTTGATAAAGCTCCATTGCCTACAATGTCAACATCAAAAAGTGTTCCCTCAAAAGACGGACGCAGGTTGGTGGCTCGGATGTTTGCATCTTCACTAAAACCATAAGTTATTGTGCGACGATTTGACAGGCGTGGCAAAATCTCGCGAACCACGGGATGATCAATGCACAAAACACCCAATCCGTAAAAAGGAACACGTTCTACATACTGAACAAAGGCTTCTTTTAACGCCTCAAAGGAGGCATAAAAATCCATATGCTCAGGATCAATATTGGTTACCACAGCAATGGTTGGAAAAAGATTCAGGAAACTACCATCTGACTCGTCTGCTTCAACCACAATCCAATCTCCCGTCCCTAAACGAGCATTGGTACCATAGGCATTGATAATTCCCCCATTAATCACTGTTGCATCTAATCCAGCGGCATCAAACAAACTGGCCGTTAAAGAGGTGGTGGTGGTCTTACCATGAGTTCCACAAATAGCAACCGAGTACTTGAATCGCATCAATTCAGAGAGCATCTCTGCACGGCGAATCACAGGGATGCGTCGCCGACGTGCTTCTTGAACCTCTGGATTATCTTCCTTAACGGCAGACGAAATCACCACCACTTGGGCATCTCGAATAAACTCTGCACTGTGGCCAATATCTATAATGGCCCCTAATTGCTTTAGACGGACAATATTAGAATTTTCGCTTAAGTCCGTGCCTGAAACCTTAAAATTAAGATTCAATAAAACCTCAGCAATGCCACTCATACCAATGCCACCAATGCCAACAAAATGCACTCTATTAACGGTATGGGGTGGAACTTTCATCAAAGGCCTCAATTACTTAATACTGTTCTAATTACCTTGGTAACAAATCTTGAACCAAATTCGCAAGATTTGTTACAGCATCTGGGATAGCAAAATTACGAATACTTTCTGCTTGGGCAGATAATCGCTGGGGATGAGCCAGAATTTCCTTTAAGATTTGAGCCAAGGCTGGTGCGGTAAAATCACTTTCCTTGATCAAGACTCCCCCCCCTTTTTGCGTTACTTGCTGAGCATTATAGTACTGGTGATTATCCATGGCTGCAGCATACGGGACAAAAATGGCAGGTCGACCAGCCACCGCTAATTCGGTGACTGTCATGGCCCCCGCGCGGGCAATGACTAAGTGACTTTGTTCCATCTGACGATCTATATCATTAAAAAAGGATTTCAACGTTACAGGGAACTCAATATGATCGAAGCCCTCTTTGGTTTTATCGATTAACTCCGGACGACATTGCTGAACAAGCTCAATACGTTGCCGTTCTGGTAAGCTCAAAAGAGCAATGGCTTGAGGAATAATTTTTGAGAAAACAGAAGCACCCTGGCTCCCCCCAACCACAAATAGATGCAGCTTTTCTTCAAGCTTAGGAAACGGACGGGAACGAACATTAAGAAATTGTTGCCGCACTGGGTTTCCTGTCAAAACCACATTCAAAGTATCAGCATATTTAACTTCAGGAAAAGAAGTAGCCACACAAGAGACATAAGGAGCGAGTTTTCGGTTCACTCGACCTAAAACAGCATTTTGTTCATGAAGAATGGTTTTAATACGCAACAAATAAGCCGCAGTGATCGCAGGCGCTGATACGTACCCTCCAAATCCAACGACAAGTTTGGGTCGAGAAGCGACAAAAGCCCCTAAACACTTAAGAGTAGACCAAAATAGAGTTAATAGTAATATCGCAGGTCCTAAAGGTCCTTTTGCACGGCGAATCGGCAAACAAACTACGCGATGAATTCCCTGACTGTTCTGATATTTAAGCCCTCGTGAATCTGTATACAAGTGCACACAATGGCCTAAGCTGGATAATTTCTCGGCTAAACTTAAGGCAGGAAAAACATGCCCGCCTGTCCCACCAGCCGTTAAAACAATGGTCATATGGTATCCCCTATGCCATGACGCTTCCGGGTAAAAGCAAGCACCATTCCCATAGCGATACCAATGGCTAACATGGAAGATCCCCCATAACTGATAAAGGGAAGGGTCATTCCCTTTGTGGGGATGATATGCAAAGTGGACGATAGATTAATAACAGCCTGCAGGCCAAATTGCAGCACAATCCCTGAAGAGGCCAAAATAACAAATAAACTTTGCTCATTCACCAAACGCAAGAAAGATCGAACTACTATGAAGGCAAACAAGGCTACGAGCACGAGACAAACAAGAAGCCCGAATTCTTCCCCTGCCACAGCAAAGACAAAATCTGCATGAACGTCAGGGATATGTTTTTTCACAATCCCCTCTCCAGGCCCACGACCAAACAATCCCCCATTTTTGAACGCTTCAAGAGATTGGGTTACTTGATAAAGATCATGCCGCGGATCACCAGAGCTGGGATCCAGAAACTGATCGATGCGTCGAGCAACGTGGGGAAAAAAGAAATAAGAGCCTAACATGCCAAAAATGGCTAATCCCCCAACACATCCAATCCAAAAGAGTGGAATGCCCGCAATAAACAATTGGCCAATCCAGGTTGCAACCGTAACAACCGTCATCCCTAAATCAGGCTGAAGCAGCAATAAGATCACAAACACACTTAACAAAATCAAGGATAAATTAAGCCCTGGAAAGTGAGGATTGCGCAGTTTTTCCGAGATCATCCATGCGGAAACCACAGCAAAGGCAGGCTTAACAAATTCAGAAGCTTGGATAGAAAAACTGCCCACATTAATCCAACGGCGAGCACCCTTGACTTCGCTTCCTCCAAGCAAGGTAAAGATGAGAAGAACAACCCCCAACAAATAAATGGCCACCGCTAAACGTCGGACGTAAAGAGGCGCCATTAGGGAGACCATGATCATTAACAGAAAACTGGGAAGAATAAAGACTAAATGTCGCTTGACGAAAAAGAACCCTCCTAAATTCAAACGATCGGCTACAGCTGGACTGGCGGCAAAGCTTAAGAGGATGCCTATACTCATTAGAACAATCAAAGCTCCTAAAGTCCAACGGTCAATGGTCCACCACCATCGACTCATGATACTGTTATCACGCCGGGAAAAAGTTTCCTTTAACACCCTTGTTCCTCCAATTTTTTAACCTGCTCACGAAACGTATTGCCTCGATGTTCGAAATCCACAAATTGATCAAAGCTTGCACAGGCTGGGGATAATAATATTACTCCGGGCGCATCCAATTCGTTTTGAGCTTTTTCATATGCTTGACGAAGAGCTGTGACTAAATCTCCCGATAAGGTCACCTCTACATGTCCTTGCAACGTTTGAGCAAACCGATTCATGGCAGCTCCAATGAGAAAAGCATGGCGGATCTTTGGAAAGTAGTCTTTAAGAGGCTCAATTCCATCAGATTTATCTTGGCCACCGACAATCCAATAAATATGATCATAAGTGGCTAAAGCTTTTGCAGTCGCATCTGCATTGGTCGCTTTACTATCGTTGATAAACTTAATCCCCTTTAAAGTGGTTACCAACTCTTGGCGATGAGCAAGACCGGGAAAACTTTTAAGACCTTGAATGATCTCTTCTTTAGTCAAACCCAAGCTAAAACATACAGCATAGGTAATCGCTATATTTTGGGAATTGTGCGTTCCTTGAAGGGTTTCAATATCCTTTAAGAGAAGGATGCGTTCTATCTTAGATTGCAAGCGATCTACCAGAGTTCCCTTTTCTACATATACCCCATAGTCCAAGGGATGGACACAGGAAATAGGGATTACAGGATGAGAATCATTGCACAAATTTTGATAAACTTGATGGGACCAAGGGTCGTCAACACTGATGACCGCCTGCCCACGCTCTTTGGTTGTTGCAAAAATACGTCGTTTTGCCTTTACATAATTTTCCATGGTCCCATGGCGCTCGAGATGATCTTCACTAATATTGAGCCATGCCATGACATCTAAAGACAATGGATCGGAAAGTTCCAACTGGTAAGAGGAAAGTTCCAGAACAAAATAATCATAATTTCCTAAAGCGGGCAAACTTAAAGCGGGGACCCCTACATTGCCCCCTATCGCAGCTTTACGTCCCGCCTCTTGTAAAATATGACCGATAAGCGTTGTAGTCGTTGACTTCCCATTTGTCCCCGTCACTCCAACAAATTTTGTCTTTGGATAAGTTAAGCGAAGTAAGTTGCAATCCGTGATCAGAGGAACACCGTGGTTTATGGCTGCTTGGGACACAGAGTGACTGGGGGAAATGCCCGGGCTGTGAACTAAAGCTGCGATCGTAGACCAGTCAATATCCTCTGGGATCAAAAGCTGAGCCCCAAATTCTTTAGCTTCTTGAGCTTTTTGTAAATCTTTATCATAGGCGTAAACATGAGCACCTTCAGCAATCAACCATTGAACAGTTGCAAGACCTGAACGTGCGAGACCTAGCACCACAAAATTCTTATCATTAACGGGATAATAGGTCACCTAAATTACCTTAATTTTAAGGTTGACATGCCAATTAAAGCTAAAATGGTGGCAATAATCCAAAAACGAATGACGACAGTTGATTCAGCCCACCCTTTTTTCTCAAAGTGATGATGGATCGGTGCCATCAAAAAAATCCGTTTCTTGGTTAATTTATAATAGCCTACTTGCAAAATAACAGAAATAGCTTCAATGACAAAGAGCCCGCCAATGATAGCTAATACAATTTCATGTTTCGTAATCACACTAATGACCCCTAAAGCCCCCCCGACTGAAAGAGATCCCGTATCACCCATAAATACCTTAGCAGGGGGCGCATTAAACCATAAAAATCCTAATCCTGCTCCCACCATAGCACCACAGAAGATGGCAATCTCACCCGCCTCTGCCACATAATGAATCTGCAAATAATTGGCAAAAAAGTGATTACCTACCAAATAAGCAATCAGAGAAAAACACATAGCTGCAATCATAACGGGAACAATAGCCAAGCCATCAAGACCATCAGTCAAATTTACCGCATTGGAAGCACCAACAATCACAAAGAAAGTGAAAATGTAGTAAAACCACCCCAAGTTGACCAAGAGTTCTTTGAAAAAGGGAAAGGCCAACTGATTGGCTAAATGGGGCTGGCTTAGTCTCACGATAAAATAAGTGGCTACCAGGGTAATGAGCCATTGAGTGGTCAATTTTGCTTTGCCACTTAAACCTTTGCTGCTCCGTTTGGTTAATTTTAAATAATCGTCATAAGCCCCAAGCAAACCAAACCCTAAGGTAACACCCATTACAATCCAAACATATCCATTAGCTAAATTAGCCCATAACAGGGTGCTGGTCAAAAGCGCCAACAAGATTAGACTTCCCCCCATGGTCGGTGTGCCCTTTTTCGTAATCAGATGGGACTCAGGTCCATCTTCACGAATGGGTTGCCCCTCCTTTTGTTTGCTTTTAAGCCATCTAATAACCGGCTTTCCTAAACAAAAACTGATAATCAAGGCTGTTAAAATGGCCCCACCTGTTCTGAACGTTAAATAGCGAAAAACATTCAAACCAGATATGGAGTGAAAATATGGAGAGAGAAAGTAATATAACATTTACGCAATATTCTCAATGAGGGTTAGCTGAGCAGAGTTAAGAAGGGCATCGACCACAAGACTGACACGACTCCCCTTAGAGCCTTTTACATAAAGAGTGTCGTGGGGTCGAAGTTGTTCAAGAAGGATGGGAATGAGATCCTGTGCCTGAGCGGCATATCTCCCCTTCTTATGTATGGGCAGGGCTTGAAAACAATCTTCCATAACTTTACCGCCCGTTGCGAAAACTAAATCGATGGGCTCTTGAGCGATAAATTGAATGACATGTTTATGGTGTTCTATGGCAAAATCTCCCAGCTCCAGCATTTCCCCAATAATGGCAATACGTCTTCCTGGAGCCTTGGGATTTAACGTCGTCAGCACCCTTAATCCTGCGAGCATGGAAGTTAAATTTGCGTTATAAGCATCATCAACGAGATAGATCGGCATCCCCTGGACCATAAGTTGATGATGCTGCCCCCTCCCTTTAATAGGTTGGATATTCCTTAAAGCTTCTGTGACCTGGTTTAAATCAAGGCCCAAGGCCTTTGCCACTCCATAAGTGGTCAAGGCAATTTGGGCAAGATGTTCGCCAATGAGATTCCAATAACACTGGAACGGTTGACCTTGGGCAGATACAGTCATACGTGCCCCGCATTTGACAGGGTCAATCTCATAAGCAACACGATGAAAATCGGCTTCTCTACTTTGTCCTACGGTCCAAACCACTTCCGCTCCTGCCTGACGAGCTTGATCTGTTAGGTAATCCTTGTAAGGGGTGTCATAAGGCACAAGGGCTACCCCACCGGTCATAAGACCTTGAAATATTTGAGATTTCTCTTGAGCAATTGCTTCCATAGATCCCATATGCCCAATGTGAGCTGGAGCAATAGCCGTGATGATCGCAATTTCTGGCTGAACTAACTTTGCTAACGGCGAAATTTCCCCTGGATTATTCATCCCAATCTCAAAGATAGCATATTGAGCATCAGCGGACATACGAGCTAAACTGAGCGGAACGCCCCAATGATTATTGTAACTGGCATGAGCGTAACTGACTGAGCCAAAATGATTCAATACTTGGGCTAATATTTCCTTTGTGGAGGTCTTTCCCACACTCCCGGTAATAGCAATGACCCGTGCTTTGGAACGTGAACGGGCTTTTTCAGCCAACCTCCTCAATCCTTCTAAGGTATCGTCTACCTTAATTTGAGGCAGTGCAAGGGATGGATTCGGATACCTAACCAAAGCCGCTGAAGCCCCTCTTTGTGCTGCCTTTTCTAAGTAGTCATGACCATCCCCAGCCTCTCCTTTCAAGGGCACAAATAAGTCCCCTGGCTCAAGGGTACGTGTATCGATGGATATCCCTGTTACCTGAATCTCATCGGCAAGAGAGGATCTAAAAATTTCGTTGAGTTCTTTACCAGTCCACAAACTCATTACCTTATCCTCTTAACTATATTTTTGAATGACTGCTAAATCGTCAAAAGGCAAAACCTTATCTCTAACGATTTGTCCAACTTCATGACCTTTTCCTGCAACGAGTAAAATATCATGAGGCTGTAGAGCAGTTATAGATCTTCTAATTGCTTCTTCTCTCTGGTCGATCTCTATGCCTTTGGGACAACCCCTCAAGATTTGGGCTCGAATATAAGCAGGATCTTCAAACCTTGGATTATCATCCGTCACGTAAACCACATCGGCTAGGGCCTGAGCAATTTCTCCCATAGGAAGACGCTTACTTGCATCTCGGTCTCCCCCACATCCAAATACCACGTGCAGACGACCGTCCTCATGTAAATGATGGCGCAGAGCTTGTAGAGAACGCTTTAATGCATCCGGTGTATGGGCATAATCGACAAATACCGCTGCTCCATGTGTAAGTTGAGCTGCAAGTTGCATACGACCTCGGGCAGAGGTTAGTTTAGATAAAAGCGGGATAATTTGTTCAATTTCAGCACCACAGGCCAGAGTAAGTCCAACAGCACATAAGACATTTTCCACCTGGAAAGCTCCGACCATATTTAGGCATACATTGTCAAAAACACGACCTTGGTACTCTATTTCCATCCGAATGTGCGTATTTTGAAGGCGTATATTCCGAGCAACCAGGTCGCCTTGACCTTCGACACTGTATATAAATGGTTTTTGCTGACGGCTTTGAATCACGTAAAGGAGAGATTTAGCGTATGGAGAGTTGCCATTAATGACCGCTGTCTTGCCTTGCGGCAGAACTTCAGAAAAAAGTCGTTGTTTAGCCTCAAAATAGGATTCCATGGTTCCGTGGTAATCGAGGTGATCTTGGGTCAAATTGGTAAAACCAGCCGCACTGAGACGAACTTGATGACAACGGTATTGATCCAGACCATGGCTCGATGCCTCAAAAGCAAAGTAATTAACCCCCTGCTCCTTTAATTGGTGAAGGAGTTTGTGCATGGATAAGGCATCAGGTGTGGTCAGCTTAGGTAACGTTATCTCACCAGAATTAACCTGGCCAGAAAACTCAAGCCCTAGGGTGCCAAAGCTTGCAGCTGAAAGGTGTATTCCTTCCCAGAGCTGTCGCACAAATGTTGCCACTGAACTCTTTCCATTGGTCCCCGTAACAGCCACGATGAAATCTGGTTGCATGGGATAAATATGAACGGCCCATTCGGCAAGCTTGGCCCGAACGTTAGCAACAGGAACATACGTACACTCAGGCAGGTGCTCGTTTAAGCTTGTTATCAGGTCCTGTTCGATAACAATCGCTTTGGCCCCTTTGCTTACGGCTTGGGTAATATTATTTAAGATACCATCACAACGAATAGCAAAGAATAAATGACCAGGCTCAGTTAGACGAGAATCACAGGATATCCCTGAGAACCTTTGATCAAAGCTTTTCTTAATTTCCTCAAATGAATTAACGTTGTGCATCTTGTCGATCAACCGTGTGACGAATTTCCACTATGTTATTACTTTTATATCCATTTTCATTTTTTTCGCCACTATAATCGGGTTGAAAGCCCACAATAGGGCCAAATCGGGATACAATTCTCCCCCCTACAAGGGCCGCATTCCAACCAGCCGTTGCATAGCCGTACGTGGCTTTAGAGGGTTTAGGATTATCTAGGAAAACATTTAGGATGTATTTGGGACTTTCTTCAGGAAAGGCAATCACAATGGAAGCAAGTCGAGCATCTGAATACCCGTGTCCATGTTTTTTGTGGGCGGTTCCTGTCTTGGCTACAATCCGATAGCCAGGAACATTCGCTTTCTTCGCTGTCCCTTCTGTGGCTACAAGGCGCATGAGAGCTCGAATATTCCGCGCGGTTTTTTCCGAGACAATCTCCACTTCTTCACCGACAAAAGCGTGCTCGTTCCGCTTAAGCAAGGTCGCTGGATATTTTCGTTTTCCTGTAATCACAGATCGAACAGCATCCAACAACATCAAGGGGCTCACCGCAATTCCATATCCGTAAGCTACCGTCATGGTGGTTACTTCACGCCACGTCTTGGGAATTAAAGGTGCACCAATTTCAGGCAATTCAATGGTCGGAGGAGTAAAGAGACCAAATCGCCCCAAATATTGTTTCTGCAACTCAGATCCATAGTCCAACGCCATTTTGGCTGATCCTATGTTGGAGGAATAGATGAACACTTCGCGAACATCTAACACACGATTCTTCCCCTTAAAGTCCTTGATTTGTTTACTACCTATCTTGATGGGGGCTGAAGCATCATATCGAGAAGTAATGTTGGCCTTGCCAGACTCAAGGGAAATAGCAGTATTAAATATTTTAAATGTCGAGCCGCATTCATAAATGCCTAAGGTATTACGATTAAAGGTCGCCTCTAAGGGATTCTGATTAGGCAAATTAGGATCAAAATCAGGCAGAGAAACCATGGCTAAAATTTCACCCGTTTCTGCATCCATGACCATGGCATTGCCGCCCTCTGCTTGAAATTCAGCAATACCTTTGACCAATTCATCATAAACCACATGCTGTATCCGCAAGTCGATGGACAAGGAAATCGGTGTTACATCTTGACGCAATCTTTGATCAAAATGCTTTTCTACGCCTGCAAGACCTTCATTATCTACACCGCAGTACCCAAGAACATGGGAAACCAAATTTCCATATGGATAAACCCGTCGTTCATCCTTTTGCAAGTAAACCCCTGGTATACCTAAACGGTTGACTTCATTCTGAAGCTTGGGCGGGATGTGCCTTATAACCCAAACAAACCCCTTGTCTGAAGTTAATTTCTTTAACAGAGCATCATAATTCAATTCAGGCATTAACTTAGATAATTTGAGAGCGGCTTCTTCAGGATTAATAATGACTTTGGGGTTGGCATAAACAGAACCAGTAACCAAGTGGGTTGCCAAAATCTCGCCATTGCGATCTAAAATATCTGCCCGCTTGGCTATATATGTGGGAAGTTGATCGGAATGCTCACTAACCACCGACCGTTCGCTGCGAAACAACATCACTTCCGACAAACGGAAAGATATGACACTAAAACCAAGGAGAAATACACCAGCTGCAACCAAGGAGCGATTGCGCGCAACTTCCAAAACAGAGCGATCGCGCATGACCTGGTGCCAAGAATTGAGATGGTGCGCCAGCAATTCAAGAGGACGAGCGATCAGATGACGCATTATCTATTCGTCCTCCACAGCCATAAATTTGCTTTCACTGGCAATGTCAGCCACTAATTGTTCGAGAGCATCCCTGTCATAATTGCCTTGTCCTCCAGTCACCCGTTCAAGCGAGGTTAGCTGCGCTCCCTCTACTGGAATAATATTGAGATGCTTTTGCGCTAATACTTGCAAACGTTTAGGATCATTTAAATGGGCCCATTCAGCCTTCAAGACATGGGTAGACTCTTCGGTCAACTTAATGGTTTGGCATATTTGCCGATACTGTTGCTCTAAACGCATTACTTCGTATTTCAATTGAAACAAACCAGTCCCAATAGCTATTGCTACCACACCACAAACGATCGTTGAACGCCTCATTGTTGCCCTCCACCTACAGGTAAACGAAGGGCCGCACGAAGCCTTGCTGATCTTGAACGAGGATTTGCCCGTTCCTCCTCATCTGCTGGCACCACACCTCGGGGGCAAAGCAAATGAAAAGTTGGAACGCGCGGATCTTCCATTTCTCCTGGTAATAAGCGAGATGGTCGAGACTTAAAGCTTCGCTCTTTAAGAAATGTCTTAACCAGACGATCTTCCAGCGAGTGAAATGTAACAGCAACCAATCTACCGCCCGGTACAAGGTAATTTTCCGCAAAATTTAATCCTGATTCTATTTCTATTAACTCATTATTTACAAAAATGCGCAAGGCCTGAAAGGTTAACGTCGCTGGATGCTGCCCTCCAGGTTTACCTCGCACCACGTCTTTGATCAATTGAGCAAGATCCATTGTAGATTCAAATTTCTTAGTTTGCCTGCGATGGACGATGGCTCGCGCTATCTGACGTGACTTGGTCTCCTCCCCATAACGATAAATAATATCCGCTAATTCCTTTTCACCATACTCATTAACTATTTCAGCAGCACTCTTTCCCTCTTGCGACATGCGCATGTCTAACGGTCCATCAAAACGAAAGGAAAATCCACGATGCGCCTCATCAATCTGATAACTAGACACACCAAAATCAAAGACGACGCCATGGAGCTCTGAAAAGCCAGCTTGAGGCCACAAGTCCTCTAGCAAGGCAAAAGATCCTTGAAGCACCTTGAGACGTCCGGGGAATTGCTGTGCAAGGACATGAGCACGAGCAATGGCATCGGGATCTCGATCAAGTGCAACTACTTGACAATCAGTTTTCTCAAGAATGGCCTTTGTATAGCCTCCCCCACCAAATGTGGCATCTAAATAAATCTCTCCTGCTTTAGGAGCCAGATAATCCAACATTTCTTTTAACAATACAGGAAGGTGACTCATACCCTCACATCCCCTTTTCCTAAAAGCTGACGCCTCATTTCTTCATGGTAGACAGCAAAGGCTTGTGGATTCCAAACCTCGAAGGTGCGGCCACGCCCGACAAAAGCCACTTGATTGGCAATCTGGGCATGATCCAAAAGGTTTTTGGGCAAAGACAGTCTGCCCTCTGGATCAAAATGAACCAGCTGAGACTCGGCAAATAAAAAGGCAGACTCTAAATCGAGTCCGGATTCATCCACCCCTTGGCATCGGCGCTCAAAGACTTCAAGGGGACACCCCTCGAGATACGATCCTTTTAACGAGGAAAACAACACGACGGCAGACAGTTGGGAATCTTTTAAGGCAGAACGAAAGTGCGCAGGGAAAGACACACGGCCTTTCTTGTCGATATTATTGATGACAGTTGATAAGAATAGCACCCTAGATTCCCCCTGCATGCGCTTGCCAGCACATACTTATGGGATAGCATGGGATAGGATGGGAGTCAATGGGAAGTGCGGATTTTAACCAGTATTAATCAAAAAATAACAAGTCCTGTATAAAGCAATTTAATTTCTTGGGAAATCAGGATAAAGGCTGCCTTAGCCAGCCTCATCGACTAGGAACACTCTCTAAGGCCTTGAGAAACGATCAATTAAACGGTGCATGAAATAAGCGATATAGATATCGCTGTACCGCAAAATCAATTGGAAACATGAAGTCGCTGAATAAATGCTTATCGTTAATGGTGTACCATACGCCGCCATATGTGTAGGATTTCTCCAATCCATTTTTCCATGGGCAATATTATAAATTTGATAGGCAATCCAAATACTACCAAGGCTTGCGACTGCCAATGTCGTTAAATAGATACCACTAATAGCCTCATCACATTTGAATGACGTAGAAATATCCTTTATGGTCCTAGCCCAAGTGTTGGGTATAAATGAATGAATGTTCGATTTATCATACAACATTTCAACGTGCTTTGGACCACCAAGAAAGATAAAAACTGGCGAAAAACGATAAGAATGAGCTCTGAGCAGCAAATGTCTCATTTCCTTAGCCTCAAATTCTGCACCTTTATCCAATAATCTATTTACTTGTTCTAATTTTTTGACAAGATTACTAGCAAACAAACTCCTATTATTTAGGCATTTTTCCAACTTAATTGAAGCTAAACGAGCTTCTTTTTGGCTATTGGTTAATGGGTTCATCCGTTTATTTACCATGCGAAAGTTGAGGTAACTTTCTAAGCTCAGATGCTGAAAAAGTTCTTCTTCAAGGAAATCATCTGGCAGTGAGTCAAAAGGATTAACCTGAACGAGAGTATTTGGGCTTACCTCATCTTCAACTGATATTTTTGTTCCATGATACGAAATATCCTGATCATATAAGTCTTCAGGCAATTGTGCGGCCTCAGATAAACTTACAAAAAGAACCAGTACAAATAAGACTTGTTTTATCATTCTCTCCACCGACGTTCCGCTCAATTCTTTTTGGGCAAACTCACATTCAACAAATGAAAGTTAAAGACAAATAATTATAGATAATAAAAATGAAATTCAATTAAAAATCACATTTCAGATGATAATTAACCAAAAATTAAGCTGAATGAGCTATTTCTTTGATTAAGAAATCATATTCAGGGATTTTCCAGCGATGTGTTTGCGCACACTTGGGGTCATTAGCCTCCTTAAACTTTTTTTATTTACGTCGTGCTTACAAGCTGGAGAAAAAAGCACCCCTCCGCCTTCTATAACGCTTGAAAGAATAATCGTTGGGCCAAGTCAGGATAAAGAAGGGAAAATTGAAAGAAAGAAAAAAAGTGATAACGGAGAAAAAGAGACTGAGACTGGCCCATTAAAAGTCGAGGAAGAGGTTGAACCGAGGTCAGTTATAGAAGAAAAAGAGATTGACGCAGCTCCCTTGATCACCAAAAAATTAGCCGAGCTTTACTTAAGAGAAGTTTTATCTGGGTTGCTTCCCGTCGTCATTGAAACGCAAGAAGATAATGATCAATATATCTTAAAGCTCCTTTACGCCGTCATGCCTGATTTAAACTTGTTTACTTACCGAACCGATGGGCAGAAAGATACAATGAGCGATATTCTGACCAACTATTTAGACAACAAAGATCACGTAAAAATTTCAATGCCATCTGAATATGGCGAGACAAGGGTTCTTTATGTTTTAAGAAAAAATAAAATTGAAAGCAAGATTAAGATTCCTTTTCAAGTTCTAGATTGTCTATTCTCCCCCATCAACATGGGCATTAAATTTA
>CAZITL010000020.1:0-40563 GCA_964542195.1 uncultured Verrucomicrobiales bacterium
GTTAAAACAATGGGTTAAAGGGAATTTAAACTAGTTATCTGGGACAGCCCCAAAATTTAAAAAGGGCAAAAGGTCTAATTTATTGATCGCTTGTTCAGCTTGATGGATGGAGGTGAAGTAAGCCCCTTGTCCTTCCTCGAATATATTCTCTGTGGTTGGAATCAAGACCTCCCTGGCTCCTTGCTGAAATAGGATAGAAACGGCCGACTTAATTGCTTCTTTAAATCGATTTTTGTCCTCTGATGATAGTTGGTATATCACTTCTGTTTTATCCTTATTGGGGTCAATAACCACTCTATTTTCTGAATTGACAGAATCAATGAGCATGATGCCAAACCCTCCAAGCTTTTTATAATTTTGCAAGGTGCGGATAATTTCACCACCATTTCCAGGGTGCAGAAGGGCAACAAATCCAGGTTCAGCTTTCATGGCTTCAAAAAAGTATCCTCCATCAGCTGCAGGCGCATAGACTGAGGCCGACAAGCCTTCGTGAACACTAATTTCGCGATCAAATCGTCCAATTATCCCCATTGAGGGGTGAAGAATGACGCCTTTGCCAATATTGTCGTTGGGAATCTTGGATCTTAATAAAATTTCAGCAGATCCAAGGGTGCCAGCAGAAACAATAATATTTTTGGCGCGAAGGATGTATTCTTTGCCTTGGATCGGGGTCAAATGGTTATGATCTTGTTCTACGTAGGGGCGATTAAGCGGGGCTTGAAAGGTAAAGCGAACACCGGTTGCCTGGATCCGACCTTGATTATTTTGCCAGTCTATTACTTTTACCTTGGCATCAGAAATCAAACTTAGATGCCCCTTATAGCTACGACCACCCTTAAGGGCAGGAACGATGAACGCTTCAGTAGCAGAAATTTTAAGGATTTCTGATGGATCGCCTAAGGGCTTGCGAGAATTTAGATCATAGGTACGAGCTTGGGGTGATCCATCTTTTAAGAGTTGATTGTTCTTATTTATCTCGTTCTCTGATACCGTTCTGGTTAAAACATGTGCTGTTACCCATTGATACGCTGCCTCAAGCTTGTACCAATCGGATCCTGATTGGTGGAAGAAATGATTAGGTAATCTTTTATCCTCCACCCAACTCTTCAATTTTTCTTTGATTTGAGGGAGCAGGGGTGAGAAAGCTAAATCTAAGTTAACCGTCGTACCACCTCCAACGGTTGCACCGTTACGGATAATGATACCACTCATAGAATCATGACGCTTATTTTCAGATTCAATTAAGTCTGATGCAAGTTCGGTAAGGGTACTTAGGGGTTTGACAAAGGATCCAGATTCAAGAAGTACTACTCGAGCGCCATCTTTATGCTTAGCCAATTCATGGGCAATGACACTCCCAGCTGGACCAGAGCCAATAATTAGATAGTCGATTTCTCCTTCTTCATGCACAATTTCACTCCCTTGAATCTTCAACTTAGAAGGGGGTAGGTTAAGTCGGATGTCATGAACGCGAGTTTTTGGTTTTTCAGGTATGTCAGCAATTTCATGAGTGAGCGGCATAGAGTAGATGATATAAAGCCAGGTTTTATGGAGTTTAACCAAGTTCATTCTAAGATCTGGATCGGCGTTTTTCAGGACGGCACGGCGAAAAGCATCTTGTCTATCAGGTGAAACATTGAAAAATCCTTGACTAACAACATCATCAAATTCTTCACGAATATTTGTTGGCAAGTGGTTTTTAAGGTCTTTAATGGGCTCTAGCATAGCCATTAATGCTTTATTAGACTTAATTTTATGCCAAATTACTTCTCGGTAAACAACACGCTTAATACGTTGCATTACCGTTAGACTAACATCATCAGGTAGACATAAATCATAAAGATTCGTGTGGATTTCTTTTAATGAAGGTATCTCCTTAGTGTTCTCCCACAGGAAAGTATATAAGATTCCAAGGGTGATGAACAAAAGGGTAAAGATCTTTTTAAGCTTCATGGTTCTGGTTTTATCTCATCATCGATAAATTATCTTACTTCCCATCATGCAGTGGAATGTAAATTATATGTCTAATAATCTAAACAATTATCCTAATATGGGGGATTTATTTTAAGAGTTAAAAGATGAGAGTAAGAATTTGTCCCATCAGTGTTAATATTTACTGATGGGACACCAACGTTTAGTAACCTTGGAATTTAGGCGGTTGTTTTGCGTTTGGCACAATGATGCTTGCTGTGGGTTGAGCCTTGGCAATTAACTGTTTATGTTGTTCTATTAATGCTGCAATCCGGTTACCCATGGGGCGAGGCTGATGATTGACAAGCCGTGCTTCATGGCTAATTTCCTGGAAATGAGAGGGTCTGTTCGCATCTTGATCATTTTCAGTTGATGTGCTCACCACTGTTGTTGTCGTGCTGGAACTGGATCCAATCTGGGTTGTGCTTGTAGAAGGCGTAGAAGGCGTCTTTGGGGCTAATTTGGGTATCATCCGAGCCTTTTGTTTTTCCATCCTGGGTTGGTTTGCCTTCTCACTTCCCTTAGCAAAGCGCTCTTCAGCTTCTTTTCTGAGTTGCTCAACCGTTTCTCTGACTAAGAACTGGGCGATATTCTTAGCACCCTTAATAGTATCTTTGGAATATCCCTTTTTCCAGGTGAAGTTCTCAAAGATATCGGTAAAGTTGAATTTTTTAAGGTTATTTAAATGATAATAAAGGTAAGAATTGACACCTTCTTGCATTTCTCGTGGATAACATGAAATATACGCTTTAAAAAGCTCTTTAAAAGGTTGCCAGTCCATGGAAGCCATAGCACCAGGAAAATGACGTTCGGTCATTAGCATGAGATAAAAGAAGTCGTAGTAAATGGGGCCATTGGGTAAACCATTAGGAGTAAAGCTATTGGCAACTGTTTCTGCATCAATCAGAGCTACGGTATTTTTGTGGATGAAAACGTTATGCGCATGAAAATCACCATGGGAAAATACACCTAATTTGGCGAAATAATCTTTGGAATATTCCGTTGGATTGTCATTTCCTTTATATTGGTTATGATTTACGTGGAGTTGACCCAAAGCTGTACCAATCTTTTGAAAAGCCGTATTGACTTTTTCTATCGCTAATGGAGAAATGTGTTTTTGTTTCCCAGAAGATTTAGAGGATTCACCTTGAGTTTTTGAAGGAGAGCTGGCAGGGGAGGAATTTGGGGTTAAGCTTTCCTCAATAATCGAAGCTAGGCTTTTCCCTTTTGCACCTGGTAAAATCATAAAAACTTTGTCTTTACCTTTAAAGGTATAATTATAAACTTTTAAAGGTACTATAATTTTTAAATTAATAGGATCCTCTGTGGCTAAGGATGATAGAAACGCTTCTTCAGCTCCATGAAAACCGCTGGAACGCAGATCTTCAAAGCCACGAATACTTCCGCGCCAGCAATAGGGATCCAAGCGAGGGTTGTTTTGTATTGCTTCAAGGTTAGCTTGCTCACCCAATATGCGTCCTGGGGGTACTAGAAGAGTACGCTGACGAAGATACTTGATAAAATAAGTGCTATCGGTGTCGTCATTAGTTACTTTGTAGATTTTGCCGCTGACAAAGCCACCGCCTAATTCCTTAACGGTAAAATTTCGACTAAAACTACCATTGGTTGCTTGATACAAAAGATTGTAGACGGCTGTTTGATTAGCTTTATCAAACTCGCCAGATTTGGTGTTCTCAAGATAGGAAAAAATTTCTTTTGGCAGTTCCTCTACATTCGCGTGGATTGATCCGTTCTTACGAGCTTCTTTAGCGTATTGCTTAAAATTAGTTTTTCGATGTTCGTTATAACTATCTTTTCGTTGTAAAAAAGGATTTTCAGATGAATCTGAAGCAAAAAGTGGAGATGATAAAATAATAGCGACAGAAAGATATAAGAATTTTGAAAGCATCAGTTACCCCTTGGAAATGTCCCACTAACGTACATGATATATGGGTAGCCAAAATGGACATTTCAATTTTTGTTATTATTTATTTTTTTCGTGATAACGGCTAGAAACCAAGGACAAGCATGAGGCCGGCAGCTAAGGCCACGAGTAAAATACTGTCTAGACGATCAAGAACACCGCCATGTCCCGGGATCAGCTTACCTGAATCTTTAACATTAAAGAATCTTTTGGTCAAGGATTCAAGCAAATCCCCCATATGACTGAATATGCCAAGAATGAAAGAAATAATGACCATGGATTTAAAGGTGGGATAAATATCTTGGAGATAAGGGCCAAAAAGGACTCCTGCCAGCGTGGCTGTAATTAAGCCTCCTATAAATCCAGACCATGTTTTGTTGGGACTAATGACGGGAGCAAGTTTAGGCCCCCCAAACGTTCTGCCAACAAAGTAGGCACCTGAGTCTGCTGACCAAACGATTATTAAGAGCCAAAGAAAGAAAAATTCTAAGCCTTCATGGACCAAGTGGATCAAAAGAATAATGGAGGCGATGATATAAAAGGAACCAAGGACGTGAACAATATAGTTTTTAAGGTCTTTCTTTTGAATCAGGCTAAGCAAAGTAGCGGCAAGTACAATTATTCCAGAATATTTGAGGGTTTTTAGGGCTGATAAACCACCATATAGGCTATAAAGCATTAAGCAGGACAGAATGTAGGGCAGAGGGGCAAAATAGGTATTTTGCGACATTCGGCTCCACTCTCGAATAAGGAAAAAAAGAGTTGTAATAGCCAAGCAATCAAAATAGGGCTTGCCTAACCATATCGAGAAGATAATGATTGGAATGCCGATGAGGGCCGTGACGGTTCGCAAATAGAGATTGCTTGGTACTTTATGTGCCAATGACTGCCCCATATCGTCTATCTCTTTGGTTGTATTCAGCAATTGCTGACATTAAATCATTCTCGGTAAAATCTGGCCATAGTTTATCAACAAATAATAATTCCGCATAGGCTAATTGCCAAAGCAAAAAATTACTAATCCGCTTTTCGCCACTGGTGCGAATTAATAAGTCTGGGTCAGGCCAAGAATGAGTGTACAGATGTCTGCTGATCAGTTCAGGACTAATATCATCTACGGAAATAAGATCGTTTTTAACTTTCTCCGCAATGCTTTTCATGGCGTGGGTTAATTCATGTCGGCTTCCATAGCTTAAAGCTATGATAAGGTTAAGACCTGTGTTGGTGGATGACTCTTCTTCTGCTTTCTCAATAAGTGTAAGAATATCATCGCTGAGGTGCTCACGATCACCAATTACAAAGAGGCGGATATTATTTTTCAAAAGCTGTTGAAGTTCATACTTCAAATAGTATCGAAGCAAGCTCATCAATTCATCAACCCAGTAGCTGGGTCTCTGCCAGTTTTCTGTGGAAAAGGCATATACGGTTAAATACTGAATTCCAATTTCATGGGCAGACTTACACACTTTCTTTAAAGCTTCAGCCCCTGCTTGATGTCCAGCAATGGTAGTTTTATTTTGCCGGTGTGCCCATCGACCGTTGCCATCCATAATGATGGCAACATGATGAGGAATTTTGGCAAACTTATGTGTCATTAAAGAAATTCCTATGGCCCTTAAATTAAATTTAGCTCGTAGCGACTAAAATCAGATGAACTTATAGTTAACGGGGTATCCATGGAAAAAACTCTTTATACGGTCTTTCTGCTTTTATTCTGGGGACCTTAATGGTCCCTAGCAACGAAACATCTATACCTGAACAATATCTTTTTGCTTTGCAGTAAGCATTTCGTCAATTTTCTTGATGCGGCTATCGGTCATCTCTTGAATCTCACTGGAAAGCCTTCGATGTTCATCTTCTGAAATCTCACTGTCTTTTTCTAGCTTTTTAATCATTTCCATGCCATCACGGCGGACGTTGCGAACACTGATACGAGCATCTTCTGCATATTTTCCAGCAACCTTCGAAAGCTCCTGGCGACGCTCTTCATTAAGGGGAGGTAAGGGAACGCGAACCATCATCCCGTCAGCTGCTGGATTGAGACCTAGTCCAGAGTCTCTAATAGCTTTTTCGACATTTTTGACCAAACCCTTATCCCAGACTTGGACAACGAGCAAACGAGGCTCGGGGACACTGATGGTACCAACTTGATTAATGGGGCTCAGGGAGCCATAAGCATCCACTTTAACTGCATCAAGTAAGTTGACTGAAGCACGTCCTGTCCGTAGACCAGCAAATTCACGAGACAGAACTTCAAGGGCTCCATCCATTCGGCGGCCGTACTCGGTTAAGCGGGGATCAGTCATAATTTCCTCTCTCTCATCATTCAGAAATTAAAGTAAATTTTCCTTGGTTATGGACGACTTTGTAAAAGCTATTCTCTTCAAATATGGAGAACACCGCTATGGGAAGTTGATTTTCGCGGATCAATGCGATAGCCGTGGCATCCATAACTGCGAGTTTTTGTTCAAGAACTTCTTGATAAGTTAGGTTGGCATAAAATTGAGCTTCAGGATAAACATGGGGATCACAATCATATATGCCATCTACCTTTGTGGCTTTAAGCAATAAGTCACAATTCATCTCTAAGGCACGAAGAGCTGCAGCTGTATCCGTGGTAAAATAAGGATTACCAGTGCCCGCAGCAAAAATAACCACTCGTCCTTTTTCCATATGACGAATGGCACGTCGGCGAATGTATAATTCTCCCATAGCGTGCATGGGAATGGCGGTCATGACCCTGCTTTGAAGGCCCAATTGTTCAATAGCGCTTTGCAAAGCCATTGAGTTAATAACGGTGGCAAGCATGCCCATATAATCAGATGTGGCGCGATCAATGCCATGGGATTGGCTGCCAGATACTCCTCGGTAAATGTTTCCGCCGCCAACCACAAGGCAAACTTCTACACCAGCATCAACAACCGTTTTTATGTCTGAGGCCACTTTCATAAGCATGTCCTGGTCAATTCCTGATGACCTATTGGCTGAATCTCGTCCTGCTAACGCTTCGCCAGAAATTTTTAAAAGGACACGCTTATAGTGCATAAAAGACCTATGGATTAACGGTTGCCAGAAGCTTGAGCTTTTACTTCAGCGGCAAAATCGCTTTCAGCTTTCTCAATCCCTTCACCTAAAGCATAGCGTACGAAGCCAGTCATTTGAATAGGTTTACCAATTTCTTTTGCTGTCGCTTCAATGACTTGAGAAACTTTGGATTGACCGTCTAGGACAAAGGTTTGTTCAACCAAGACAACTTCTTCATAGAACTTGCGGATTCTTCCTTCGACCATTTTTTGAATGATATCTTCAGGACGTCCAGAAGCACGAGCTTGTTCAATCAGAACATTGCGCTCTCTTTCTAAAGCGCTGGGGTCAACTTCTTCAATATTGAGGGCAATAGGGTTAGCAGCAGCGACGTGCATAGCAATTTTTTTGCCCAATTCATTTAATTTATCTGCATCACCTTCGGATTCTAAAGCTACGAGAACCGCGATTTTACCAAGACCAGGAGTAACTGCGTTGTGAATGTAGGAGCAAACCACGCCTTTGTTAACGGATAGACGCTTAACACGGCGAAGATTCATGTTTTCACCAATAACCGCAATCAAGCGAGTAACTTCATCGCCAACAGTAGGGGATTCACCACCAAAAGGGGCAGCTTTCAATGTGTCTACAGTAAAATCAGACTTAAGGGCAATCTCAGCCACATTCTTGACCAGAGTTTGGAATTGATCGTTACGAGCAACGAAGTCTGTTTCAGCGTTAATTTCAATCGCTGCACCAACGGTTCCTTGGGTTGCGACACCCACCAGACCTTCAGCAGCAACACGACCTGCTTTTTTAGCAGCCGCTGCAAGGCCTTTCTTGCGCAACCAGTCAATGGCTTCTTCAACGTTGCCATTGGTTTCGTTGAGTGCTTTTTTACAATCCATCATGCCTGCGCCAGTTTTTTCGCGCAGCTCCTTGACCAAAGCGGGGGATACATCAGCCATAAAAATCTCCAATAAATCTGTTTAAAGTAACAATAAAGATCAGGCACAGAGGCCTGATCATGGATTTAAAGCTTATTCAGAAGCTTCTTCTTGGTGTTCAGAAAGTTCTGCTGGAGGTAGGTCAGCTGCCTCACCGAGGTCAATACCTGCGGAGGTCATTTCTGCTTGTAGACCATCGAGAATCGCCCCAGAGACCAAATCACAATAAAGTTGAATGGCGCGCATAGCATCATCGTTACCAGGAATCGGGTAATTAATGTCTTTGGGGTCACTGTTGCTGTCAACGATAGCAACCACGGGGATACCAAGGCGGCGTGCTTCCTGAATCGCAATAGCTTCCTTGTTTGTATCGATCACGAACAAAAGATCAGGCAGGCCACCCATATCACGAATACCACCCAAAGCCATTTCAAGCTTGCTGTATTCCCGTTGAAGATCCAAGGCTTCTTTCTTTGTGAGTCCACTGGTGCCTGTCTCAAGGCGCTCTTCCATTTCTTTCATGCGCTTAATGGATTGGTTGACGGTTTTCCAGTTGGTGAGCAAACCGCCCAACCAACGGTGATTAATGTAATATTGACCACACTTTTTAGCAGCTTCTTTGACTTTTTCAGAAGCTTGGGGTTTGGTACCAACGAAAAGCACGCGACCACCAGCTGCAACGGTGTTGCGAATGACTTCAAGAGCGCGATAAAGCATGGGAACAGTTTGTTCCAAGTCAATAATATGGATGCCATTGCGGACGCCGAAGATAAAGGGAGCCATTTTAGGGTTCCAGCGGCGGGTGTGGTGACCATAGTGGGTTCCAGCTTCTAAAAGCTGACGCATTGTAAATGTCGGAATACTCATAAATATCTCCTGTTTTCCGGTTATACCTCCACAAATGGTGTGACTATTTAAATAAATAGCACCGGATGGCGGGTGCGCCCCACTTGTGTGCGGATTTCTGACCTTAATTATCATATCTCTGGTCAAAAGGCAATGTATTAGACCAAAAAAATTAAGAGCCTATAGTCTACCTTGATAATTATTCTCCGTTCTGATTTTATTCACCCAGAGCTAGAAGAAAGCTGCTAGTTGAAATCAGTACGAATCAAGGGAAAGAGAAGATAACTTGAGCTATTGAGTGCTTGGAAAGCCTTATGCAAAGCTGACCTTTATTATGATGTCATACCCTACTATCAGTGTTTAAAATTGATGAGGGAACAGTTTTAGATAGGGTCATAATTTCCTGATGGTTTTTACAGGGAAAAATTTTCTCGTATAACTTTTTCGCAAGACTCAGATTTTTATTTGTGCCTGCGCCAACTTCATAGCAATGGGCGAGCATATAAGTTCCTGCGCAAGAGTGTTTAATATTACTATTTGTGGGCACGATACGTGGTTGAGCGGATTTATAAAACCACCCAAAGGCCTTTTCATAATCTGTTGTAAAGGCTTTGTCATCGAACAAATCTTTTCTGTATAAAGTTCCTAAACAATATTGAGCCAAGGCACTTAAAATTAAATCTTTTGTATCCTCAGCGTTTGCAACAACTTCATACCATTTTTCTGCCTTTATAAGATCTGCTTTAACGTTAAGAAGAGCGTGTTGGTAAGTGGATCCAAGCTCATATTGAGCTTGTCGCAGTCCAGCTTTAGCAGCTCCTTTGATATCCTCGAAGGCTTGCTGCGTATTTCTTTTTATTCCACTATACCCGTATTGATGGCATATACCTCTTAAATGGAGGAGTTTAGGATACGGGTAGGGAGCTGTTTTAGTTGATGCATAATGAGGGTATTTTTCAAAGAATGTTTGAAGAAGATGATTTGCTCCCTGTAGTTCTTTTATCGCCCAGTCAGAAAACATGGTTATCCCTGGCTCTATTTTAAGGAGGATAGTTCCTAGAAGTTGATATAAATCCTCTTCATTGATCAGTTTTTGTTCATGAAGCCAAAGCAACAGGAAAGTCCTCTTTTGCAGCATGAGAGGATAAGATAGAAGGGGAATTTTTGACATAGGAATATGAGGAGAGGCTGTGGATGAAGTCCTAAGAAGAGGAGCTTTATATAGTGAAGTTGAGGGAATATTAATATTAAAAATATCCAGTATTAAAGATAGTTCTAAGGCAAAGGGATCATTCAGGAAGCATTTTTCTAAATGTGCTCCCCAAAATAGATTTACATTTTGAATAATTGCCATAGGACATTCAATAATATGATTTTGAGCATTAAGGAAAAGAGCCTTTAAAAGATGCTTGTGGGGCAGGTTTTGGTGCTCACAAAATTGAACGAATCTATTCTCAAGCGCAAAAGGAATAAATTGATCTGTTCCAATCGTTGTGTGATAAGCTCCAAAGAATCTACAAAGTGTTGTTCTAAACCAATAGGTTGTTTGCCAAGGGAGGGATGAATCGTGAAATAGGGGGGAAGATTCTCCTGTTCGAATTTTAACGTGAGATTCAGCTAGGTACTTCCAGTTCGAGTTTATCATCGACAATTTAGTTGTAGAACGAATATCTAGGAAAGAAAGGATGTGGTTCTTCACTTCACTAGGCAGATCTTCAAGAGTAATTGAAGGGTAAGAGGGCGCTTCTTGATTAATTTTCTGCTTCTTGTTATGGGGGGCTTTAACTTCCTTTGTTTTTACCTCATTTCGATGGTCCTCGACAGCTTCATCAGACTGTTGGCTCATCTTTAAGGTCCTCTTTTTAAAAGGACCGTTCTTGGAAAGATAAGCGGTATAATTCTCATTGCCATAACTGAGGGAAAGAGACAGAAAAGAATAAATAAAGTAATTGAGAAGAAAGAATGCTTTCATCATAACAGGTTTCCTTGATTTTCTTGTTGGGTAAAGGATTTAATCCCTGATCCTTTGAAGCAAACTCAGAATAGATGGAGTGCACAAAGATGCAAACGTGAAAAATATAAGCAAATAAACTTCGACACAAACAATATGTCCTAAAAGGAAGAATAGTTTTGATGAGTGGGTCTCATATCCTTCTCATAAAGTCCTTAAATTTTTAAAGAGTTTTCATTGGCGCTGACCTGGCTTCATGCTACATTTTGAATAAATATTATTATCACTGCTCAGGAATGTGAAATATATGTCGGTTCATGATCTCAGTCATATGGCTGTTTTTGCCCCTCTTATAGGTTTTTTAGCTGCAGGTTTGGGTGGTAAAAGATTGGGTGACCGCTTTGCCCAGGGAATAACCACGCTTTTAATGATACTGGCCAGTGGTGTGGCTGTAGGCTTGTTAAATGAGATCATTTTTCAGCATCAGGCTACGACAATTTTCCTGTCTCCCTGGATTCATGTAGGGGCTTTCCGGGTTGATTGGGGGTTAAAACTGGATACGCTCAGTGTTACCATGATTTGTGTGGTCACGTGGGTTTCCACCCTCGTGCATGTCTACTCCATCGGCTACATGAGTCACGATAAGTCCGTCCCTCGATTTATGGCTTATTTGAGTTTATTTACCTTTGCCATGTTGATGTTGGTGACTGCTCCTAATCTTGTTCAATTGTTCTTCGGTTGGGAGGGGGTTGGGGTGGCTTCCTATCTTTTGATTGGATTTTGGTATGAAAAGAGCAGTGCCAATTCAGCGGCGATTAAAGCTTTTATTGTCAATAGAGTTGGCGATGTGGGGTTGGCACTTGGGATTGCCGGTGTGTTCATGGTTTTTGGTACGGTAAATTTTGCTGAGATTTTTACCGAATTACCGACTGTTGTTCAAAGTCAACCGTTGATTCCTTTTTTTGGTGAAAATCGAGAGGCCATTACGCTTATTGGGATCCTGTTGTTTATTGGTGCCATGGGTAAATCGGCTCAGTTAGGGTTACATACCTGGCTTCCAGATGCCATGGAAGGTCCAACCCCTGTATCAGCCCTAATTCATGCTGCGACCATGGTCACTGCGGGCGTTTTTTTGGTGGCTCGTATGTCACCCCTTTATGAATATGCCCCTGTGGCTCGGGATATGATTGTTATTGTAGGAGCGCTCACGTCCTTTTTTGCTGCAACTGTTGCTCTAACTCAGACAGACATTAAACGGGTGATTGCTTACTCCACCTGCAGTCAGTTGGGATATATGTTCTTTGCGGCAGGATGTTCTGCTTACAGTGCCGCTATTTTTCATCTGGTGACCCATGCTTTTTTTAAAGCTTTGTTGTTCTTAGGCGCCGGATCAGTCATCCATGCTATGTCCGATGAGCAGGATATGACACAAATGGGAGGTATTTACCGTCTCATACCGAAAACGTATGCGTTTATGTGGATTGGCAGCTTAGCTTTGGCAGGCATTCCCTATTTCGCTGGCTATTACTCTAAGGATGCGATTTTAGAATCCGCCTTTCTCAGCAGCTCAGCTTTTGGTTCATGGGCTTTTTTCATCGGATTGTTTGTCGCCTTCTTAACGGCCTTTTATTCCTGGCGTCTTCTTCTCCTTACCTTTCATGGCCCCGTTCACGCCGATGAGCGCGTCATGGCCCATGTCCATGAATCCCCATTTTCCATGATGCTACCCTTAGGACTTTTGTCCATAGGGGCTATTTTAAGTGGCTATTTAGGGCACAATTGGTTTGTTGGTGAAAAGGCCGTTGCTTTTTGGCAAGGAGCTATTATCGTCCATGATCACCATACAGATATTCCAACATGGGTTATGGCTGCTCCCTTCATTTCGGCACTCAGCGGAATAGTCCTTGCTTATATTTGTTATGGACGAAGCCGAGAGACGGCTGAGAGAATATCTGTAGTTTTTCGACCCATCTATATGTTTTTGAAGAAAAAATGGTACTTTGATGAACTCTATTCTCTGCTGTTTGTCAAAAGAGCCTTTGGTATTGGTACCTTGTTTTGGCGGCGAGGGGATCAACAACTCATCGATGGGATAGGTCCTGACGGGGTGGCTTCTTTTTCTCAAGGTTTGGGCAAGCTTGCCTCTAAATTTCAAACAGGATATGTGTACCACTATGCGTTTGCTATGTTGATTGGTCTTGTGGTGATGTTAAGCTGGTATTTAAAAATGAATTTGGGGTGGTAATATGTTGAACGAACTTCCTCTTCTCTCCATGACCATCTTTTTACCGATTTTAGGATGCCTCTTTATATTAGCCATCCGGGGTTCTGAGGAGACGATTAAAAGAAATTCTCGAGCTGTGGCGTTGTGGACATCCATAATGACTCTGGCTTTATCCATCGTCTTGGTCATCCACTTTGACCCCCATGCACCGGGCTATCAATTTGTTGAAAAGCATTCTTGGATTAAAGATCTAGGCATTAACTATGTGGTTGGGGTTGATGGCATTTCCATCTTATTCGTTCTTCTTTCAGCCTTTTTGACCCCATTATGTATCTTGTCTAGCTGGGAATCTATTCAAGATCGCGTACGGGAATATATGTTGACATTTCTTATGTTGGAAACCCTAATGATTGGGATGTTTTGCGCTCTTGACTTAGTTATCTTTTATGTATTTTTCGAAGGCGTTCTCATTCCTATGTTTTTGATTATTGGCATTTGGGGTGGGGAGAGAAGAATTTATTCTTGTTTTAAGTTCTTCCTTTATACCCTTTTAGGGTCAGTTTTGATGCTGGTGGCTGTGATCACCATTTATTCCCAAGTGGGCTCAACGGATTTAACCATGGTCGCCAAACACACCTTTAGTACCGATATGCAAAAGTGGTTATGGTTAGCCTTTTTTGCTGCCTTTGCCGTTAAGGTTCCCATGTGGCCTGTACATACTTGGTTGCCCGATGCTCACGTAGAAGCTCCTACAGCTGGATCAGTGATTTTGGCAGGTGTTATGTTGAAGATGGGAGCATACGGATTTTTACGCTTCTCCTTACCGTTATTTCCTGAAGCGAGTATGGCCTATGCACCCTTCGTCTTTGGTCTTAGTGTGGTGGCCATCATCTATGCTTCTCTTGTAGCCCTCATTCAAACCGATATGAAAAAACTGATTGCTTATTCCTCAGTGGCTCATATGGGCTTTGTCACTTTGGGGATTTTTACATTCAATGCTCAAGGAATTAGTGGTTCGATCGTCCAAATGCTCAGTCATGGGGTGGTCTCAGCCGCCCTCTTTTTGTGCGTGGGCGTGGTTTATGATCGTCTCCACACCCGTGAAATAGCGCGATATGGTGGGCTGGTCACCCTTATGCCCTTGTATGCGTTTATGTTTATGATGTTTACTTTTGCGTCCGTTGGTCTTCCGGGAACAAGCGGATTTGTTGGGGAATTTTTGGTTCTTATGGGAACTTTCCAAGTCAATACAGGGATTGCTACCCTGGCTGCTACAGGCATGGTTTTAGGTGCTGCCTATGCCTTGTGGCTATACCGACGGATTATTTTTGGCAAGTTAGTCCACTTAAATTTAAAGGGATTGAAAGATCTGCATTGGCGGGAAGGCGTTGTGTTAGGATCCTTAGTTGTTACCGTAATGTGGTTGGGGGTTTATCCTAAACCTTTCTTGGGCATTATTAACCCTTCAGCAGAAATCCTGTCCTCGTCTTATGCAAAACACAAGACGGTTGTAGGATCCTTACCAAAGATTGAGACTGTAGCCCAGATGGATCCTTTAGATAAGGGCATGAGTAAAATTCAAATGATTCAAGGATGCAAGTCCTGTGGTGTGCCTGTTCCTATGAGTTTGCAATTCCAAGTGTCCAAGAACAGTCTAGAAGGGAAGAGTAACTGATGCGTATTATGGATGTTTTAGGATTGTTTCCCGAAGGAGTTTTGTTTGTTGCAGCCAATATTTTGCTCCTGGTCTTTGTTTTCCATAAACGCGGGGATGTTTTAAAAGCCTTAACGGCAAGCCAAATTGTGGTTGGTATTACCTTGGGCGTGGCCTTAATGGTGCCAAATAATTCTCTGGTCGTGTTCAACCAACAAGTAGCAATTGACGATTTAAGCCAATTGGTCAAAGTCGGTATTCTTGCTTTATCCTTTTTCTATTTACTCAGTATTCGCAGAGCTCTTTTTTTGGAGCATATGGCCCACTTTGAATTTCCTATTCTTATTATATTGTCTATTTTGGGTATGATGATCATGGTTTCTGCCAATAACTTTATTACCCTATTTATGGGCTTAGAACTCCAAAGTTTAGCCTTGTATGTTTTATCAGCCTTTCGACGAGATCATCATCGTTCCAGTGAGGCAGCGATGAAATACTTCCTTTTAGGTGCTTTATCTACAGGTATCATGCTTTATGGGATTTCCTTCATTTATGGCGTTACAGGAAGTTGTAACTTTGCGACAATCAAAATGATGTTCACTCAACAGGAAGTAGGACTTTCTGTTATTGCCGGGATGGTTTTTGTCATTGCTGGAATGTTTTTTAAAATTTCTATTGTACCCTTTCATATGTGGACGCCGGATGTTTATGAAGGAACTCCGACGGCTGTTACATCTTTTCTTGCCTCTATTCCCAAAGTAGCAGCTTGTGTAATGATCATTCGCGTACTCTTTGTGCCCTTTTATCCCATTCTAAGTTATTGGCAGCCTATGCTGTCCTTTTTGGCCATTGCATCCATGACCATAGGTGCCTTTACAGCGTTGAATCAAAAAAATATCAAACGACTCCTCGCGTATAGCTCCATTGGGAATATGGGGTATACTTTGATGGGGATTATTGCCGGCACAATACAAGGGGTTCAAGCAAGCTTAGTATACATTTTAATCTATGCCATTACGGTTTTGGGCTTCTTTGTTTGCCTCCTAGCCTGTCATCATCGTGGTCATCATGTGACAACGATTCGTGACCTTTCAGGCTTGATGAAAGTTTCACCTGGGATCAGTTTCGTAATGATCTTCTTGCTATTTTCTTTAGCTGGCATTCCGCCCCTTATTGGCTTTCTCGGCAAACTTTATGTATTTCAAGCAGCAATTGCTCAAGGATTTTACACCCTTACCATTATTGGTGTGGTTACCAGCGTTGTGGCAGCAGCTTATTATCTCAAAATCATTAAGATGATTACCATGGAAGCACCATTGCCCGAGATGCTCCAAAATTTTCAAGGACAGTCTCGACAAGATGGGATCACAACAGTTGTTTTAGGGGTTACTACAGGAAGTTTATTGGGGTTGTTTATTAAGCCTTCGGCGATGATTGCTTTGGCTGCTATGGCAGCGTCAACTTTATTTGGGCGCTAATGATATACGAAATATTACATTATCCAGAATTAGAGAGTACCAATAAGAAAGCCTTGGAATTACTAGAGAGTCAAGGCCAAGAAGGATTGGTAGTGGTGGCTGATAAACAGACAATTGGGCGAGGGCGACAGGGCCGTCGTTGGGTTTCTGAAGAAGGCAATTTGTTCGTCACCATTGCGTTGAAACCTAATAAACCTTTGCACAGTTTAAGTGAGTTGGCCTTTGTCGCTGCTCTTGCCGTAGGACGATCCTTAAAAAAGGTTATTAATACTTCTGAAGTGGAGTTGAAATATAAGTGGCCGAATGATGTCTTGTTAAATACCCAGAAAGTTTGTGGCATATTAATCGAATCTTACTCAACGGGAACAAATGCAATACCAGAGGGATGCGTCGTTGGTATTGGCGTCAATATTAACTCTTATCCAGAATTCACCATATTTCCAGCCAACTGCATTAATAATTTTGTGAAAGAACCATTGTCAAAAGATAGCATTCTTCCCTTGATTCTCGACCAATTTAAGGATGTTTATGCTATTTGGAAAAATAGCGGATTTTCGAGCATTAAAGATGAAATTGCTAAAAATATTTATGGCTTAGGCCGAGTTATTCACGCCAAATCCCATCATGGTTTGGTTTCTGGCGTTTTTGAAGGTCTTTGTGATGATGGTGGTGTTCTTTTGCGAAATTCAGATGATCAACTGATCACCGTGCGCAGCTCTGAAGTCACGTTTGATTGAGAAGGGTGTCAGTTGTGACCTCTTGATTCTTGAAAATTCAAGCACGATTGTTTTAATCCATAATTTCTCATTTCATGAGTGGCCGCAGTAATTGAGAACGTCAGGGAAGGGGGATTTAAGGCTCATTGTTTTCATTGCTTGATGCTTTATCTCGATAGGCAAACATGATGTTTACATCAAGGCTGGGATTGTAGAGGGTCAGTAAAGGAAGAGTGCTTGTTTTTTCTTCTTGTCTGGAATTGTCCTTGGACGTGGTATCGGTAAACGCAAAGTTCTGGTCTTGAATCCACCGTTGATACCATCCCTTAAAAAAGGATTGTTGCTCTAAGGAAAGTTTATTAATTGCGCGGTCTTGTGCTGTGGGGTCACTTAAATCTTTGGCCCATTTGTACCTTTGTTTTATAACCAAAAGAGATCTTAAAAGAGTTATATAAATATCTGCTTTATTACAAGGAACATAGTAGAGAAGTTCATCTTGATTCCCTGAATGATCAGATGAAGATATCTCATAACTTCCTTTCAATCGAAAAAGACTAAATAAGCTAGGGTAGCCAAAGGGAGGGGTTAATAGTGTCTGATTGTTGGGATAGTCTGTTGTTAGTTTATCGAATTGATCTGCACTTGCAAAAATTGTTTTCCGAATGATTAGAGTTGCAGCTTCAGGGGCGGTATCAGGCATCTGGTTTTGAGAACAAGCCATTCCATCAAGAGAGGAACAAAATAATGTTAGTGTACCCCACAGTATTCTCTTGAATAGAACTGATATCATTATTTAATTATCCTTTAAGCATTTTTTGAAGGCACATATTATTCAAAATTATATACCTTGCTTTCGCTATTGTAATCAATAGCTTTTACGACACCGGCTTATGTTAGGGGCTGTATACACTCTCTATTGAAGCTTTGTAAAACCATTTATCTAATCTTATGTTTGAGCCAATAAATTAAAACAAATAATCATATTTTCAAACAATTAGATTTGGGTCTCGAAATTTCCATGGATTTTGTTATTAAGCCTATGGGGAGACGAGGGATAATAATCTATTCAATTGATCCCATTTTATGATTTTTTCCATGGACTCATGAAAACATTGTTTTTCATCCCTTGAAACTTACACTTATCATCTTCAAATATACATCTCGTTTCAGGAAAACATATTAACTCTTATCTGGATAAAAAATAGGTTGCTCCTTCTAGGTTGCTTAAATATTCTATTCTCCTTTTTTAAGTCATTGAAAATTAAACATATTCATCCCATATAAAAACAGTAAATAAAAATAGTATTAAAAAATATTATTGAATAAATAACACATAAAGAGGATATGTATGTTAAATATAAAAAAAACACTGGTGAATTTCCTTGCCAGTACAGCCTTAGCATGTTCAGCAGAACTCCTGAGCGAAGAAACGACAGCGGTTAGTAGTTTTCAAGCGCCGATAAGTCTTGAGGTTGCTTCTTCTATTGTATCACCTGGCAAAGCTGTGGTTATTGATGATTCTTCATTAAAGCCCATAACTAATAAATATAATGTGTATGTAAGTCTTGAATTTGAGGGTATCGAAAATACTCACCCAGGTCATGTGGAAATTTTTGAGCACCTCAAGGGACCATTGAAGAGTGAGCTGAAATCCAAATTTAAAGACCCTATGATTGTGACCACACCTCATGTGACCCTTTGTGATGCTACTGTTGAACTCGATACATCAGCTCAATCCTCTTTAGAAGGAAATCTTAAAGGGATTCTCAACGTTTTTAAAGGTAAAACTCTTCAAATTGAAGACGTTGAAGTGGGGGGCATGTATGGTGGTCTGGGTAATAGTCCATACTTTATTGCTTATAACCTTAATAAGCCTGGATCGGCCTTGAAGGTCTTAAGCCATGACATTAGTGAAATCGTTAAAGGTGAAGCAAAAAAGTACGATGATTATCTTACTCTCATGACACATCATAGTTTTGATGGAGTGTTCAAAAAACACTTGCCGACGACATCTAATGAAGAACTTCTACATTTAAGTATTTTACGTTCATACAATTCTAGAAAAACCCATAAAACCTATCGTGATGCATGGGTAAAGAGAAAAGGATTTGTAAATGAATATGATAAGCTATGGACTGCATTTTTTGATAAAATTCTTAGGCCTTTAGAAAATCAAGAAGTTGTTAAAAATAAAGATGGGATATTAAAAATCTTCAACGCACTATTTTTAGATGCTATGGACAAATCCTTAGCAATACTTGATGCCAAAGGTGTGCCTGGAGATCTTTCTTTATTTAATGCGGATACCATAGAGGCTGCCAAGAAATTAACCTTTAGAGGTAAACCGGAAGCTGGTTTAAAGTGCATTCAGAATAAGATTTGGATGCAATATATTGGGTCTCATATAGCAGTTTTAGGTGACAACCGAGAATATGGAATAAAACTTAGTAAGGATTTTGTACAAGGTAATATTAGCAGGGATAGAATGGATCCAACTAAACCAACAGAATCAGAAGATGAGTTTGTTTTCTTGGTTCCATCCAGCGAGGTAGTCCGTGAGAACAAAGAGGTAGATCTTCTTTGTCAATCCCTTCAAAAATCTATAGGACTTGAACATTTGAATCTAAAGGTTAAAGACTATAGACTTGATTTTAGACTATTGACCTACTAAGGCCTTTTTTATAGGTGTTCTCAAGCTTCCTAAGCTCGTCTTAGGGAGCTTTTTTTAAATACCTCAATATAAAGAAAACCTTTATTGTAATTCTATTCAATCATTTGTAGGACAAGTGCGTTAATTGGCATGTGTTACTAAATGCGAAGAGGATTCCTTTGTCTGATATTGATCTTCCTCACAAGGAACAAAGAGGAAAATGCCTAAAGCTCTGATGATAGCCATCACCATTAACAATAAGCCAATTCCCCAAATTCCGTACTGTTCACCAATGTAAACACACCCATATGATGTGCAAACAGCAGCAATTGCTCGAGCTAAAGAGTAACTAAAGCCCAAAAGGGTATAGCGTCCCAAAACAGGAAAACCTCGGGCAAAAACACCAGTGGCTGCATCGGTAAAAGTTGCATGGACAAGGGCTTGGATGATGAATAAGGAAAGGGGAGAAGCGGCGTAAGAAACCGCAAGCGGGAAAGCCAGAGCAATAAGAATATAAATAAGGCTCATAACTTTGAGGATTTTAAGGGGATTTATATATAGAGTTAAGTACAGGATGGCACAATAGCCAACCATATCAAATAGCACAATAAATAGGTTGTGAGTGATAATATCGGCTGAGCTGTAACCATAGTTTTGGGTCAGTGTGCTGCTCAAATAAATAACACTCACGAAGAATGAAAATGGACTCAAGAGACACGCTAGAAAATAAGCGATTGCATTTCTCTTATAAGGCACAATAGATTTTAAAAAGGGTTCTCTATAACCTTGTCTTTTATGTCGGTAGGCTAAAAATTCAGGCGTTTCTTTAAGAGTAGAACGGGCAATCATACCAATAACCGCAATACCTGATCCCAAAAAGAAAACATATCTCCAGCCATCTTCAGGATGTAAGTGCAAGAGACAGGAACAACAGAAAAGAGCAAATAACCCCCCAATTCCTGCAAAAAGCCAGATAAGGGCGGCTAAGAAGAAAGATCGAGGTGCTTTAAAAGTTTCTATAATATAAACACTGGCACCAGTTACCTCTACAGCGGAGCAAATGCCTTGAACAATTCGACAGACAAGGACACCAATAGAAGCTTTAATGCCCACTTGAGCATAGGTTGGCATCACGCCCATAAAGAATGATGCGATAGACATGGCCATGGTCGTAATCAGAATGTTAGTTTTTCTTCCCCATAAATCTCCCAAAATGCCAAAGATCAGGGATCCAATAGGTCTTAATAAATACGCCATGGAAAAGGAGAAGGCAGCGAGCATGGCATTGCTATAAGAGTCTCCAGGAGGAAAGAAGAGAGCATTCAAAATAATGGCAATATGGATGTAAATTTTAAAATCAAAATATTCGAGAAAGGTCCCAATATTGAGGAGGACGATAATTTCTCGTTCTCGTTTGGATAAAGACTTAAAAAAATGCTTGGGTGACTGAGGGTGAAAAGATTCAACCATAAATACTCTCCCCTAATTATGATTCTCTTTATAAGCATCAAGTGGTCCTAAACCTATGGGAAAATTGAGATTTTTTTACCTATGAATAATGAGAATATCTGGGGTAGCCTTAGAATTTAGATCAATCGGTCAAAACATTGAAGAAAGTTGGGAAAGCTGGTCTTAATCATGGAATCATCGTCGATAATTAAGGAAGACCGGTAAATAAGATTTAATATATGAAAGCTCATGGCTAGGCGATGATCCTGCTGAGCTTCAATGACAACAAGTTGATCTTGCTTGGAGGATTGTCCATGGATATAGAGGTCATCCTGATGGGTAAAAGCTTGATAACCACATTTCTGTAAATTATGAGCAATACCGTGAAGACGATTTGATTCTTTTACCCGCAATTCTGCAAGTCCGCGAAAGATGGATTGACCATTGGCACAAGCAGCCGCAATGCTTAAAATGGGGAATTCATCGATGAGTTTAGGTGCTTGCTCTGGAGCAGTCTCTATACCATGAAGGTGACTTGCATAAACCTCAATATCAGCTACCGGCTCTCCACACAAGACTCGATGATTGTTTATCCTAATCCTTCCACCCATTTGTTGCAGAACATGAAAAACTTGGTTTCTATAAGGATTCCATGAAATTCCTGTCAGTCTAATGCGGGATCCAGGCGTAATCAAGGCAGCCACAGCGAAAAATGCGGCAGCTGACGGGTCGGCAGGAATAGAAAAGTCACCTCCTTGGAATCTGACAGGACCTGTCAATTTCAAGAGTGAGGGCTGAATGCTTAAAGGAATATTCAAGTAACCCATTAGCTTCTCTGTGTGATCGCGGCTTTCAAGAGCTCCTTCGATGATCGATGTGCCTGGGGTGAGGAGAGCGGCCAGGAGTAGGGCGGATTTGATTTGGGCAGAGGGTGTGTTCAGACGATAGTGGATTGGTTTTAAAGTACCTCCTTGAATATGAATCGGGAGATGAAGGCCAGTTGAGGCGTGAATTTGAGCCCCCATCTGGCGCAGAGGTTCAATGACCCTACCCATTGGCCGTTTCTTCAATGAGTCATCTCCTGTAAAAGTAATAGTAAGGGGAAGGCATGCAAGTAAACCTGTTAAAAGTCGAGCTGAGGTACCAGAGTTTCCTAGATTTATAGGGGTAGGGGGAGATAACCATAAATGTGGACGGCCATGACATTCTAAGATATGATCATGCCATGTCCAGTCGACCCCGATAGAATTTAACGCTTTTTTTGTGCATAGGACATCTTCTCCAGTATTTAAACCATAAATACGACTGGAAGTTTGAGCAAGAGCAGCAAATATAAGGGCTCGATGGGAAATAGATTTGTCTCCCGGTAGGTCCTCATGGGCGTGAAGCGTACCGGTAAGGGGGATATTTTTATATTTCATTTCAATGTATTTGACAAGTGGGTTATAAAAATGGCAAATCGCATAGTATAGACACAATATTTATGTTAGCTTGACTATTAAATTATGTTAATTTCACAGGCAAGTGAGATTTTTTGAGGAGATTCAACTGTGGTAAAACTCGAATGGGGCACGAAGCGGACCTGCCAAAGCTGCTTATCACGTTTCTATGATTTACAAAAGTCCCCGATTATTTGTCCAAAATGCGGTGCTCAATTTGAAATTCACACGCCAGGCCGTAGGACACGATCCCGAGCTGGTGCTGATGAAAGCAAAGTGGTTCCTTTTGAAAATGATGTTCTACTGGATGCCGACTTGGATATCGAAACCGATATTGATGGTGATCTAGATGATGACACACTCATTGAAGATACATCTGATTTGGATGAAGGCATTGATGATATGTCTGATATGATTGATGTTGACGAAAAAGAAGACCATTAATCATATAATTTATTTTATTCTTCATTCCTCTAAAGACTAGTTCTCCTACAACGAAGAACTAGTCTTTTTTTATTAAGCAAATCTTTACTTTCTTTTCTTAAGATTTCAATAAACGAGATAAGATCCGGTTTGTTTTTTATGGGGGATATAAAGGATGAAAAGAAAACATATATGCATGATCTTGCTCATGGGAAGTTCCATGATATCTTTGGCTGACGATGCTTTTGCTACAAATGATTGTCCAAAAGTCATTGAGAGACCGACCCTCGCACCTTTCCGTAAGGATAAAAGTGCACAAGTAGTCATAGAAGAAAAAAAATATAAACTTTTCAACCCACCGGTAGATCAAAAACATATACCCACCTATGATCCTAAAATTTTCAAAAATAATAAGATTCATCTAAACGAAGAACTTACCAACGATATGAGGGATGATTTAAATCAATCAGTGTGTGTATATACCTACAGAACATTCGGAAGTACTAAAAAATACCATTTTACTCTAAAAAAGACTGAAGATGAAGATCGACGCATTTCTGTAAGGTCAGAGACAATGAGACATTCAGCGAGTGTGGACTCAATGGCTCCTCGAATTGAACAAGCAGAAAGCGTTATGCATGAACCAGGAAAAAAGGATGAGATTAAAGGTAGAAAAAGAAGCGGTGCAATGAGGTCATCATCAGCTCCTATGATGAATACTGATCCGGTCATGGAATCTCAGTCATTTGAAGATTTTTCTTCTAAAGAGCCCATGAGTGTACCTATGGATACACCGCCTCCACTCGCAACCTTACAGGAAGAACCGAATCAACAAATGCCAATGATGGAAGCACCTCTTCCACCACCACCTGTGCTTCATGAAGATACTGTTCCAGAAATGCCAATGATGGTTGCACCACCACCTCCGCCACCACCTTCGCCTGCACCCAAGTTTACACCACCCCCCCTCCAGGACCTATGCCTAGAATGGCCATGCCTTCTAGAAGGGATGAAGATAACCAAAGAATTAGTTTAGAAGATCAAATACGCGCAGGTAGGCAATTGAAATCCGCACAAGATCGAGTTTTAAGAGAAAGACCTGTCGATGAAAAACAAGCGTTCATCAATAGTATGACCAACTATTTAAGTGATCGCAGAGGCGCTATTGCCGGAGATGATGATCTTGATGATGGTTCCGATAGTGAATGGGATGCAGATTAAGGGCATCTGGGGTCCTCCATGGATGGAGGGTTGGTATTAAATCCGCCTATCAAAAGGGGCTGTATGTCGTACAGTCCCTTTTTGTTTGATGTGTTTGCAAACCCTTTATGTTCAGTGACTCTAGGGTATGACATCTTTCCTGATGCAAAAGGTGTTAGAATATACAATTTGATGTATAGTAAAGGAGCTCTGTACTCACGGATACAGACAAAGAAAATCATTCTATATCATCAGACTTGATCAACCTTGGCGTGACTGGATAGGGGCCAAGACCGCTGCCTGAGAGAGATGAATTATGCATGAAGAAATTTTGAGCATCAAAACAGTTTTTATTTATATCAACAGATTCGTAGTGTCCTTCGGGTTGTAATACCCAGCTATTAGCTTCATCATTTAAATTACAGACCATAACTTGCTCAAGAATTTGCTGATGAACGGTTGGATTTTCAATGGGCACCATGACTTCTAAGCGCCAATCAAGGTTGCGAGGCATGATGTCTGCTGAGGAAATAAATACTTTTGCTTTGCTATCGGGCATAAGATGACCATTGGCAAAGCAATATACTCGCGCATGTTCAAGGAAACGGCCGACAAGGCTTTTAACCATAATGTTGTCCGATAACCCAGGAACGCCAGGTTTAAGGCAACACATTCCCCGTATCACTAAACTGATTTGTACACCGGCTTGGGAGGCTCGGTACAAGGCATCAATAATTTCCTTGTCGGTTAAAGCATTGTTTTTAAACCATATTTGAGCAGGTAACCCCTTTTTAGCATTGTCGATTTCATTTTCAATCAGGGACATAAGGGTTTTTCTCACTTGAAAGGGAGAAATCGTGATTTTTTGGAAGTTATCAACACGAGTATACCCGGTAATATGGTTGAAAATACTGGCTGCATCATGACAAAGTATAGGGTCAGCAGTGAGAAGAGATAAGTCTGTATAAACAAGAGCTGTCTTGGCGTTATAATTACCTGTGCCAAAGTGGGCATAACTTTTCATTTCCTCACCCTCTCGTCGAACTACCAGGGTGAGTTTAGCATGGGTCTTGAGGCCATTAAGACCATAAATGACATGAATACCAGCATCTTCTAAATCTTTGGTCCATTTAATGTTTGTTTCCTCGTCAAAGCGTGCTTTGATTTCAACTAAGGCGGTGACAGATTTCCCTCCTTTAGCTGCCTCGATGAGTGCTTCAATAATAGGGGACTCATTTCCTGTTCTGTAGAGAGTTTGTTTAATGGTGACCACATGGGGATCTTTGGCGGCTTGACGTAAGAATTTTATAAGGACATCAAAACTTTCGTAAGGGTGGTGTAGTAAAATATCTTTAATCTTAATCGCATCAAATAAATCATAGTTGAGGTTTTTAATGCGCTGAGGAATTCTAGGGGTAAATTGGGGGAATAAGAGATCACTGCGCTCGTAGTCTATGAGTTGGTCGATCTGATTAATACCTAAAATGCCATCGATCACCAACATTTCGTTGGGATCTACATTAAACTGTTCAGCTAAATACAGACGTAAATAGTCGGGCATACGGGCATTAACTGCCAATTGAACTACATTTCCGTGAAGACGTTGTTTTAAGGCTTGCTCGAAATCATAACGAAAATTGCTGCCATTCTCGTCCATTTCCATTTCACTGTTACGAATAACGCGGAAAATCCCCTGGGCTAAAACTGTATAATTAGCAAACAGATGACCTAAAAAAAGAGTGATAACGTGCTCTAGAGCAATATGGCGAACAGGATTGCCTGGTAGTTTCGTAAAACGCTTGACTTGATTAGGTAAGGGAATAAAAGCATATACGGGTGTTGCATCTCTGTGAGATTGAAGTTGAACCACAATGGAAATACCGCGACAGGGGATGAGTGGGACCGGATGAGAGGGGTCAATGGCCATGGGTGTTAATACGGGGAAAACATTTTTAAGAAAATACTTTTCCAGCCATTCCTTATCTTTTTCCATGAGTTCAGAAGGTGAAATGACGTGTATATCAACTTTTCTCAAATCTTTACGTAATTGACGCCATGTTCTGACATGCTCAGCAATTTGTTGGTTAGCCCTTTGATGAAGCACAGGCAGTTGTTCCTCTGCTGTTAACCCATCTATGGACAATTCATCATCATGATCGTTCACTTGCTGATAAAGCTTGGCTAATCGCACCATATAAAATTCGTCAAGATTATTGGCAGCAATGGCAAGAAATCTCACTCGTTCTAAAAGCGGATAATGAATTTTTTTTGCTGCTTGCAAAACCCTTTCATTAAATGACAACCATGATTGTTCTCGGTTAATATAGAGATTCTTATTTTTTAATGACTTTGCCACAGTAATCTGAACCATTTTAGTAAAGTTCTTGAGTTTTTTTCTATATTCAGTTTATCTTCATGATGGTTAACGAATTATTGTTAAAAAAATGAAACAACTGTATTTAATGCGTCATGCAACTGCGGAGTCACACTCCAGCGCTGTTGTCGATAAAATGCGGGGTTTGTCTTTTCAGGGAAAAGGTGAGCTCGAGCGTTTGCAAATTAAATTACTAGGACTTTTTGATGGGGTTTCCTTAGTGCTTTGTTCGAGCTCAGTGCGAACACGGCAAACGTTGGAAGGAATCCAAAATATGATTTATCATAATGCAGAGATTCGGTTTTTAGATGAGCTTTATCATTGTTCACCTGCAACCATATCTGAGGAACTTTCATTAATATCAGAAGATCATCAATCGATCTTGGTTATTGGCCACAATCCCGGCATCAGTCAATTTCTCAATGAAGTTTTGATTGCCCATAGCCAGCCTGCCCATGGGAGCATCCCTCCTGCTGGCGTGACCATCTATTCGTATAATGGCTATCCCTGGGATAACATAAAGCCTCAATATTTAACCTTTGAGCGACTGATTCTTCCCTAAGTGTTTTTTTAAAATGAGAGTTTAGCACCTTTTAACGCTGTAACAAGGTGGAATAAATTGTTCATTTCTTGTCTGGCATCTGCTTGATAGGGCGCAAAGAATATTTGAATCTCATGTGCCCTTAATTTTTCAACGTTCTCACGCGATACTTTCGTTCCATTTAAATTCATGAATTTTATCGTCGGCTTTGAGTCTTGGGCCGAAGCAATTAATTTTAAAGCAAATTCAACGGGTTCTGTAGTCAGACAAGAGATGCCTTGCAAACTAATGACCTCAATTTTTATCATAGCATCTAAGAAAGACGTGCATGTTTGACCCTTTTTTGCAACATCGTTATAGCCAAAATTAAGCAGGCGAAGCTCATTCGTGAAAGACCATTTATGGGGATTTAGATCAAAAATTTTTATATTACTTTTGAATAAATCAAAGTATTGAAGCTTGGCTAGTTTATTAATTGCTTGATTAAAAGAGGTAAATTCTGAGTCATCCTCAGGGGGATAAGTCTTAAAATATCCTTTTGAAATACCACTGAATCGTAATGCTAAATAACGCAAATTCTTTGTTTGATTCAAAATATCACTCAGTGCTTGATAATTCGGAGTCGATAAATTAAAGAACAGTCCTCCAATGGTTTCTAATAAGGGAGTGGGAATATTTGCAATAGATTTATCATTGAGAACCAAGCACTGGTTCTTTAAATTGTTGTGAAAGTAAATATTCCAAGATTTACACACTAAACTCAAGGTTAGTAAGTCATTTGGCTCATTCAAAAAAGATAATGTGTGGGCTAAAATCTCTGAAGGTAGAATAATTTCTCGATTAGACTTACATACGAGAGGATCAGCATCTGCAAGATTAGGCAAATCATCACAGGTGGTTATATCTTTAGGGGCGTTACACTGAGATTCTGAATAATTGAGCGCTTGCTTAAGCGAAATAAGGCGTTGATTATCAAATACATGGTTTGGTGCTTCTTTGGCTTGTCCTAAAGAAATTATAGCTATAAAAGCGAGAATGAACTTTGCCATGGTATTAAACTTTCCTTGAGTCGTTAAGCAAAAAATAGGAACTTACTCACTAAAATTCAAGGAAAGGCTCTAGAATATTGTATCATTGATCATTAGATACAATTTCTCTTAAATCAAGAACCACTTCATTGCCTGTGCGGTAAAAGGCTTTTGTAGGATTGTCAGAGAATAGACCGTCATGATAAGTCTCCTCGACGATTTGCAGAAAAGTATTGACGGCATTCTCAACAATCTCCTCCTGTTCATTCTTAACGTGCAGAGCAAAAGCTATCCATGAGGATAAATCATATTTCTTTAGGATCTCATCAGAGGCAAGTGCTTTACCTTCTTGAATCATTTGATTGACCACCTCAATATTAGATTCTTGCAGGTTAGAAAATGCGATATTAGAGATGATATTTGAAAAAGCATTCTTGATTTTAATTGGAATGTCCTTTTCGCTTCGCTTATTCTCCCGATCATGTTGGGATTTAATAAATTCCACCCCGTGGCTTAACCAAGAGCTTACATCACCCAACCCATGAGACTCATACTTGATCATGGTTTTATCTAACCCTGTTTGGGTCTTGACCCGACCAACAATAATATGGGAGCCTCTGTAGGGAAAAGCTGATATGGTTAAAGCATTGCTTTCAAAGCGAGCATCAATGCCAAGCTGATGAATGGTCGTTTGTTTATAGTGAGAGGAACTTCCCATCAGGGGTGTTTGGGGATCACGGTTGTAGGCAAAGGGGTTACCATAAGGATTAACCGGGTTAAGTGAGCCGTAAGGAAGATCTTTTAGATCTGGGACTTCATTAACCCATAAAGCATATTGGGCAAAAAAGTTAAATAAATGACCCTCATTATCAATAATGCTAAAGGAGCCGCTGGAAAATCCTTGCCCTATCTTAAATGCATGGTCTGAGATTGCCCAGACAACAGCAATAAGGCTTTCTAACATGGCTCGTCTTTCTTCTGTCTTTTGTTTTTTCTTGTCTATATCCTCAGGTTTTTGGAAATATGAAGTACAAACGTTCCATACACTTTTCATATTGGGGCCTTTATGTGTCCAGTTTTGTACACCTTCTACATAGTCACACCCTGCATTTGGGAAAAATTCAATTTTATGGTCAATTCGAGTTAAGGTTTCACCTTCTCGTATTTGTTGAAGTAGGTCGTAGCCTTTGACAATGAGATTGGACTTGATTTTCATCGACATTTTTTGATTGTGTTCTGTTAATGATGAGAATACAGCTTTTGAGTCTTTTAATTCACTATCAATGATTTCAAAGTCGGACAGTTCATCCTTATCCTCTATGATTTTATGCTCTTTATCTCTTAGAGGTTCTCTTGAATCCATGCCATGAACTGTGGTCGATAAAAGAGCGAGGATAAGATACTTTCTCATGGTACATCTCTTAATGTCCTTCAATCTATCCTTGAGTATCAGAAAAAAGAGTTAAGATTAGATTAAATGTAAAGTGCTCCAGCTCTGCAACAGCTGGAGTCTAAAGATAACGAGAGGATTTATATAGAGGGGTAATCTTTTGCGAATTTAAGCGGCCTTAGGGCGTGAGTTCTTATCGCCGACATCTCCTTTGTTGTTGAGGTGACACCACTCAACCCAATCTCTTTTGCCATAACCTTCAGGGTCATTGACGTACTCGTGAAACTCAATAATTCGATGTTTTCGACGTTCAAGGGTTTCTTTGGTGTATGTTCCATTTGCCCACACTTCGGTATTAAATAAATTTTCACCGCCCATAAGATGGGCACGTCGAACGATATGATCCACAGGAACTTTCTTACCATTCTTGATAATATCGGTCAAAACCATAGCCATGGTGGTCCGGCCTCGTCCAGCACTGCAATGAAAATGGATCCAATCATCAGGTTCTACAGAGTTAATAATCTTTATAATCTTATCCACCAACTGATCTTCGGGTGTATAGCCTCTATGGTTGTACAGTTGAATATATTCAAATCCATGTTGATGAGCGAGTACGGATTCACTCACAAAATCCTCTTCTTTGAAGGGGGCAAAACCATTGACGAGAAACCGACGAAGTTTATTAATAAAATGTTTTTGGTTTCGCTCTGAGCGCCCAAGAAACTCAAGGGGATAGATACCTTTGTAATAGATTTGTTCACCACCCGTTAAATCAACAAGGTAAATTTTACCCTTCACGTGTTTTAATTTATCCTTTAAATCAGAAAAAACTGGTCTGTTACTTCCAGAAATACGAAGATCTTCAAGACCTGCTAGGTTGACATCTTCTTCCTTTGAAATTGTTATATTGTGAGTGGATCGGAATCTTTTCACCCGGAAGGCATCGGCAAGAATATAAGAATAAGCACCATAAAGAACCACGCCTAGGGCAAAAATAATGGTAAAAAGGATTTTTTTGTATTCCGTTGACTTTTCATGGAGATCCTCAAGATAGCTGAGCTTTGACCAGATTCAGAGTTGGTGTTTTCATAAAGTAGATAAATATTAGTAAAATCAAAGAAAATTGGGTAGTTTTTTTTTGATTACACCCAATCGTGCATGAATAAAGTAATAAAGAGCTTATTGAGGAAGGTCCAATTCTTTAATAAGGCTTAAGGTAATTGGGCGTTGTAATACAAGACTTAACTCATCAAGTTTGTGAACCAAATGGTGAATGGCTCCATACGATCTCTCCATTCGGCGAATCAAATATTCAGCTAAATCATCTGCCAGATCTAGCCCTCGGCGAAGTAAGAGTTTTTTTAACAGGGTTTTAATTGTGTTTTCATCAGGAGCCCCCATTTCAACAGCTAACACACTGCGTAATCGTGAGCTGAGATCGGGTAAGCAAAATAAGGTGTGTCCTGGGGCATTAAGACCACAAAAAAGGATCTGGCTTTCTTGTTCCTGCATAAGATTATAGAAGTGAAATAACCAATTTTCATCCTGAATTTGATCGTAATCATCAATCACACAGTGTTTGCAGCCTTGTGCTAAAATGTAAGGAGGTTGAGTTTTGGTCATGTCGGGCGTAACCCAAAGCGCATGACTTTTCTCAGCCCAGCGTTGGGCTAAATGAGTTTTTCCACACCCTTTTTCACCATAAATAGCTAAGTTTCTCATAGGCCAATCTGGCCAACGCTCAATCCATTGATAGGCATGCCAGTTCATGGTTGAGCATATAAATTCATCTTGGACCTTAGGCGTTGATAAAGGTAAAGTTAAGACAAGTTGTTGAGGGTGGGGCATGACTCTCTACCGTGTCCTAAATAAAACTTTGACGTACGATACCATTCCAGGAAGATCCGCACAAGTACCCCAAGAATTGCTGCGCTCGGCAACGCCACAAGCACGCCTAAAAAGCCAAACCAGGATGCACCAGCTAAAAGAGAAAAAATAATCCACACAGGGTGAAGGCCGATACGTTCGCCTATAAAGCGTGGAGAAAGAAAATTACCTTCAATAACCCCAATAATAATGAAGATTATAATAACCTTGATTAGCATTCCCCACCCTAAAGCATTAGCTAAGGTTACGGCTATGCTTGTTAAAAGACCTGATATCGTACCAACATAAGGAATAAAGGACATAAAGCCGGTAATAACACCAATAAAAACACCTTGCTCTAAACCAACAGCCCATAAGGAGCATGAATAGAGAACCATTAAAATCAAGCAGACGAGACCTTGCCCTTTAGCATAAGCTGAAAGCATTGTATCCATGGTTTTTGCATGATGACGAATCATTGCCTGATGGGACAAGGGGATATGTCGATCAATCGAATTTATAAGATTTGGCCAGTCCTTCAATAAATAGAACATAATGACAGGGGTTAAGAGCAAAAGCGATAGCATATTGGCTAAAACCATACTGTTGGTAAATATGTTGGTGAATAAGCGAATAGATAGAGTCATGATATCGCCTATATGACTGGTCACCTGCGCTTTGATTTCACTGGGATCAGGTGTTCCAAGCTCTTTCGCGCTTTTTTCAAGGAGCGGCTTTAAATCCATATACCACTCTTCAACCAAGGAAGGGACTTGTGAGGCTAAACTAAATAATTGATTTTGTAAAAATGGGATAAATACCATCATGAGCAAAATAAGGGCAAAAATAACTGCGAGAATGATCAAAGCACTCGATATGCCACGACTAATATTCAGATGCTCTAATCGGTCCACCAAACCGCTAAGGCCATAGGCTCCAATAGCTCCTAGGAGAAAAGGAAGTAAAATAGCGCTTAAGCTGGATAAAGCATAAAGTACAGCTGCGCTTAATAGTATGGACACCCAAAACCAATTTTTCTGAGTCATGAATGTTGATCGCCCTTAATCTGACTTTTAAGTTCTTGATAAAAGTATACTCCATAACGCCACCAAGACCAAAGGGTGGTTGTAGCACATCCAACAATTAATCCTAAGTAAAGATAGTGAATCCCCCGATAGAGTAAAAAATAGTCTTCCCAAAGGACAGTGAGGGCAAAGGTGGAGTAATAAATAAGCGTTGTCCCTATCAGTAAAATTTGGAGGAAGGTATTCAGTTTGCTGACAAGTATGGGGTGAAACTGAATTTGCAATTGACGAATGAACGTATAGAGTCCAGCCATAATAATGGTCAAATCACGTCCCACCGTTAAAAGGACCAGCCAGAAGGGCAGTGCTTCCTTTATCCCCAAAACCACAAAGCAGATCACCATCAAGGCTTTGTCGGCAATGGGATCAAAAAGGCGTCCAAAGGTTGACTCAACTTGCCACTTGCGCGCTAAATAACCATCGGCCCAATCACTGATTCCGGCAAAAGCAAAAACACAAAAGGCCTCTAAATAAAGGTGGGTGATGATCAGATAAAAGATGACAGGGACGGACAATAGACGAAGGAAAGTAAATAAGTTGGGCAGATGGTGGTGATACCATCTGCACTGAGGTTGAGATGAAGTTGATTTACCCAACGATCTCAATGTCGCTGAAGAAAAATTTAATTTCATTGGCTGCATTTTCTAAGGAGTCTGATCCATGGACGGAATTGGCTTCAATAGATTCAGCAAAATCACGACGGATGGTTCCTTCAGCAGCATTAGCTGGATTTGTGGCGCCCATTACATCCCGGTAAACAGCAACAGCATTTTCACCTTCAAGGACTTGAACCACGACAGGACCTGAAATCATAAATTCAACTAAATCATTAAAGAAAGAGCGTTCAGCGTGAACAGCATAAAATTGTTCAGCTTGCTTGCGTGTCAAGAAAATCCTTTTTTGAGCAATGATTCTCAAACCTTTCTTTTCGATCTTCGCATTGATTTCACCTGTTAAATTGCGACGTGTCGCATCAGGCTTAATAATTGACAACGTTCTTTCTAAAGACATTCCAATATTCTCCATAAACAAATTTTAGTCATTAAATTGATTTTAGTACAAGGGATGCGTTTGTCCCACCAAATCCAAAGGAATTGGATACAGCTACCTTGATTTTCCGTGATTGTGCCTGTACGGGCACAAAATTCAAATCGCATCCTTCAGATGGGTTTTCAAGATTGAGAGTGGGAGGGGCTACTTGGTCACCCATTGCCAATGCACAGAAGATAGCCTCCACACTTCCAGCGGCTCCCAATAAATGGCCTATAGCTGATTTGGTGGATGACATACACGTTTTATAGGCGTGATCTCCCAGTAAGCGTTTGACAGCTTTTACCTCAATGGCATCACCTAAGGGGGTAGAGGTGCCATGAGCATTGATGTAATCAATATCTTCGGGATTAATGTTGGCACTTCTTAAGGCATTGCGCATCGCACGATAGCCGCCATTTCCATCTTCAGCAGGAGCTGTTACGTGATGGGCATCACCTGACATACCATAGCCAATAACTTCGGCGTAAATTTTCGCGCCTCGTTTCTTTGCATGTTCATATTCTTCCAAAACAACAATGCCTGCGCCTTCGCCCATGACAAAGCCATCACGACCTTCGTCCCAGGGCCTGGAAGCTTTTTCTGGTGTGTCATTATACTTTGTAGACAAAGCACGAGCCGAGGCAAATCCAGCGACACCAATGCGACATACGGCAGCTTCAGCACCGCCTGCAACCATGACATCGGCATCATTGAGCATAATCATACGTGCTGCATCACCAATAGCATGAGCGCCTGTGGCACAAGCTGTTACAACAGCATGGTTCGGGCCTTTAAAACCGTAACGGATAGAAACCTGGCCAGAGACCAGATTAATTAAAGACGCAGGGATGAAAAAGGGGCTAACCCGACGAGGGCCAGATTCCAATAGGGTTTTAGATGTCTCATAAATTTCTGGAAGGCCGCCAATGCCGGAGCCAATCATAACACCTGTTCGCTCCAGAGATTCCTCATCACTGGGCATCCAGCCTGAATCTTCAACCGCCTGGATGGCTGCTGCCATTCCATAAATAATAAAAGTATCAACTTTGCGTTGATCTTTGGGTTCCATATATAAATTTGGGTTAAAAAGCCCTTGGGCTTTTTCACTTACATCTCCGTAGGGGACAAGGCCTGCAATTTTGGCAGATAGATCAGAAACATCGAACCGATCAATGGTTCTAATGCCAGATTTACCTGCAATTAAGTTATCCCATGTGGCTTTTACCCCATCGCCTAAAGGTGTGGTGAGTCCTATACCTGTGATAACAACACGCCGCATATTTGTTCCTTTACCCTGAAGATTCAAATAAAAAAACCTCAACGGAGTAAGTCTCATCTTGAGACTTTACTGTGTTGAGGGAAATTACACCTTACTGAGCGTTTGCTTCAATGTAAGAAATTGCATCTTTGATGGTCATGATTTTGCTTGCTGCATCATCAGGAATCTCGCAACCAAATTCTTCTTCGAACTTCATAACAAGCTCAACAGTATCCAAGCTGTCTGCACCTAGATCATCGACGAAGCTAGCATTTTCTGTAACCTTAGCTGTATCTACACCAAGATGTTCAACAACAATTTCTTTAACGCGATCTGCAACGTTGCTCATTTTATCCTCTTAAAGGTTTTGTTAATTTTCTCGTCCCTAAATACCCTGATTTTGAGAAAAAGACAAGCTTTCTATCAAAAACTTAATAGAGACTATCGCCAATCCTTGGTTTTTTTAGGAATGACGAATCTTTAGTACATGGCCATACCACCATTGATATGTAAGGTTTGGCCTGTCATATAACTAGCTTGCTCTGATGCTAAATATACCGCACCAAAGGCAATGTCATCAGGACTACCCATGCGCCCCATGGGGATTTTGCTTAAAATACTCTCTTTTTGAGCGTCTGTTAAGTCTTTAGTCATGGCTGATTCAATAAAACCTGGAGCAATACTGTTAATAGTAATACCTCGAGCAGCCAACTCCAGTGCAAGAGATTTTGACATCCCAATAATACCTGCTTTTGCTGCGGTATAGTTACATTGTCCTGGATTGCCTGTAAATCCAACCACGGATGAGATATTGATAATTCGGCCATAACGGCGTTTGATCATACCTTTAATGGCGGCTCTGGATAACCGAAAAACGGAAGTGAGATTTACATTGAGTACGGCTTCCCAGTCTTCGTCTTTCATACGCATGGCTAATGTATCTCGGGTAATACCAGCATTGTTGACCAGAATATCCAGATGCCCTAGTTTCTCTTCCACATTTGGAATCAATTGATCAACAGATTCTTTGTCGGCTAGATTGCATGGAAACGTATGAGCTCTCTCTCCAAGATCTTTTGCTAGATTTTCAAGAACCTCAGCCCGGGTTCCCGATAGCGCGACGGTTGCTCCTTGTTCATAAAGTCTTCGAGCGACAGCACTTCCAATGCCGCCAGTAGCGCCAGTTACAAGAGCTACTTTACCTGTTAAATTAAACATAGGGATTCCTTTTTATGAATGTTAAACGAGATTTTTTAAAAAGCTGTCCATCTCTTGTGGGGTGTTAATGGCAGAGGTATGAATTTCAGGATCAATCCGCTTCATCAGACCTGTCAAAACCTTACCTGCGCCGACTTCAATGACTTGTTGAACGCCCAAATGGCGAAGATTCGCCATAGATTCACGCCAACGAACCCTTCCTGTTACTTGCTCCACCAGTAACGCACTGGCTTCCTCAGCATTGTCTGTAAGCTGAGTTGTGACATTGGCCAAAACGGGAACCGTCGGTTGGTTTTTAGAGGTATTATTAAGGGCCTCAGCCATGACTTGCGCTGCTGGTTTCATCAAAGGACTATGAAAAGGGGCACTGACCGCTAAGGGCAAAGCTCTTTTAGCACCTCGTTCACCGGCAAGGGCAATGGCGCGATCTACAGCACCTTTATGACCACTGATCACCACTTGACCAGGAGAGTTGTCATTAGCCACCACGCAAACTTCCCCTTGAGTTGCATCCTGGGCTAGTTCTTCCACTTGATCAATTTCCAAGCCTAATACAGCAGCCATGGCGCCTTGGCCCACGGGAACAGCTTGTTGCATCGCTTGGCCTCGTAATTTCAGTAATCTTGCTGTATCTGTTAAAGAGAAAGTTCGGGCAGCACAGTGGGCGGTGTATTCACCTAAAGAGTGACCAGCGACGACCTTTACGACACGATCAATGGAATACCCCATTTGATGTTCAATGGTGCGAACAATCGCCATACTAACCGCCATTAAAGCAGGTTGTGCGTTTTCTGTTAAGGTCAGGTCGTCAGGATTCCCTTCAAAAATGAGTTTCGTTAAATTTTGTTGTAAGGCTTCATTAACCTCTGAGAAAACTTCCCGAGCGGTATTGAAGCTTTGGTAAAATTCGCGCCCCATACCAATAACCTGAGACCCCTGACCGGGAAAGATGAAAGCAAAAGTCACTTTTGAAATCCTTTTTGTTAGGCTACGTGGATTTTTTTTATCTGAAAATACGATAAAAACCAATCGACAAATTTCGGGATACCGACATCGATGGTTATCGTTGGTTGATAATTCAAGGCTTTTTGGGCTTGACCGATATGAGCGTAAGTTTCTTTGACATCCCCAGGCTGGAGAGGCAAGAAGTTTTTATGAGCCTTTTGGCCTAAAGCATCTTCAAGAAGGGTGATGAAATCAAGGAGGTTTTCTGATTTGTTGTTACCTAAATTGAAGATTGGATGTCGTTGATCTTTGCAGATCGCTTGAGGTGATTGAAGAGCACTAACAATCCCTTGGATGATATCATCAACATAGGTAAAGTCTCGTTTCATCTCCCCGTGATTGTAAACATCTATCGGCTGTCCACGGGTTATGGCTTGAGCAAATTTAAAGTATGCCATGTCGGGACGTCCCCATGGTCCATAAACAGTGAAAAAACGCAATCCGGTTACAGGTAAATCATAAAGATAGTAATAGGACTGAGCCATAAGCTCATTACTACCCTTGGTTGCTGCATATAAGGAGATGGGCATAACGGCCATCTGATCTTCAGTAAACGGGATTTCCTTATTGTTACCATAGATGGAAGAGGTACTTGCATAAACCAGATGTTTAAAGTCTGGCTCATGACGGCAAAGTTCTAATATATTGAGAAACCCCACAATATTGCTATTGAGATAAGAAAAGGGGTTGGTAATGGAATACCTGACCCCTGCTTGTGCAGCTAAATTAACGACATATTTGGGGCGATGACTTTGCCAAATTTCAGTCATGGCTTGTCGATCGGCAATATCAACATGATAAAATGTGAAGTTTTTAAAGGTTTTCAATTGGTCAAGGCGATCTTGTTTTAACTGCAAGTCGTAATAGTCATTTAAATTGTCCACACCAATGACCGACAGACCTAGAGATAATAGGGCTTTACAGGTATGCATCCCGATGAACCCTGCACAACCAGTGACTAGAATTGGTGAGGTTAACGTCATAATATCCCCATCTTGAATCAAATAACCACCTCACTTTATGGGAGGTGGTCTTTAATATCTAGTTTATTTTCGCCTATTATTCAATCACGTAGGACAGGGTCACAACAATTTTCACTACTTTATCGATGGTTGAGGTGTCATATACACCAATATCGGAAAGATCTGTCGAATTTTCTGCTGTAACTTGGAAAATACCTTGGCGGGCATTGACTAACTTTCCAACGCCACTGTGGCTATTGCTGGCGATTTGTTGGGCACGATCTTGTGCACTTTTCGTGGCTGCTCCCAAAAGCTCTAATTTAATCTTATCCAACTTTTCACTGGAATAGTAAAAATGAGGGCGGTAGGATTCGAATTCGACTCCTTCCGCATTTACCATATCAATCTTAGTGGAGAGGTTTGCTATTTTCTGAACATCTTGGGAGGTAATGCTGAAATTTTGGCGGACAATTACACTTTCAATGCTATTGGTTCGCTCACCTTTGTCATTGAGCTGATAAACATATTCTTTTGTGACTGGTGATAAGGTAATGGCATCGCCTTTAATATCTTCTGCTTCAAAAAAGCCATAAATACGCTTTTTGTTTTGTTCTAATTTGGCAAAGGCTTGAGCAAAATTGACGTCACGAGCAACCAAATCCCCTGACCATACAGCAATATCGGAGGTAATGCGTTGCTCAGCGTATCCTTTAACTTCAATAGTTTTGTCGACATTTTTTAGCTTTGTAAACGTAGACCCTAAATAAATGCTCGATCCTAAGATGCCCAGAGCTAAGGCAATACCTAAGCCTAGATGAGCACCAAATCCGTTTCTTTGTCCTTCCATAATGGGTGTTCCTTGTTTTATTTTAAATTCCAAATCAGATCAGAATGATGAAATGTTGCTTTGAAAATAACTTTAATATCGTCAAAGCTAGCTCTGATTCCTTTATTAAGCTTTTCCACTTTTCCCGTCAATTGCCCTTGAGAATCCAGAGGTGCTTGAATTCCCCAAATCCCCAAAAGGGTAGAGCCCGGAAGGCCAAAGCGACTGTCATACATTTCCAAAAGGTGCCCTTGTTCCTGAGGGGAAAGAGCGTAGGTGTACTCATGGGAGGTAAACCATTCCATCAGTTTTCCTTCACGGGTTTCTTCAAGGGGGCGGGACAGAGAGGTGGAAGGTTGGTCAACTTTCTTCCAAATAATAGTCTCTGGTTTCCACGTGGAGATAAAACCGATCCAAACTTGATTGTCGACGTGTGCTACAATGCGGCGTAAAAAAAGCTGAAATAGCGTGGTATAAGCTCGAATTTGACTTGGTTTAACGTGTGCTTCCTGGAGTTGTTTTTCGGCCAGTAAAAGAGCAGTATCATTTTGCTGGACACCCCAAAACAAGTAACCACTGGTTATCAATAACCCGCCATATGCCATCATGGAAGCAAGATACTTTTGCCGCCATTTAATCACACCGAAGACGAGACAAAGACTTAAGATTCCTGTGTAAATGGGGTCAATCACCGAGACGCCTGAAAAGGAGAAACGATGAGAAGAAAAGGGGGCAAGAAGTTGGGTACCATACACGGTAAAGACGTCAAGTAGAGGGTGGGTTAAAAGAGCCCATATGCCAAGGCCAACCCAACTGCTCAAGGGGTGGATCTTGCTATAAAAGCGCCAAAGTGCATAGCCAATTACAGGACCAAAAACAGGTCCAAACCATAGCGAATGGGTAACGCCTCGATGATGAATCAGATTTAAAAAGGGATCAGAAGGAGAGCGAATCAGAACATCCAAATCAGGCGCCATACCGATAAGGGCTCCCCACAGGAGGGCCTTGCGTCCAAGTGATTTGTGAAAACCCGCTTGACCTACAGCTGCCCCGAGAACAGCTTGTGTTATCGAATCCATGTGTTATGTGCTTCCTGAGAGATGCGTTGCAAAATAATCCTGAAACATAGGGTACACTTTCCCTAAAAAGGGGTCAATGAAATGACGATAAATAGGCAGAGGTCCTCCTCGTGAAAAATTTTTGAGAGATAATTGATTTTAAGATATCATCGCCATAAGCCTAATTATTGCCATATTCTTTTTTAATTCTGAGTTGATCGTTACCAAAAGACATATCCAGTATAAACTATTTTCTCTCGCCCAGTGGCTGCGAACTTTTTTCAAACTTTTTTTCAAATTTTCCTAAAACTTGTTCCGTGGATTAAGAGAAGGTTAAGGGCAGGATTGATCAGGATTCAAAAGAAGCCGTTCAGGATGATCCTTCCCTATCTCCAACTGTCTTTGAATTTCCCCGCCCTTGAAAGGGGCCTCAAACCTTTTGATCAGATGTTAACCAAAGATTCTCACCATGGGGAGTGCCTTCTTGAGAGAGCGTTTACCCTGTGGCGTGATTTTAGAGCACCCAGTTAAGTTCAGGTTGGTCAGCTGGGTTAATCCCGCCAGATGCGCTAATCCAGCATCGGTGAATTGACGGCACCATCCCAAGTCCAGGGAGGTCAGCTGGGTTAATCCCGTCAGATGCTTTAATCCGGTATCGGTGATTTGATTGCACCCATATAAGTTCAGAGAGGTCAGCTGGGTTAATCCCGCCAGATTTGCTAATCCGGCATCGGTGATTTTGCACCAAGTTAAGTTCAGGTTGGTCAGCTGGGTTAATCCCGCCAGATGCGCTAATCCGGCATCGGTGATTTGATCGCACTTAAATAAGTTCAGGGAGGCCAGCTGGGTTAATCCCGCCAGATGCGCTAATCCGGCATCGGTGATTTGATCGCACTTAAATAAGTTCAGGGAGGCCAGCTGGGTTAATCCCGCCAGATGCTTTAATCCGGTATCGGTGATTTTAGAGCACCCAGTTAAGTTCAGGGAGCTAATATTAGGGAATGTGTCGATGATCTGAGCT
>CAZITL010000021.1:0-35506 GCA_964542195.1 uncultured Verrucomicrobiales bacterium
GAGTTAAAGGGCTTTGTGGATAGACCCCTTGCCCCCTTATTTGGGATAGAGCCAAAATTATCGATTACGAGTTAAAGTGCTTTGTGGATAGACCCCTTGCCCCCTTATTTGGGATAGAGCCGAAAAAGTGTTACCTATGTTTCCAGAATGGACCATATTATGATGGAGCGGGCGAAGGGATTCGAACCCTCGACACCAACCTTGGCAAGGTTGTACTCTACCCCTGAGCTACGCCCGCTTACGATTTGTAACCGTATTTGATGTAATTTGGATAATAATCATCCGGTAATTTTTTTCAAGATTTTTTTTATCTTTTTGAGGTTATTTTTTTCGCAAGCGTTATCCTCTTGAACTTTAAGCGAAAAAAAGGCACTTAATAAGAATAGGTAAATTTAAAAATTTTGCTCAAGATAATAGCAATTTTATAATGATAGCAAAACCGACTTATATGTCCACATCCCAACTTCCTGAAGAAGTCCCTTTACTTTTATTGCATGGGGCCATATTGCTCCCTCGCAGCAGCCTACCCGTTCCTATTGTTGACAAAAGTAACTTTATCATGATTGCCCAAGCATTAAAGGGAAATCGCTTTGTCGGGGTTGTTCAACCTAACCCTCCTCAAGATGGTTCTGACCCTAATTATTTAAAATTATTTTCCACAGGAACCCTTGGATATATCCAAGATGTAGCGGAGCTGGATGACGACAAATTATTTGTCACCCTTGCTGGCATTTGTCGATTTACTTTACTAGACAAACATATCCATCCACTGGAATACCCCCTTGCAACCATTAGCTACGAAGGTTTTGAGTCAGATCTCATTGAAAGCATCGATATTACCATTGATCGATCTCGACTATTACGAGCATTAGGATTATACTTTGAACAATTGGAGATTAAGGCCAATTGGGAAGAGATTGATCGGACCACCAATGAAAAGTTAATTACAGCCCTCATGATGGTCTGTCCTTTCGAGCCCAATGAGAAACAAGCCTTGTTAGAATCAAGAACTTTGCAAGAACAGTCTCAAGTGATTACAACACTCATTGAAATGGGCTTGGCCAATCATCACTCTGAGCGCATTGTTTATCACTAAGATAGGATTAAGGGATGATGAAAACCATTGACCCCAAGCTTCTCGAAATTCTTGTTTGCCCTTTGACTAAATCACGATTAATTTATGATCGCGAGCGCAATGAGCTGATTAGTGAGGTAGCCGGATTAGCGTACCCTATAACTAATGGTGTGCCCATCATGCTTGTCGATGAAGCACGCATTGTAGATGAGAATAAAGCTGCTCCATTCCGTCATTTATTTCAAGCCCCTAATACTTAAAACTATCTGTCCGTGAGTTTGCAAATAGGCCACGGCTCAAAACCAATCTTTCTTTACTTATTAAATAACAAATAAAATTTGATTAAAATACATATTTATATCTTTTTTTTAGAGATGAAAAATTAACTAATTCTATCTACCTTATCCTATATAATGATTAAAGATACACCAAAAGGCTGTATCCATGAAAAAGCGCCTGCTGATTGTAGATGACGACCGTGAAATATGCGATATTATCAGCGAAGTCGCTTCTATGTCTGGATTTGACGTTCAGTGCGCGGAGGACTACACAACCCTTCAGGCCGCAGCAATTTCAATCCCCACTTGATCATTTTAGACCTTCACCTTGAAGATTCAGATGGCATAGAGATTCTTCACCATCTTAATGAAATCAATTACCCAGGCCATATTATCCTGTGTTCAGGCTTGGACAGCAGACTGATTAATGCCTCCGATGCGATTGCCCGGCAGCTCGGTCTAAAAATGCTCCCTGCCATACAAAAACCGATTAAGATTAGAGAGCTTAAAAATATTTTGGAAAACTATTGGTCCTGCGACCCGGATATTTCTTGTGAATCTATTCATCGAGGTATTGATTTAAATCAATTTACCATACACTACCAACCTAAAATGAAGATCTCAACTCTTGACGTTATAGGGCTAGAGGCGTTAATCCGCTGGAATTATAATGATGAACTTCTCCTTTATCCCGATGCTTTTATCCCCATTGCCGAGCACTCCCATGCTATTGATACTCTGACCGAGTGGCTCATTGATCAAGTTCTTCAAGATATTCAAGAATGGAGAAAGAAGGGATTTGACTTATCGGTAGCCATTAATATTCCAGCTAATTTTTTAGTTAACCCCAATATTCCTCAAATCTTGACTTCTAAAATACAAACCTATGGCACCCCTTTATCGGCCATTACTTTTGAGATTACTGAAACAGGTGTTATGGCTTTACCTAACATTACCAAAGATATAATCTCTCGCTTAAGAATTAGAGGGGTCTCGTTTTCCATTGATGACTTTGGCACTGGCTATTCTTCTCTCATCAGCCTTCACAACATTCCTTTTAACGAGCTTAAAATCGACAAGATATTCATCATGAATCTTCATGAAGATGAGGACGCTCAAAAAATTGTTAATGCAGCGATTAATCTTGCTCACAACTTAGGCATGACAGTGGTGGCTGAAGGCGTTGAAAACCGACAATCACTTAACGTTTTGAGAGATTTAGGGTGTGACATTGCTCAAGGATATCTTATCGCCAAGCCCATGCCCAAAGAAGAACTAACGGCGTGGCTCGAAAACCAGGAATATCAAGCATGGAAAGATTTATAAAGGGGATCCATCGTCATGATTACTTTCGAGATAGTTTTCTGCACACAGGGGCCACCTACCTTCTTTTTCTCCTAATTGGGGTAGTTGCCCTAACAGGCCTATTCATTATTTTAGGCTGGCATTTTAATTTGATCCATCTTCTTCAAGTAAAACACTCCATTACCCCTGCTTATGTAACGGGCTGTTATTTTACATTATTCAGCTTAGCCCTTTTATTTATTTACAACCAAAGACCCAAATGGGCTTTGTACGTAACTTTATCCACTATTATCCTCAGCTTAAGTATCAGCCTTCCCTACATATATCACAGCCCCATAAATTGGTCTCAGGTGTGGCTTGATGTGGCTAGCCCTAAGGAGACCATACTTAAACGACCTATGTCACCCCTCACTCTTGCAGGCGTTATTTTCTCTAGCCTTTCTCTCCTTTCCATGACCACTAAATATCCAAAAAGAAATCACTTAATTTTTGGAATTGTAACGAGTCAGATGACTATAATGATTGGCTTTATTGCCTTAATGCTATACTTTCTTGACTTTTCCTACGCTCAGCAGATAGCCAATTTACCTCCGATCGCCTTGGTAACATCTATAGGTCTCTTGCTTATAGGAAAAGCACTGATTATCTTATTGAGCGTGCAAAGCACAAAACTCAAAATAGATCTAGAAAAACCGAAGACTTATCTCCTTTTTATTCAATCAATTTTATCTACAATTATCTTGGCTGCGTTCATTTATCTCAGTGAGTTCCAAACGCAACAAAGGCATATAAACCAAGAATTATCTAATATATCCTTTGAAATTGGCCAAAACATGAATCGGTTTGATAAAATAGCTTATCATTTTTCTGAGAGATGGAAAAAACATCGCCTTCTTTCTCTCACGCACCTCATTAGTAATCTTAAGTATGAAAGTACTCTTGTTATTAACTCTTTCGATGAAGTTGAAGGGGTAATCTTTATCGATGATCGTTTTCATGAATTTACCCATATTTTCACACCTGAAATTCCTGAACACCTCATCCCCTCTCTGGTAAACAGCATCAAGAAAAGAATAGAAAGCACCAAAGAACCTATTCAGAACTTTGGCCTTGTCACCCTCTTACCTTCTATTTTTATCCATGTCACCAAAGTATCCTTTGGTGCACATCGTTTTGGCCTTATTGGGTTGATCATTAACGTTGAAAAAAGTTTTTACAACCATATCAGACCCAAAATCCTTGAGGAATATACCATACGAGTCTCATCCCCCCACCATCAGCTTTTTTTCAACGATATTCCTAACCCTTCTAATCTTAAAGCCACAGTGAACACAAAAATCCTCAATCAAGACTGGACCATTACCGCTCAACCTAGCCAAAACGTGGCTAGGAGTTGGCAAACTATTTTTCCTTGTACTGTCCTAATTCTTGGATTTTTTGGTTCGTTTCTCATGTTCTTCTTCTTCAAAAAAAGTTTCTTAGTCCGTTCTTATTCTCGAGATTTAGAAAAATACCGAGATTTGTTGATTCGCTCTCAAAAGATAGCTCGAGTTGGTGTTTGGATTTGGAATTTGAAGGAAGATATCATTTGGGTCTCCGATGAACTTCAAGAAATCTTAGGTTTTGATGGAACAAATCTAATCGCCCCATCTAAAAGATTTTTTGAACTCATCCATCCCAGTGACGCCCAACATCTAGAAAGTGAGATTCGTCAAATCAAAAGTGGTAAGCCTGCTATCTTTGAATCCTTCCGTTTCATTCGGTCAGATCAGCACCACCGATACCTTAGGCTCGATGCCCGTGTGAGTGAAAAAACTGATAATTATCCTACAGAGATTGTTGGCATCCTCCAAGATATCACCGATTACAAAGAACTAGAGTCCAGACTTCAACAAGCCAAAAAGCTAGAATTAATTGGCCAGCTGACCGGAGGTATTGCCCATGACTTCAACAACATTCTTATGGTCATTCAAGGAAATCTGGAACTCATTGATCTTAAAATGGACGAAAATAGCGTAGATAAAAAGAGAATCAAATCAGCGATTTCAGCTTCAGAGCGTGCCTCGGAACTTATTAAGCGGCTATTATCGTTCTCTAGAAAACAACCCTTAAGCCCATCTCGTCTAAATTTAACCCAGTTCTTGAATAATAGTATTATCCTGCTCAAACGTCCATTGGGTGAAGCCATAGAGCTCGCTTTGAAAATCGATGAAAATCTTTGGGATGTAGAGGTGGATTCTTCACAATTAGAAGCGGCTATCATTAACTTGATAATCAATGCTCGTGATGCCATGAACAACCGAGGAAAGATAACCATTCGAGCGGAGAATGTTACTTTCAATGAGACTTACCATACCCGCTTTCACACCCTTCCACTGGGATCTTATGTTAAAATCTCAGTCCAAGATAATGGCCAGGGGATAGATGAAGCAATTATAGATCGTGTGGTTGAACCTTTCTTCACCACAAAAGCCGTAGGAAAAGGCAGCGGCCTTGGTCTATCTATGGTTTATGGGTTCATCGGCGAATCTCGAGGCGGCCTTGATATTATAAGCGATATTGGGCACGGAACCACCATTGTCCTCTATCTCCCTAAAAGCACTCAAATCCAAGAAGATCCGTTTAAGGGGGAGAATAATCCTCTAAAGGCACATGCGATCAATCATCCCTCCACCATCCTTGTGGTTGAAGATGAAGATGATGTGAGAGAGGTAACCGTAGAGTCTTTGCTCAGCATGGGGTATCAAGTGTTACAGGCTTCCAATGGAGAGCAGGCCTTATCAATTTTAAAAAACCATAAATCCATCGATCTTCTGTTTACCGATGTGGTGATGCCTGGCTCTTATAGTGGACCAGAACTGGCCAAAGAAGCTCAACACTTCGCTCCTAACCTCAAGGTCCTTCTGTGTTCTGGCTATCCACGCAAAGAATATATAGAAGGCTACTTCTTTATCAAGAAACCGTACACTATTCGTGCTTTGGCTGAAATGATTAAAGAAGTATTAGAGAAGAAAAAATAGAGAAATACCACAGGGAAATTCCTGTGGTATTTCAAACTTATAGCTTGAAATTACGCCGGTTTTTTGACAACAAAATCCACATCAACGGAGCCAGCCTTTTCAAAGGTTAATTTCATAGAAACTTTATCGTTTTCTTTGAGATCCCCCTTCAAATTCATGAGCATAATGTGCAAACCACCAGGCTTCATTTCTGTGATCTTATCTTTAATTTCTACGCTTGGTACAGGTCGCATTTTCATCACTCCATTTTCATGGATATGGTTATGAAGCTCCACGTGATGTGCTGCTGAAGATTCTGCTGAAAGTAGCTTATCTTGTTGTAATTTTTCATTGTTAATCATGAGGTAAGCAGCAGTATTCCCTCCCGCTTGACCTGGCCTTATCCAACAATGATCAATTTTAAGCTGTCCAACTTGAATAGGGCTTACAGTTGTTTCAGCTAAAATGGGCGTCCCAAGCATTAACACAAGGGCTGTTAATAATTTTTTCATAACTGACTCCTTTAAAATGTCCTTCTCTTTTTAACTTATCCTTGAAAAGATCCCCACGTGACGGAATGTCTCAGGGATTGATTACATCTTCATAATTATTTTGTTATGATGGGACGTGTAAAGGAGTTTGGCGTGGAAAACAAAACCATTATTTTTTTAACAGGCATGTCTGGCGCTGGCCGATCAACTGCTATTAAAGTATTTGAGGATCTTGGATACGCTACTATCGACAACCTGCCCCATTTTCTCATGGAATCACTATTAGATGCCATAGACTCCCACAAAATTGATTTACCTCTAGTTGTGGCTTTTGATATTCGCTCCTATGATTTGGATGTCTCAAAACTCTATAAAACCATTAACGAATATCGCTTACGCTATGAGGTGCGATTGCTGTTTTTAGAGTGCAGCAATGAAGTTCTCCTTAAGAGATACTCTGCCACCCGCCATCGTCACCCGTTGAGCAACACCAATCTCAGTGAGGGAATTACTCGAGAGAGAGAACTCCTCCAGGGATTGATTAGTCAAGCTGACCATGTCCTTGACACGTCTGCAATTAATACCGTTACTCTGGGACGGGTCTTACAAAACATCTTTGGTCTGAAAAGAACTCACCTTCAAATTCGCTTCGTCTCCTTTTCCTATCGGCGCGGATTGCCTGCTGATGCCGATATTGTTTTTGATGCCCGTTTCTTGCGCAATCCCCACTATGAAGAGCATTTACAAAAATTGACAGGTAAGGATGAAGCTGTAGCTCGATTTATAGAACGCGATAAATCATGGATTGCTGTCTTTGGCTCACTTAAGGAAATGCTCAAGGTTTCCTTACAAGAATTCAAACACTCAGGACGTTCTTATCTAACCATCGCTGTTGGCTGTACAGGTGGACAACATCGCTCAGTATTTATCGTTGAAAGTTTGGCCAAGTACATCAGAAGTCTGGGAGAACAAGTCATGGTTGAGCATCGCGAGTTAGACTAACCTTCCTCTCAATGGAGTATTTAACTCTTAAAAATACTCCCTATATAAAGAAAAGAAATTTCGTCTCAATCTAGAAAGAAGCTAATAATACTTATGACCAATCCAATTCTTGTTCAAGCAACACGGGGTGAAATGGTAGAGAATTTTTACCGAGGCTCCTATGTTGTGGTTGATGCTGATGGTCAAGTGATCGCAGCTGCCGGCGAAACCCACCGCCAAATTTATGCCCGCTCTACCCTTAAACCCATTCAAGCCCTCGCCCTTATTGAATCTGGGGCCGCCAAAGAATATCATTTATGTGGAGAAGAAATTGCTCTAGCCTGTTCGTCTCACAATGGGGAAGAACGCCATGTAAGTATTGTTAAAAATTGGCTGGAAAAGATCGACATCCCTCTCTCTACTCTGGAATGTGGCATTCATGCCCCACTCAGCCGAGAAGCAGCCGCAAATCTTGTGCGCCAACGCGACAAACCCTCAGCTGCCCACAATGCTTGCTCCGGTAAACACATGGGCTTTTTAACAGTCGCTAAACACTTAGGCCATCCCCTTCAAGGTTATGTCCAAAAAGATCATCCCACTCAATATTACATTAGTCAGATTATCGGTGAAGTGTGCCAAATTGATCCAAACCACAGCCCATGTGGTGTTGATGGTTGTAAAGCACCCGTATTAGGGATGCCTCTGATTGCTTTAGCCCTTGGCATGGCCAAATTAGCCCGCCCCAGAAAGCTACGGGCTACACTGAAAAAAGCTGCTGAGAATGTTGTGGCTGCCATCCAAACCCATCCTTTTCTGATTGCTGGTACGGCCCGTTTTTGCACCGATGTCAACGAAGTCTCTAATGGTAATGTCTTGGCCAAAATGGGCGCAGATGGTGTATTTTCAGCTATTATCCCTGCTGAAGGCTGGGGTATCGCCTTAAAAATTGACGATGGCAACATGAAAGCCGCTGAAATAGCTATGCTAAGTTTGTTGGAGCAATTAAAGCTGATTAATACTTCAGGAAAATTAGCCTCCTATAGCAATCAACCCATCAAAAACTGGAACAAGGAAATCGTCGGGTTTTATCAAGGGGTTAGGGGATAAAAAGACTACCCTTATCGCTTTTAGATAGCGTTACTCCTTTTTTCTACTCAACTCTTTTTCAGCAAAGATGATCCAATTTAGGTCATCTTTTGCGTCTATACAGGATGAGCTCTTAGCCATCCTTTAATAAAATCACTCTATAGCGCTGATATTAGACACCCTCTTTTTATAAATTGCTTCTCTTTCTTAAGCTTCAATTTATCATTAAATATTTTTTATACCTATTGTTGAAATATTCATTCATAATCCCTAAATACGTATGGACAAAGAAGGGGGCGACTCAAAACATTCCCCCAAAGATAATAAGAGGATCACTCCCATGAATAACACAATTTTAAGAACCATAGCTGTCCTGCTTGTCAGCTCATCCTTATCCATTGCCGCTGATATAGGCACCCTTACCATGGGTTATGCAACGACAGCCACATCATCATCTCCACCTCTTCCTTCTGGAGACACGGCACCCTTAGGGCCTATCGAAATGACAGTGGCTCCATTACCTGCATACATGATTGCTCTACCCACCGAAATATCCTTGGATCACATTTCTACGAATCGAAGATTTTCATCCATTGATTTTGTTGATAATCTTGCTGAAGAAGGTAAAACACTCTCTGAGACCCAAAAGAATGAAAATATAGCGAATAAGTTTTTAAGAGATAAATTTTGTGATAAAGCAGCTTTCAGTGCTCATGATGTATTGGATCATGTCTTAAGTGAAGCTCACCGTGCAGATTTTAACAATAGCATTCGATTGCTCTTTAATTGCGCCAAATCGTTACGACATATCTCCTCCATTGCTCCTAGTGGAATGGTAGAGAGCGTTTTCACAGGAAATATCGTTTGCAGCAAACTCGTTACTTATCATCCGGAAATGCTTCAAGTTTCAAAAATTTTACATCAAATTGCTTTGCATTTTGCCGACTCTACACATCAGATCCGACTTAAATCTCGGATTGAAGAGTCTCTTTCAAGCACAGAACGTCACATTTCTGAGGTGGCTGCAAAAATAATGGAAAAGAGAGAAGAGATTGCTAGAGAAGAAGCGATTAGAGCCCGTGCAGAAGAAGAGCGACTAGAAAAAACTAAACTTCGTTCAGCTCTTTATGAACGTGATGTTAAACGAGCTCAAGAAGAGCAAGAGAGAGCGGAAACGATTGAGGCATTAAAACAACTTGCAAAAACTCCTGGAATCAGAAAAGAAAACCACTAAGACCATCAAAAAGATGTTACTTGAGGGTAGCAAAAATACCACTCAAGACTTGCAACGTTTTCTTGAACAAAAACGTCAAGAACTTCAATCTTCTCAGATGACAACCAATACCAATAATAAGGGTAAGTCTGGAAAAAAAGCCCAAAAACCTAAAACACGTGGCTTATAATATCTTCGAATAATAAAAAATGGGTGTTTAACGCACCCTTTTTTAATACCTAAACTCAAAGAGTTCCTCCCCCCCTTTTTCGTTTATCGACAGAAAGCTAATATTTGTTTTGAATTGACAAAAGACAAGACAAAAGTTCCACCAAGCCGAATGGTTTTATAAAATACCTGACTATTATCACCAAAAACTCTCATTCTAATAGGAATATAAGGATGCATAATATTTTTTATATTTACAAAGCTAGGTGAAGATCCAGTGAGCGATGATCCCAGGAAAGGATATTCGCAATGCTGAGAAATGAACCGAGAAGGAAGAGGCGAAAAACAAATGCCCCTCCCCGTTATTTTACTCCTCTTTATATTAAAATTGCCAAGCCTCTTCCCAAGTGCCTTGAGTTGCTGCTCGTGAATATTCTGTCGCTCTGTTTTCAAAGAAATTGGTGTGCTCTACCGCACTTAACATTTCATCCATCCATGGTAGCGGGTTTTCTTGGGCATCAAAGATAGGGGCGATCGCAAGTTGAGCAAGTCTGCGGTCAGCGATATGGCGAATATATTTTTTCACATCGTCCGCGGACAATCCTTCTACCCCGCCCATTTCAAAGGCTCGATCAATGAAAGCTTCCTCTAAATACACAACGGTTGCACAAATACCTTGCAACTTTTTTTGAAAATCTGAAGTCCAAACGTGAGGATTCTCCTCAATAAATGTTTTAAATAGTTTGATGATGGACAAGGTATGCAAGGTTTCGTCTCGCACAGACCAGGAGACAATTTGTCCCATACCTTTCATCTTATTAAACCGAGGGAAATTGAGCAAAATGGCAAAAGAAGCAAAAAGCTGTAGGCCTTCGGTAAAAGCACCAAACAAAGCTAAGGTAGTGGCGATGTCTTCCGCCTCTTCCCCATGGAACGAGTGGAGAAAATCCCATTTATCCCGCATTTCTTTGTATTTCAAAAACGCTTGATACTCCACTTCAGGCATTCCAATTGTATCAAGAAGATAAGAGTAAGCAGCAATGTGAATGGTTTCCATATTGGAAAAAGCCGCTAACATCATTTTTACTTCTGTTGGCTGAAAGATCCGACCATAATACTGCATGTAGCAATTCTGGACTTCCACGTCCGATTGGGTAAAGAATCGAAAAATTTGCGTTAAGAGATTCCGTTCCTCTTTACTCAGTTTATGCTGCCAATCCCGGACGTCATCTGATAAAGGAACCTCTTCAGGAATCCAATGAATTCTTTGCTGGGTTAGCCAAGCCTCATAAGCCCAAGGATAACGAAAAGGTTTATAGACGGGATGAGGCGTTAACAATCCTGACATTCTTTTCTCCCTTACTGACACGCCAAACATTCCAAATCAGCACTTCCCGATGGTGTTTGCCGACTTTCTGCCCGCTGCACCGACTGAGATCGTACATAATAAAAACTTTTCATTCCCTTTTTCCACCCTTGCCAATGAATTTGATGAAGATCTCGCTTGTGAATATCAGCTGCCAAAAACAAATTAACCGATTGAGATTGGCACACATAAGACGTCCGATCTGCTGCATGCTCTACAACCCATAATTGATTTATTTCAAAGGCTGTTTTGAAAACGTCTTTTTCTAAATCGCTTAAGGCGTTTAAATGCTGGACAGATCCCCCATTAAAAAGAATGGAAGCCCACGTTTCAGCATTATTTATACCTTTTTCTTCCAACAGTGCCTCCAGGTGTTTATTACGCACCATGGTGGAACCTGATAAGGTTTTGTGCATGTATGCATTGGTAGCGATAGGCTCAATGCCAGGCGAACTTCCCCCACAAATGATGGATATAGTGGCTGTCGGTGCAATGGCTAACTTATGACTAAACCGTTCTTGAACACCATAAACTTGCGCATCCGGACAAGCTCCCCGCTCTTGCGCTAGAAGTTGAGACGCTCGATCCGCTTGGGCCCGAATGTATGAAAAGATTTTCTTATTCCATACTTTAGCCATGACACTTTCAAAAGGGATCCGTTTGGCTTGCAAAAAAGAATGAAAACCCATAACGCCCAAGCCCACCGATCGCTCCCGCATGGCCGAATACCGAGCCCGGGCCATTTCATCGGGAGCGCGTTGAATAAAATCAGTCAGTATGTTGTCAAGGAACCGAAAAACGTCTTCTACAAACTGATCATCCCTAGACCACTCGTCATAAGTCTCCAAATTAAGAGAAGACAGACAACAAACTGCCGTTCGCTCCTTCCCCCACCGATCTTTGCCTGTGGGCAGGGTAATTTCACTACACAGATTGGACATTTTGACAGTAAGTCCTGAACGCTGATGATGATCAGGTAACGCTTTGTTCACGTGATCAATGAAAATGAGATATGGTTCACCAGTTTCAATCCGGGTTGTTAATAGTTTGATCCACAGAGCACGTGCTGAGACAGTTTTAACCACTTGGCCATCTTTGGGACTTGTAAGCGCCCACTCTTGATCCATTTCCACTGCGTGCATAAAGGCATCAGGAATGGTGATTCCATGATGGAGGTTAAGGGTTTTTCGATTATAATCACCCCCAGTCGGTTTTCTTATTTCAATAAATTCCTCAATTTCGGGATGACTAATAGGTAAATAAATAGCTGCTGAACCCCGACGCAACGATCCTTGTGAGATAGCCAAAGTCATGCTATCCATCACTTTCATAAAGGGAATCACACCTGAAGTCTGCCCATTACGGCTAATTTTCTCGCCAATAGAGCGCAAATTACCCCAATAACTACCAATCCCTCCGCCTCGGGCAGCTAAATGCACATTTTCGTGCCAAAGACCAACTATGCCATCCAAACTATCTTCACATTCGTTCAAAAAGCAAGAAATGGGTAATCCACGCTTGGTTCCCCCATTGGAGAGAATGGGTGTAGCAGGCATGAACCATAACTTGGACATGTAATCATAGAGCCGTTGACTGTGATCTCTATCATCTCCATAAGCTAAGGCAACACGGGCAAACAGGTCTTGATAATCTTCGCCCTCCAATAGATAACGATCTTCTAAGGTTTTTTTTCCAAAATCTGTGAGAAGTTGAGTGCGGCTATAGTCTACCTCAAGAGGTAAATCTATGCGTTTTAAGGCTGTATTGGTCATAAGTCCCCTCCTTCATATGAAGCGAGGAGTGTTGGACAGAAGCAAACGCTCACTTAACGCGAGAACAAGCTGTTTCCATCGGCACACCCCGTCCGAATTAACATCAATTATGATGGCAGGTCTCCTGGCTTGTGCGTCTTGTGGGCTCATCCTTCCCAAGGTACCTCAGTGGTTATTTGAGCTCACACGCACCTACAGTTACGGGGGTAGCCATGGCTTTTGACCATATTCCCTTTTCATCCACCAACCGCAGAACCATCATAACCTCATACTACATATTGTTAATTTTTTTGGTCAATAACACAATATGTAGTCAATCATCATTTTAGATCTTGACATAAGGTATTCTGCGAAGTTGTGAGGTCATATTTTTTTGACAATCAAAATTAATAAATTTTGGATGCGTTTTGTAGGGGCTTATAAGGGATTTTTAAAAATCTTCACCCATAATAATAAAATATTATTAATAAAAGTTAAGTTTTAATCCTTAACTTGATCGTTAATGACTTTTCATGAATGATGTAGTCAAAAGAGATTTACTTTCAAAGGATTACATTATGACTTTCGCCAAACATCTAGCTAGTTATCTTTTCACTATTTCTTTGGCTTATGGTGCTAACCAGGAAAGTTTACCTTGGGTGGAAGAGGCTTTTCATCAAGTTCCCAATCAACTCATTTCTTTTAATATACCTTGCAGTGATGAGTATTTAAACCAAGCAGGTCGTCATCCTAATTTGGAGAAAATCGCTTTTTACGCCCATCCGCGCACACCTCAACCGCTAAATACATTCGATCAACTCCGCTCTTGCCCTCTCATTAAGGAACTCACGATCAGGGGGATTTACCTGGATCTACCCCAAGCAGAAGTTCTCTCAAAATTCCCATTACTCCAAACTCTAGACCTCAATTTCAGCAAGATTACTCCTGAAGCATGGACAATTTTTGCCCATTTGCAAAATCTCCAGTCTCTCAGTCTATCAGGTGTTGGAATGACCAATGATCAATTAGAGTTTATTAAACCTTTGAGAGCAAACCTGACCAGTATTCATTTAGCAAGCAATATGTTGACTTCGGCCAGTGGTTCTTTTTTGAGCAATTGCTATTGGCTTAATAAAATCATTATATCGGATAATCTCTTCGGCGATGAAGGCGTCAAGGACTTCCAATTCATTTTGGACTTAAAGGAATTATCTGCTGACCGTTGTGGTTTGAGTGATAAAGGTGTTGAGGCCCTATCTCAAGTCTCAACTCTCCAATATCTCTCTGTTGCTGGCAATTCCCTAACAGATGCCAGTGTTCCACATCTAAAACGACTTAAAAACTTAATCTTTTTGGATGTATCTGAGTGTGGGCTGACCCTTAAAGCTCTAGAGCAATTAGCCAGCGCCTTGCCCAACACAAAAATTCTTGGTTTCCCAACAGATCATATCAAAAATTTTATGAATTCACTGAATTTATCAAAATTACCCATTGAGTTTCATCAATGACTTGGACTCCCAGCTCTGCGGCTGCCTTAGCTTTGCTACCGGCATCCGCTCCCACCACGACAATATCAGTCTTCTTGGATACGGAACCTGCTACTTTTGCCCCCAAACGCTCAGCTACAGCCTTGGCTTCAGCCCGACTCATAGCCTCCATACTACCTGTAAACACAATGGTTTTGCCCTGGATGGGGGATTGGCTTATTTGGTCTAAGACATAGTCTTCAATGGTCAGTTGCTCTTCCAAACCTGATAAAATCTCCAGGTTATGGGAATGCTGGAAAAAGCTAATGAGATCTGCAGCCATACTTTCACCAATCCCATCCAAATGGAGTAAATCCTCAAGATATTCTCTCTCTCCTTCAGCAGCTGCTAAGAGATGATGCTTAAATTGTGTGTATGATTTATAATGTCGAGCCAACAGTTTTGCCGTGACTTCGCCTATTTGGGGAATGCCAAGAGCATAGATAAATCGGTTCAAAGGTATCGTGCGCCGTTTTTCAATAGCATCAAACAAGTTGGTTGCTGATTGAGCCCCCCACCCTTCTCGACAACGAAGGGGCGTCAAGGAATTTTGATCCTTTTTTTGTAACGTAAAAATGTCGACAGGATTCTTAATCAGTTGATCTTGATAAAACGTTTCAATATGACGCCCTCCCAACCCTTCTATGTCAAAGGCCGTGCGAGAGACAAAGTGTTTAAGGCGTTCAACGGCTTGAGCTGGACATGTAAGCCCTTCACTACACCGTCGGGCCACTTCCCCAGGAATTTGAGTAACCTTGCTGCCACAGGCGGGACACTGTTCTGGAAAGACAAAGGGCAGTGAGGACGATAAACGCTTGTCCATGACAACCGATACCACTTGGGGAATCACATCGCCAGCCCGCTGAATAATAACGTGATCCCCTACACGGATGTCTTTGCGTTCAATTTCGTCAGCATTATGCAAGGTTGCTCTGGAGACTACAACCCCACCAACAGTAACGGGTCTTAGGTGGGCCACAGGTGTTAGAGCTCCAGTGCGACCTACTTGAACACCAATCTCCTCCACAATGGTCTCGGCTTGTTCAGCGGCAAACTTATGGGCTACCGAATGGCGCGGTGTGCGCCCCACGCTGCCTAACCGTTTTTGTAACGCTAGATTGTTGACTTTGTAGACAACACCATCAATATCGTAAGGAAGCTCAGCCCGTCTTCCACCCAAAAATTGATAATACTGAAGCATATCTTCCACAGATTGACATAAGGTAATTTCAGGACAAGTTGAGAATCCCCATCGGCGCAATTGCTCAATGAGTTCGGCTTGGGTTACAACAGATCCCCCTGATAAAGCATCAAAGGCATACGCAAAAAAACGTAAAGGTCTTCGAGCGGTAATTTGTGGATCCAATTGACGCAAAGATCCAGCAGCGGCATTACGTGGGTTAGCAAATTCAGGCTCCCCTTCTGTCAATCGTTGCTGATTTAAGGCCAGGAAATCCTCACGGCACATATAGACTTCACCCCGCACTTCCAAACTCTCCGGAAACGTGCCGGATAAGGTTAACGGCACATCCCGAATGGTTTTGACATTCTCAGTAACGTCTTCGCCCTCACTACCATCTCCTCGGGTGGCGGCTAATGTTAATTGACCATTTTGATAATGAAGCGCTGCCGACAAACCATCAATTTTTGGTTCTGCGACCGCGTCAATAGGGGTGTTCTTATCCAAATTTAAAAACCGACGGACACGATCAAAAAAATCCTTAAGATCTTCTTCGGTAAAAGCATTTTCTAATGAAAGCATGGGATTGCGATGTTTGATCTTTCGAAATCCCTTTGCTGGAGCTGCCCCAATCCTTCGAGACGGGCTGTCCGATCGCCTCAAATCGGGAAAACGCGCCTCAATGTGGCGGTTGCGCAAAACCAGGGCATCATACTCAGCATCACTAATCTCAGGCTTATCTTTTTGAAAATATAACTCATCGTGATATCCAATGAGATGAGCCAGTCGCTTTAACTCGACAATGGCTTGCTCACGCGTTAATTGATTCACAGGGATAAGTGATTCTGACATACAGGCCTCAGTTATATTTAAGCATATCTTTTAAGTAAGTTTTGGGCAGCCGCTCGAGCTTCACTGGTGATCTCTCTGCCCGATAACATCCGAGCAATTTCCTCAGCTCTCTCCTCCAATGCCAAGCGGATAACCTGGGTGCCCACGCTTTGACCCAAATCTTGTTTGGTTACATGAAAGTGGTGAGCACCAGCAGCAGCTACTTGAGGGGAATGGGTAATAGACAAGACTTGAACATGGTCTGCCAATCGACTTAAGCGTTGACCAATGGCAGCAGCCACGGCTCCTCCAACTCCAATATCAATTTCATCAAAAATAATGGTGGAGACCATGGATTGACTGGCTAATACAGCCTTTAAGGATAACATGAGTCGAGCTAACTCACCACCAGACGCGGTTTTCTCGAGAGCGCATAAATCTTGGCCTTTGTTCATAGCTACCATAAAATTGACTCGATCCATACCCTTCTCGTGCCATTGCTCTTCTGGCAATGCTGTTACAGAAGTTGCAAAGTGTGCATTAGGCAAATGCAAATCGGGCAATTCGGCCATTACTGCAGCATCCAACTTACCGGCATACTTTTGTCGCTCTGAAAAGAGCTCCTGAGCTTTGGTATAATAACCCTCTTTAGCCTGTTTTACTTTTAATGCGAGGTCTTCCAAGTGTTGTTCCAAATCGCCTAAATTATCCAAGTCTCGTTTTAAGCGACTGTAATAGTCGGACAGTTGATCGACAGTTACATTGTGCTTACGGGCGGCTGCGCGCAAAAGATGGAGGCGATCATCAATTTCCTGCAATCTTTGAGGTTGCCCTTGAAGTTTAAGGCCAATTTCCTCCAATTGACTCACTGCTTCGGTCAATTCGCTAACCGTTTTCTCTAAAGCTTGAGTGGCCGCTGTAACAGCAGGATCATCTTGAATTTGAGCACGATGCAATACTCTTAGGGCGGCGTGGACCGCATCGAGCACCTCAGTCCCCTGCAAATGCTGTTGGGTCTGTTGCAAAACATCCCAGAGACGGCCTAAATGGGCGAGTTGCTGCCGCTCTTGTAAAAGCTGCTCTTCTTCTCCTTGCCTCAAGTTGAGCTTTTCCAATTCCATGAGTTGAAAGCGCAAAAAATCTTCATCTCGTTTTAGATGGGCTAAACGATCTTGCTCTTGATCCCATTCAGCTTTGAGGCGTTGCCAGGTGCGATAACATGCCGACACTCCCTTAATCAGGGACGGGTTATTCATATAATCATCAAGGAGTTCTCGATGCTTTGTTGTATCCAAAAGCCGATCATGCTGGCCGTGAATTTCCACCAAATCATCGCCCAATTGACGCAGCAAATTAAGGCTAACCCCTTGGTCATTAATAAATGAGCGATGACGGCCGGTTGTTGAAAGAACCCGCCTGATGATAATGGTGCCTTCATGAGCAATGCCTTGCTCTTCTAAAACGTGCCATACAGGGTGACCTTGAGGGGGCTGAAACTCTACCGTAATGGTTGCTTGCTCGGCACCTTTGCGAATTAAGCCAGCTTCTGCTCGCCGTCCAAGGGCGATCCCAAGAGCATCTAAAAGGATAGATTTGCCAGCACCTGTTTCCCCAGTTAACACAGAAAATCCAGTCGTAAAAGACAAATCCATCCGTTCAATGATCACAAAATCGCGAATGGTCAAGGATTGAAGCATGCCACCAGCCTATCTCAAAGGGGGTTTAACCGTAACTGATTCCGTTTTTTGTGCTTCTTTCGGCAAATTTGCTTGTTTTTCTGGTAATTGGGCTGCTGGCTTTGCCGCCATAACTAAGCTATAGGTATCTGCATACCAAGGACTTCCTGGGTAATTATAGCCTAAAACCGCTGCTGACTTTTGCGCCTCTTCCACCATACCCAAGGCTAAATAACACTCGACCATGCGGTGCAAAGCTTCAGGGGTGTGGGTCGAGGTTTGAAATTGTTCAACTACATTTTTAAATCGGTTCATGGCGGCCAAATGGGCTTTTTTACGCAAATAATAACGCCCTACATCCATCTCTTTTCCAGCCATATGGTCAAGCACGAGATCAATCTTAAATTGGGCATCCCGAGCATAAGGACTGGTTGGGAATCGGCGAATGACTTCTTCAAAAGCTTGTTTAGCTTTAAAAGTTACATCTTGATCCCTTTGCACGCTGGGAATTTGCTCATAGTAACACAACCCCACCATGTAATAAGCATAAGGAATATTTTCATGACCAGGGTGAAGCTGAATAAAAACGTTAAAGCCTTCAATGGCTTCATCATACTTTTTAGCTTCATAATAGCTGTAAGCAGAAAGCAATTGGGCTTTAAGCGACCAAGCAGAGTAAGGATGTTGCCTTTCCACTTCAGCAAAAGATTTGGCAGCTCGAGTGTAGTTTCCCGAATCCAATTGATCCTTAGCCGAATTATAGAGAGCTTCTACCGGTTGACTGGCAATTTCTTCTTCCGTGGTTGAACAACTGGCCACCGCCAATAGGGCTGCCAGAGGTAAGGTGTGTCGTAACATCAATGGGAGAAACATTGTTATCCTTTATTAATTTACTTTAAGGTCATTAGCTTATATTTCTTTTCCTGCTGTTTGAGGGGTAAAGAAACACTCTTTTGGGTCATTATGGGACCTATTTTGTCAGAACATTGTTCTTTTGCACAGAGGTAAACTATTTGTGACTCATTATACGCTTTTCCCTCTTTGGGTTTAAGCCAAAAATCATTATATCCCAGCTTATAAATGGTCATATGAGGCAAGTAAAACCTTAAATTACCTGCAGCTACAAGATCCTCCGTTATCAAAATGGTTTTATCTTCTTGATCAATAAGGCGTGCCAAAGCACCATAGTCCCCTCGGGGCAACATCACACTTTCTTGTTCTAGTAAGGGTTGGGTATAAAAAAACACCATAAGCCAACCAACCCATATTTCTCTTGCCACAACAAAACAGAGAAAAATGCAAGCGATAGTACGCCTAAAAGTAGAAATAGAGGGGATGCAAACAAAAACAGCCCATGGTAGACCTAAGATGAAGGGCAGAATATATCGTTTGGGTTGGGAAGTAATCCCAAAACCTAAAACCATCCCCACCAAACTGACAAAAGCAAAAATTTGTTGCCACAGGAAAAATCGCCCCATAGGTGTTAAAGGTTGCCTCAAATTCTTATGGGTTATGAGCAAAGTCAACCCTAATGCTATATTTAGAGGAAAGGTTTGCTCCCCAAGTTGGGTTATCACCATGCGCAATTGGTTTAACAGGGTAAACAAAACAAAGGAATGATCATTTCCCTTAAATTTCCGTCCCACCAAGGCCGTTAAGTCATAGTGTTGGTGGATCTCAAAAACTGACCAAAGATGAAGTCCTCCTAAAATCATGGAGGGCAAGATTAAGAGAAACACAATCTCTTTCGTTATCATTTTGCGGTCAATAAGATAAAGGCCCCCTAAACAGGAAAAGATGAAAAATACATAGTTATATTTAGCTAAACACCCTAACGCCATCACCCACCCTAACCAGAAGGCATTGATTTTGTTTGGTTTTTCGATGAATCTCGTTATCTGCCAAAAGGTTAACGCCATGGTACACACAAGCAAATTACTGTGGGTAAATTTAAAAGCCCCCCATATCCCCCAATCCTTGATAAGCAAAGGAGACAGTGCCAAGCATAAAGCGATAATGTTGTCATTAAATACCCTCAAGCCAGCCCGAAAAAGACTATAGATGGTTAAGGACATCAAAAAATTTTTTAAGATAAAGTGTGAAATTGGGTGAACACCAATGATTTTATACAAAATTAAAAGCAACCAATGGTACAAAGGTGGATTGTTGGGATGATAAAACCAACTCCACTGTATTGTGGATAGGGCAACTTCCGCGTCGTCAAACCAACCAATGTTGGGAGAAAGACCATACCGAATGATCACTCCAAGCCCAAAATAAACCCATAAAACAAAAGCCAGGTTGTCCGCCACAAACTCCCCACCTTTCAAAATGCGAGACGGAAGGGAAGTGCGTTCGAGCAGGACTTTTAAAGAATGCAAATTTTTTTCCCCGCTTTAAGGATCCATTAATGATTTCAATCTAACCTAATTTCTAGGAGTTTCAACTATGGATAATGGTGAGATAATCATGCGACATACATTTTTACTAATCACAAGCTGCTTAATCGGTTTAGGTTTTCAAGCAAGCCCAGCTCAAGCTGAATGGCCAAAAGATATTTGTACAGCTGTTTGCGAACAAGATATTTGCGGCACTCCGCGCCTGGTTTCTCTTTGTGCAAAGAATTGTGAAGAAAGCAGCTTAGGAGTCTGTAAGAAACAAGAAAACAATGAAGAAGGCACCAAAGAGGAATCAGAAAGCAGCAGCGATGAAGCTTCCCCTGAACCTTCAGAAGCTAAAGATGCAGAGGGTAACGAGTCAGAACCCGCCAAAGATATTACAAACGAAGGTACGGAAGATAGTGAAAAAACCAAAGCCCCTGAAGAAGAATCAAGCGCGCCTGAAGGGGATTCTAAAGCAAGCGAAAGTGAAACAGCTCAAGAAGAAATGCCCATGAAAGAGGGCGCTTCTGAAAAGAAAGAAAAGAAAGACAAGAAACACAAGAAAGACAAAAAAGGAAAGAAGAAATGGAAGAAAAATAAAGATGGGCAAAAGCACGATCACAAGCACGATCATAAGGGCCAACATCAACATGAGCATGCCCATATGGGTAAGCATAATCTAAATCATGAACACGGTCACAAAGGACAACATCAACATGAGCACGCCCATAAGGGTCTTTATGAAGTACATCATCACCATCACGACCACTCCAAAAGTGGTGGTAACAAAGCTTGTGCCGTAGCGAAAAAAACCATTGAACAGACCAATGAACTTGTCCGCCAAATGGCTGAAAAGGAAGGCATTGCAGTTTCCGAACCAGAGATGGATCATGAATCTATGTCCGGCAGCGAGGCCTCAGAAGATCTCGGTGAAGACGGAAAAAAAAAGTAAACTTTCAGGAGAGTGAAGGGGGAAGTATTGCTTCTCCCCTCCCGCTAGGTGGCGGAGAAGGTGGGGGTAAACACCACCATCACCACCATCATCATAAGCACCATAAACACCATCTGTGGGAAAAAATAGCCAAGGATTTTGGTGAAAAATTAGGCAATACAATCGTTACCCAAGGTTCCGATTATCTTGAAAATACTTTACCCGTTAACTAGTCTTTAAATTTTTCTAAATCCGAAGAGGTATCGACACTGTGCGGCACCTCTTCAACCAATTGCACATCAATTCTAAGCCCCAGCTCCAAAGCACGCAATTGCTCTAACTTTTCTAGCATTTCTAATGGAGTAGGTTTGCTCGCCACAAACTGTTCTAAAGCCGCTCTTCGATAACCATAGACGCCAATATGATGGTAATAAGGCTGCGCTTGATAGGGAATAGGATTGCGCGAAAAATACAAAGCTCGCCCCGATTCAGCACCTGAAGCTAGAGCCATGGCGATCTTAACCACACTCGGGTTGTGGATTTCTTCAGGATCATGGATAGGGGCTGCAATACTCGTGATATCCACACTTTGATTGGCAAAAGGCTTTAAAACCGCTTGTAAACTTGAAGGTGCAATGAACGGAATATCCCCTTGAAGATTAATGATGGTTTGATACTCACCTTGAGGATCGAAGGACTTAACGGCCGCAAACACCCGGTCGGACCCAGAGGGAAGCTCCGGGTCAGTAATGACTGCTTGACCACCCTCTCTTCTGACCACACTGGCAATTTCTTCCCCACAACAGGCCACCACCACTGGTCCAATTTCTGCTTCCAATCCCCGTCGGAGCACATGAACAATCATCGGCTCACCCCGAATCGATATAAGAGGTTTCTGAGGAAGACGCGTTGCAGCAAGGCGGGAGGGAATCACGATCAAGGTTTTAGACATCAAAGACCACCTATAAATTGCATTTTATGTTCTAGCAAAGGTTTCTAAGAGAATTTTTGTCACTGTCGTCAGTGCGCGTCGGAAAGGACGAAGCACCCCAGAAACGCCACGATGACCACGTCGCTATGCTCCACGCGATTGCATCAAGAAAGACGTTCCCTAAATGACCAAAAAATCTCTTAAAACCGAAGCTCTCTATTCTCCCTTCTAAATAAAACCGTTTGCCCCTCCATGACAATCTGAAAAAAGCCCCTCCTCTTAAACTTTGTAAATTTTTGAGGGTCTTTTAGAAAAATTATTCATCTTCCCGGATTTTCCCTCTATAATTGGATATAGTTATGGCGAATGGCTTTTTGGTTCCATGAACAGTTTTGAGTTTAATAAATTTGCTGCTAGTGTTCTCGTTGCGCTGTTAGTTGCTATGACTGGCAGTCTTCTTTCTGAATTCTTGGTTCACCCTCGAAAAATTGAAAAAAATGTTCTCGAGATTGCTGTGGAATCGGGAAGCTCAGGGGGCGCTGAGACCAGCAAAGTCTTACAACCCATAGAACCTCTTTTAGCCTCGGCTAGTGTGGAAAACGGTAAAGTTGTCGCCAAAAAATGTTTACAATGCCATTCCTTTGAAGAAGGTGGACCCACTGGTACAGGCCCCAACTTATGGGATGTGGTTGGCAAAGAAATTGCTCATCGCGCTGATAACTTTGCGTATTCAGCTGGCCTTAAAAGCAAAGGTGGCACATGGACTTACGAAGAGTTAAACAAATTCCTTCACAAGCCAAGAGAATATGCTCCTGGAACGAAAATGTCCTTCGTTGGGATTAAAGATGATAAAGAACGAGCTGATTTAATTGCTTATTTGCGCAGCCTGAGCGCTACCCCTGCCCCGTTACCCGCTACAGGATGAGAATGAACTTAACCTATGACTCCTAAGTTTTTGGTCTCCTGCGCTCTATTAGGCCTATTATTAATCAAGCCGTGTTACGGGGCAAGAGCTCATGGCATTGCCGTTTGGGGAACCTTAAAATACAACCCTAATTTCCAATTTCTTGACTATGTTAACCCCAAAGCCCCTAAGAGGGGACGCCTTAACTATGGCGATGTAGGTACTTTTGATTCATTAAATCCCTTCATTGTTAAAGGAACCCCACCTGCCCTTATTCATTATACCTTTGCTCGATTACTGGAGGAACCCCACGATACCGTGGGAGAAGGATATGGCTGGATCGCAGAAAGCGTCGACTTAGCACCTGATCGGTCCTGGATTACCTTTCATTTAAATCCAAAAGCCAAATTTAGCGATGGTCACCCAATTACAGCAGATGACGTTATCTGGAGCTTCGAAACGCTGAGAGATCATGGCTTACCATTTTATCGCACTTATTATAAAAACGTCTCCCGCATCGAAAAACTGGATTCTCATAGCATCAGATTTCACCTAAACGACACAAAGAACCGTGAACTTCCCTTTATTTTGGGGCAAATTCCGGTATTGCCTAAGCATTATTTTCAAAAGCATCCCTTTAACGAAACATATCTCACTCCCCCACCCGCCAGTGGACCCTATCAGGTAACAGAAGTAAAGGCTGGCCGTTCCCTTGTTTTAAAAAGAGTGGAAAATTGGTGGGGCGAAGACGTTCCCAGTCAAAAAGGTCGCTATAACTTTAATGAAATTAAAGTGATTTATTATCTTGATGCCAATGCTTTATTTGAAGGGTTCAAGTCAGGGGATGTGCACTTCCGAGTAGAGCGCTCCATTAAGAATTGGATGACAGCCTATGATTTCCCTGCCATAAAAGAAGGACGTGTGGCCAAAGAAGAAATTAAACATCAAATACCATCAGGAACCACCGGCTTCTTCTTCAATACCCGACGCCCCCTTTTTCAAAATATTCGTGTCAGACAAGCCCTCACACTCGCCTTTAATTTCACTTGGGTAAATAAAAACTTATTCTATAACGCCTACAAACGGTCGCTGAGTTTTTACGAAAACTCTGATTTTGCTGCTCACGGAAAAATATCGGACGATGAACGAGAGATCTTAAAGCCTTATAATTCAAATCTTCCCCCCCATTGGGATCAACCCTTTACACTGCCGATAAGTGAGACACCGAAGGAGCACCGCCAGTCTCTCTTGAAGGCCAAAACCCTTCTAAAGGAAGCGGGTTGGCAGGTTAAAGATGGTCTCTTGGTTGATGTCAAAGGCCAACCCTTTGAGTTTGAAATTTTAATTTCCGATAAAGCCTTGGAAAAAATTATTCTATTCTATATAGAACAACTGAAAAAATTGGGGATCTTTCCTAAGGTGCGATATGTGGATTCCACAACTTACATGCATCGTGTGGAAAACAAAGACTTTGATATGATATATGGGGGCATTCCCCAGAGTAATTCTCTTGGCAATGAACAACGAGATTTTTTTGGATCAGAAAAAGCGGATCTACCCGGCTCGTACAACTATGCAGGCATTAAAAATGCTGTTGTTGATCATTTAATTGAATTATTAATTGTCTCAGAGACTTATGATCAATTGGTAACCCGTTCAAGGGCTCTGGATCGTATATTATGCTGGAATTTTTACATGATCCCTTCATGGCATAGTAATGTGGTACGTGTAGCCTATTGGAAAAAGCTTCACAAACCAAAAGTAGATGCTAAACATAATCCTGTCGATATCACCACCTGGTGGTGCGATGAGGATGCAGCTAAAACAAAAGAGAGTTAACCAGAGATGATACATTATACGATTCGCCGGCTTTTGCTGATGATTCCCACACTTTTTGGTATTATGCTCATTAACTTTGCCATCATTCAAGCTGCCCCCGGAGGACCGATTGAGCAAATCTTATCAAAGCTGCGTGGTCAATCCATGGATACGGATGCTCGATTGGGCGGTACCACAGCTGATATGACAACCTTTCAAAATCAATCGCAAGATGGTGGTGTTTACCGAGGTGCTCAAGGTATTGATCCTGCGTTTATTAAGGAATTGGAAAAGCAATTTGGCTTTGATCAACCAGCCCACAAAAGATTCCTTAAAATGATGGGAGATTTTCTCACCTTTGATTTTGGTAAAAGTTATTTCCGTGATCAGCCTGTTATCCGTTTGATTTTAGAAAAATTACCCGTCTCGATCTCCCTCGGGCTTTGGACCACAATTTTGGTATATTTAATTTCCATCCCCCTCGGCATTTTAAAAGCCACGAGAGACGGGACTCCTTTTGATGTATGGACCAGTGGAATCATTATTATAGGCTATGCCGTCCCGAGCTTCTTGTTTGCCTTATTCCTTATTGTTCTGTTTGCAGGCGGAAGTTTTTACCAGATTTTCCCCTTAAGAGGACTGGTTTCAGAAAATTGGGCGAGCTTATCATGGTCTGGTAAAATATTAGATTATCTTTGGCATATGGTTTTGCCCGTTACTGCCATGGTCATAGGCGGATTTGCCAAGCTCACCTTGCTCACCAAAAATTCCTTCTTAGAAGAAATTAACAAACAATATGTGTTAACCGCTCGCGCCAAGGGTTTGAGCCAAAGCCGTGTCTTGTATGGTCATATTTTCCGAAATGCCATGCTGATTGTTATTGCTGGTTTCCCCTCTGCTTTCATCGGCATCTTGTTCACGTCTTCCCTCTTAATAGAGGTCTTGTTTTCTTTAGATGGATTAGGGCTTTTAGGCTTTGAATCCGCCATGACCAGAGATTATCCTGTTATGTTTGCCACCTTGTATATTTTTACCTTGATCGGTATGGTTCTCCATCTCTTAGGAGATCTAACCTATATGCTGGTGGACCGACGGATTGATCTAGCTGCTTCTCGAGGATAATGATCATGTCACCTTTAACGCAACGGCGCCTGATTCAATTTAAAGCCAACAAACGTGGTTTTTACTCCTTATGGCTCTTTTTAGCCGTTTTCATGCTCACCTTATTTGCTGAATTGATTGCCAATGATAAACCGCTCATCATTCATTATGATGGTCAATTTTATTTTCCTTTGGTCAAAATGTATCCTGAGACCACGTGGGGGGGTGATTTTGAGACAGAAACCGATTACCGAGATCCGTATGTTAAGGAACTTATCAATGAAAAAGGTTGGATGATTTTTCCCCTCATCCCCTTTGGCGTTAATACGGTAAATTATGACTTGTCTGTACCTGCGCCAGCGCCGCCATCTTGGGATAATCTATTAGGTACAGATGATCAGGGGAGAGATGTTCTAGCTCGGCTTATTTACGGGTGTCGTATCTCCATCCTTTTTGGGCTGATCCTTGCTGGTTTTGCCTCCCTGATTGGGGTAAGCGCTGGGGCAATTCAGGGATACTGTGGTGGAAAAGTGGATCTTATTTTTCAACGGTTCATCGAGATCTGGGCAGGTCTTCCTATCCTTTATCTCTTGATTATCCTCTCAAGCATGGTTGAGCCAAACTTTTGGTGGTTGCTCGGGATTATGCTTCTCTTTAGCTGGATGAATCTCGTGGCCGTGGTTCGCGCAGAATTTTTTCGAACCCGATCTCTTGATTATGTCCGTGCTGCAGAAGCCCTAGGTGTACCAACCTTACGTATCATTTGGCGTCATATTCTCCCCAATGCCATGGTGGCAACCATTACCTACCTACCATTTATAGTAAATGGATCGATCACTACTTTAACATCTCTCGACTTTTTAGGGTTTGGTCTTCCTCCTGGCTCGGCATCCTTAGGGGAGCTTTTAACGCAAGGCAAGAACAACATCCAAGCCCCCTGGCTCGGATTAACCGGGTTCTTTTCCATAGCTGTTATTTTAAGTTTATTAATTTTTATCGGGGAGGCGGTTCGCGATGCCTTTGATCCCCGCAAGGTAAATGCCCAATGACACTCTTACAGGTCAAAGATTTAAGTGTTTGTTTTCGCCGCCCAGGCAGTGAAGAAGCTCGGGTCGTGGATCAGGTGAGCTTTTCCCTAAAACAAGGCGGCACGTTCGCCCTTGTCGGCGAAAGCGGCTCAGGAAAATCAGTCACAGCCTTATCCATTTTGGGTTTACTGCCCTACCCCATGGCTTATCACCCCTCGGGCTCTATTCTGTTTAATGGGCAAGAACTCCTAAATCAGGGCGACCATTTCCTTCAAAAGATTCGTGGCCGTGATATTGGGATGATCTTTCAAGAACCGATGACAGCCTTGAATCCTTTGCACACCATTGAGAAACAAATTGCAGAACCGTTATTAATTCATAAAGGTTTTACCACATCCCAAGCGCGTGATCGCGTTCTGGATATCCTTAATTTAGTGGGATTTCCAGAAGCTAAAGAACGGTTAAAGGCTTATCCACATCAACTCTCAGGTGGACAAAGACAAAGGGTTATGATCGCCATGGCTCTGGCCTGTGAACCCCAACTTCTCATCGCCGATGAACCAACCACTGCCTTAGATGTGACCATTCAAGCAGGCATCATTCAACTCCTGCGCAATTTGCAACAACAACTCAACATGGGACTCATCCTTATCAGCCATGATTTAGGACTGGTCAGCCAGGCTGCTGATCACATTGCGGTTATGCGTCATGGTCAGATTGTCGAGCAAGGGTCAACCCAAGAAGTTTTAGCACATCCAAAGCACCCCTATACGCAAACCTTAATTCAAGCCGAGCCTTCCGGCGCTCCTTATCCCATTGCTGAAAATGCGCCACAAATCCTTGATTTAGAAAACATCAAGGTAGTCTTTAAACAGAAGAAACAAAGTTTCTTTGGCAAAGCCCCTCTCTTTGAAGCTTTAAAAGGCATTTCTCTTCACTTAAAGCAAGGAGAAACATTAGGTATCGTGGGAGAAAGTGGATCAGGTAAAAGTACCCTTGCCTATGCGCTTTTACGGCTCTTGGAAAGTACAGGTAAAATCGTTTTTTGTGGACAGGCCATTGATCAGTCCACTCAAAAGAGTTTGCGCTCGCTCAGAGCCAAGATGCAAATCATTTTCCAAGATCCTTTCAGTTCTTTGAACCCGCGCCTTTCTGTCGGGCAAGTGGTAGCCGAGGGCCTCGAAGTGCATTCTAAGCTATCCAAAGAAGAGATCGATCAAAAGGTTATTGAAGCTTTAAAGGAAGTTGGGTTAGATGCCGAGGCTCGGTTTCGGTATCCCCATGAGTTTTCAGGCGGTCAGCGTCAGAGGATCTCCATCGCCCGGGCGTTGATTCTGCATCCGACATTGTTGGTCCTAGATGAACCCACATCAGCTTTAGATCGATCTATTCAGGCTGAAGTGATTGAGTTGTTGCGGAGCCTTCAAGCAAAACATCAACTATCCTACCTATTTATCAGCCATGACCTCAAGGTGGTCAAAGCCATGAGCCATCGTATTGTTGTGATGCAGAATGGCCACATTGTAGAAAGCGGCACCACGGAACAGGTCATAGATCACCCACAAACCCCCTATGCTCAGCGACTGATGCGCGCAGCATTAAATTATGAAGCGTAGCTATGGCGATTCTTCCCCTGCTCTTTGACCCTCAAGGTGATCACAAACCGCTGACAATTGCCTCTTCTTTTTCGCCAGCGGGGGATCAACCTCAAGCCATTGAAGCGCTGACCAAAGGATTATTATCTGCAGAGCGCGATCAAGTTCTTTTAGGAGTTACAGGATCAGGCAAAACCTTCACCATGGCCCATGTGATTCAAAAGGTTCAACGTCCCACGGTGATTTTGGCCCCGAACAAAACCTTGGCCGCCCAGCTTTATGGGGAGATGAAAGATTTTTTCCCGGATAATGCGGTGGAATACTTTGTGTCTTACTATGATTACTACCAACCTGAGGCCTATGTTCCCCGTTCGGATACGTATATTGAGAAAGAAGCATCCATCAATGAGCAGATCGATCGGATGCGGCATGCGGCAACGCGCGCTTTGCTAGAACGTCGAGACGTGATCATCGTTGCCAGTATTTCCTGTATTTATGGCATTGGCGGGGTGTCCACCTACAGTGAAATGGTGGTCCCGGTTAAGGTAGGTCAATTCATAGAACGTAACGAACTGATTCGCCGTCTCGTAGAACTCCAGTATAAACGCAATGATATGGTGCTTGTCCGAGGCACCTTCCGTGTGCGCGGCGATGTGTTAGAGCTCTTTCCTGCTCACTATGAAGATCGAGCGTGGAAAATATCTTTCTTTGGCGATGAAATAGAGTCGATTACCGAAATTGATGCTTTGACCGGGGAAAAATATCACGCCCTAGACTCAATCAAAGTTTTCGCCAACAGCCACTATGTGACACCAGGCCCGACCATGCAGCAAGCCATTAAACAAATTCAAGCGGAATTAGGGGTACGGCTGCAGGAGTTTCAGGCCCAAAACAAACTGCTTGAGGCCCAGAGACTAGAGCAACGGGTTAAGTTTGATTTAGAGATGATGGCCGCCACGGGAACATGTTCGGGAATTGAAAACTATTCCCGTTATTTAACCGGAAGAGCGCCCGGAGAGCCTCCCCCAACCCTATTTGAGTATATTCCACCAGACGCACTGCTCATCATTGATGAAAGCCACGTGACCATTCCTCAGCTGCATGGGATGTACAAAGGGGACAGAGCACGCAAAGAAACGTTGAGCGAATATGGATTCCGGCTCCCATCATGTAAGGATAACCGTCCATTAAAATTTGAAGAATGGAATGAATTACGCCCCCAAACCATATACGTATCCGCAACCCCTGGGCCTTGGGAATTGGAACAAACGGGAGGGGTGTTTGTTGAGCAGGTGATTCGACCAACAGGATTGATTGATCCCGTATGTATAGTGCGTCCTTGCGAGCATCAAGTGGATGATCTTATTGCGGAATGCAAAGCAACCATTGATAAGGGACTGCGCGTTTTGGTCACCACCTTAACCAAGAAAATGGCTGAGGCCTTAACCGAGTATTTGAATGAAGCGCACTTAAAAGTTCGCTATATGCATGCTGACATTGAAACCTTGGAACGCATTGAGATCATACGTGATTTGCGCTTGGGTGTATTTGACGTTCTCATTGGTATTAACCTGCTTCGCGAAGGCCTTGATATCCCTGAATGTGGATTGGTAACTATTCTCGATGCCGATAAGGAAGGATACCTCAGGTCTAAAACATCCTTGATTCAAACCATTGGTCGTGCAGCCCGTAATGTGGAGGGTCGCGTTATTTTGTATGCTGACACCATGACTCGCTCCATGAAAGAAGCGTTGGCTGAAACCCATCGTCGCCGGGAAAGACAACAAGCCTATAATGCTATCAACGGTATTACGCCCGAGTCTATCAAGAAAGAAATTCACAATATCCTCCAGAGTGTTTATGAAACTGATCACACGACAGTCGTTATTGATGATCAAACCCCTCAGCTGGTTGGCAAAAAGTTGCAATCCTACATGGCAGACTTAGAAAAGCGAATGAAAGAGGCCGCGGCCCACCTCGAGTTTGAAGAAGCAGCCCGATTGCGGGATGAACTAAAAAAATTGGAAGCTAAGGAGCTGGGTATTGCTGCTCCTTCTCGATTTGTCCGGCAAACCCCCGGCAAAAAACCCCGACGTCGATAGTTTGACCAGAAAAACCTTAAACAGTATCTTCTTGGATAGTCAAGATAGCCTTATTTAGTCCGGGGATTTATGAAAATCGGGCCATGAAACCCGCAGATTTGTTCCCTGCGATTATGCAACCCCTCAATTTGTAAATGGTAAGTTTGCTCCATAGAAGGGTAATGCGTAATTTTTCGGATGATGAGGGTGGTGCAGGTAAGGCCTAAAAGGGCTTCTTCATACATTTTGGTGATTAGATCCTGACAGTAATTGATCTGAGCACAAGACGGGCAAAAATAATTTTTAATGGTCAACGATTCTCCTGATTTAACGCCAATAACAAGGTCAAGATACAGGGAGGAAAAAAGAATTTTATTTATCTTTTTAAAAGCAAATCGTTTTGTGAAGTGTTCAGATAGTTGAACAAGATCTCTTTCTTGATCTTCTTCGATATATCTATACTTTACATATTTCCAAGGTTTTTTTTGATAAGTCATTTCAGATCTCCTGGAAATCTCCGATCTTAAGGAAATGGAAGCTAGGACATTTAACAATAAAAATACATATGAAAGTTTATATTCAAAATTTCCTCTGTGTAATATTAGTTTGAGAGGATTTATGGATCCTATAATATGAGGTGAAAAACCTTTTGTCGAAGCTAATAATATTTCCCGCCTGTTTCTTTCTCCTTTTCCTTCTCGTCGTCCTCTTTTTCACCTTTAAAACGCTTCTTTACTTTCTTGTCCTCTTGCTCTTTCTTGTGTTTGCCCATTTCCTTTTTGTGAATTTTGGCAAATTTTGGATTACGGCTATAGGCCCGGATTTGGATTAAGTTTTCTATCAGAGCCGTATGTTCTCGTTGAGCTTTATGCCAATCAACCCCACGACTATCATCCCGCAAAACAATAATATTATCCTCCAAATATTGACTATAGCGGGCAGCTAACTTTAGGCTTTCAATGGGATAGACAATAACTCCTTGATTGATTTCATTCTTGCCGACCTCATCAAAGGCAACACCAGCGACTTTAATTTTTGCATTTTGATTTGACTTGATGACTTTTGGACCAAATGCGCCAATTTTCGTGCGCGCATGCCAAAACTCACCCATGGGTATGTCAATGGTAATCAAAGGATTAAAGGCAGGGGCATAGATAAAGTTATATTTATTATTATACAAATCGGCTAGCTTTAAGGGCAAAGCATAACCAAAATTTTTGCGAGGCTTAACGATATGGGATAAAGCGCAGGCTGTAGCATCCCTTAAAATCCCGCCGAGCAAAGACATCCCATAGCTTACAGAATTATTCATGGATTCTGCCTCAATGCTTTGTACCTGAGCAATACTGTCGACCACCCCCCCTTCTAATAAGGATGTGCCTCGATAAAGAAGGACATTTCCTTGAAAAAACTGTTCTACTTCCAATAAAGCAACCTTTGCAATCATTTTCCCTTGCTCGAGAAGTGTACTTAAAGCTGACTCTTCATTTATTTCCAAATTTTCACGTTCAGCCAAAGAACCTTGCATGTTGGAAGACAAGACTTTCAACCCACCATGGATTAATTTTTCCAAATCAGCATAAACGTTTTCTTCATGAAGGGTAAATCGATAAACGTCCTCACTAAGATCCTCGCGGCTTAAATATTTGGGGCTTGAGGATAATAGCAAAAGCAAATTCGTATTCATGGCTGCAAATAAAGCAATAAAATCCTTACCGTGATGAAAATCATTAAACATTTTATAAAAGGTACTCATGTCAAAATCATGACCCATGTATCCTTGATAATCGATACGACTGATACTCTTTTCCATCCGAGCACTTAATTTCTTGAGAATAGTGCGCACTTCATTATCCGAAAAATATTCGTAGAGATAAAAAAACTGGTAGTAGGTATCGGGAATAAACACAGCCCGAATATCCTTCAAGGGGTTGCCTTGTCCATCACTATACTCCTGAATTTTCTTGTTGATAAACTCAGCTTCTGTATGGTGGCGTAAATACATAATATCTTTGAGACGCCCTGAATCTGTGGTTAAGGGATCTTGAAAGTGGGCCAAACTCATAGGATATTGATATTTGGCCACGATCGCCATTAACTTTTCCATTTCCTCAAAACTAACATCAAAGGTGGTTCCGCGCGTTTTGTAAAAAACAAAAGCTGCTTCAACGGAACACGTCATCCCGTGCATAACCATCGCGACCAAAAGGAGAAAGATTTTTCTCATCATTTCACCAAAAACAGTATTTATCTCATTACAAAATAAAGTAAAAAAAGTGAAAAAATTACTAAGATAATAAATTAAATTAACTTGAACTAATTAATAATTATTAATTTACTTTAATTTAAGAAAACAAGACTATTTATAATAAAAAATATTGTCTTTTTGAGAGGAGACGTTCATGAAACGATATATTATCCCCATTACGCTTCCCATGATTTTGATTGGATCAAGCATGATCACCTTCGCTATGGAAGAACATAATAAATCCTCCTCTTTAAACAATGATATTCTTCGAGAAAAAATTAAGGCAGCCCTTAAAGCAAAGACTTCTAAGTACTGTTATGAACTCGGGACGGATGGTGAAGAGAGGTACATTGTCTATAATTTGCCAGAAGGAGTCGTGGACCAAATTGTCGAAAGCTTAATCCATAATTATCAGATGAGCTCTAATAAGAAGGAAGTGATTGATTCAGATTCCTTCAAAGGCATGAATAGACTTACATCAAGGCACTCCTCATATTTTTGTTCCCTTAAAATCCATGATTTTATGGCTGAGCAAGCTCTAGGCCCCCTTATCGAAGTCTACACTCTCGAAAAAGAAAAAAAGAAGAAGATAAAGGAGAATAAAAAAGAAATTGAAAAGCTTTACACAAAGATTAACAAGCTCAAAGCAGAAAACAAGAAATTATCCATAGAATTAAGACTTAATAATGTAAAGATGGGACACGCTTCCAGTAATCTCGGCAACTTGGTCTTTACCCCAAGCATTTTAACCAATATCGCCATTGACTCCATTGAGAAGGGCATGGATGTTTTAGAAATTGGGTCTGCACGCGGCATTGACACCGTCAAGATGCTCCTTAAAGAAGCCAACGTTCTTGCGGTGGACGTTAACGAACAAGATCTAAGTTTATTAAAAGAAAAAGTTCCCCCTGAATATCAAGACAACTTAACCACCCTTAAAGCCGTTTTTCCCAATGATGATCACTTTGATTCTTCGGTTGCAGGAAGATCTTTTGACATGGTCTATATGAGTCACGTCGCACACTATCTCACAGGGCCTGAACTGAGGGAAGGAATACAAAAAATAGCTTCTCTTTTAAAAAATGAAGGAAGATTTTATTTTCAAGCCTTAACTCCTTACGCTTATCCTTATGTCTGGAACATGACTCAAGCTGACAGTGCTTTAGAAAAGGAAGAATGGCCAGGCTATTTTTCCGAAGAAGAGAAGGTAACAGCTCAAAGAAAACGACCGGAAGCTGTTAAAATGTTCAATCTAAGAGATGATGAAGGAAAGATTATCAAAGAAGGCGCCATGCCGGACTATGGCCACCCTATTCATCCTGAAATCATAAAAAGAGAATTAGAAAACCATGGACTTAAAGCCCTTCATATAGCGTATGCTTCTCTTACACCAGCCCTAGCCCAAGTCAGATCCCCCCTCACTTACGAGGAGCACGAAAAATATGTGAAGCGGTTTGTTTATCCTCTAAGCCAAAATGATGAGAATCAGATTGTGAAAAAGTTAGAGGATTTCCGAGAATTATCCGAAAGAAGACCTGACCTAGAGTCTAAAAAGGATAAAAAAGAATTTGAAAATGATCGGTTAAGGAAAAAAAGTAATTTGTTATGGCTTGCATCCCTAGAAAAGGATGCGAAAACCTATGCAAGTAATTATCACAATCCTCACTTTGTTGCTCAACCTCTTATAACGATGGACAGTGTTATCGCTATTGCCTGTAAGGGATGCCAAGATGAAGAGAGGGGTGAAAAAGAGCCAGAAAAGGCGACCAAAAATTAACCCTTTGTCCTTTTAAAGCCGTCTTTTTCTCAGAAATAGTCGGCTTTACTCTTCATTTTTACTCGCCTCCTCTTGATCATTGAGAGAATTTGGGGCATCGAGAAGAGCCTTAGCACGCTCCCAATCTCCTCTTCTGACCATCAGCCTAACCCCGCCCAAGGCAATGCCATAAAGCCAGTTGGTGTAGTTCATTTCGTCATCAAAAACAAAAGCCAAAATACCGTTGGCCTCCAATACAGCCTTCGCAATATGAGCCTCATAAGGATAGGTATATGCAGCCAGCTTAATGAGTTGATTTTCGTCTTTTGCGTCCATGGAATCCCCCCTTGGATTAGAACACTCATTAGGGTAAGGGAACAAAGAATTTTTTTAAAGGAAAGTATTTGCGACGAATTTTGCGTTTTTTGTCATGAGAAAGGGCTGGAATTCTTCGATTTGATCCATCAGGCGCACTCGTCTTACCAGGCATGTTATCTACGGATAGGGGCGTCAATATCATTCCATCCCAAGAGATAGGCGCAGAATCTATTCCAATTCCAATTATATTGAATGTTAGAAAGGTAAAAAGAAACATTATACTAATCTATTTCCAGCACCTTACATGTAGGAACTTTCAGATACCTTTCAATAGAATTTAGAAAAATATTTTTAGGCTCATTATAACAACCAAACCTCGCTAACTTTTGAACAGTTTCTAAACTCAGTCAGTCTTGGTAAGTGTAAAAAAGAATGGGGCTGTCCCAGATAACACATAAAAGTGTTAAGCTGGTGATATGAGAAAGAGT
>CAZITL010000022.1:0-31421 GCA_964542195.1 uncultured Verrucomicrobiales bacterium
CTTTCTCATATCACCAGCTTAACACTTTTATGTGTTATCTGGGACAGCCCCTAAAACTATTTGCACTTAATAAAACATTAACTAACTAAAAATATATTATATTCTATACATCTCTAATGATGGAATTTATTAATGTCGTTTGCTTTTACTTGCTTATTCCTCACCATTTCCATTACCTTGAGTGCTTTTAATTTGCCTTCTATCGCCATGGAAAAAGATGATGAGGCTATGGATGTCGATGATGAGAGCAGACAATCGTTAAATGAGGGCGAACCTTTGGGACTTCATGGCAGTGTCATTCTGCCCCATGAAAACACACCTTACCTTAAAAAATACAAATCACGTCAAGGGGTAATCTCACCTTTTATCAAATTCGAGGAGCTTCTAAAGTTAGCAGAAATCCATAAGTTTACGAAGGGCCAAGGGGTTCGAGTAGGTGTTTATGATGCAGCTGGTAATGTCTATCATCCTGATGTCCGTCAATGTTATAAGGATCCTCAACCCATGGGAATTAATTGCCGGGATAATCATGGTATAAACGTATCCAGTGTGATAGCTCGTGTAGCTCCAGCTGTTAAAATGACGCTTTCTGACCACATAAAAGATTTGAATGGAGTGCATATCCTTAATGTTAGTAGAGGTTTTCTTGTTTCCTATAAGGATAAGAGCCAGCAAGACCCTGATGAACAATTCAAGCATCCCTACTTATCGCCTTATCCAGTGCAAATAAAGAAATTGCTAGACTCAAAAACATTGGTGGTTCTTTCTGCAGGAAATGAAGGCAAATCAGTTAATCCTGGGCTTTTACGGTTCGCCGAGGAAGAAGCTTATGGCAGAATGATGATTGTTGGAAGTTTAAAGTATGAAAAAGGAGAAAAAATTGCTAGTTATAGCAATTATCTTGAAAGTGATACCCATCCCTTTATTTGTGCACCAGGAAGCAAACTTCTTCTCGCCAAATCTGAAGATCAACATGAAATTCAAAGCGGGACCTCTTATGCTGCTCCAGTCGTGGTCGGAGCGTTAGCCCTTCTTATGCAGGCTTTTCCATATTGGGAAAAGAGCCCAGAAAAATATGTAGACATTATTCTACGTTCAGCACGCAAAAATCCTCAACTCAGTCAAGAATGTGGTCGAGGCATATTAGATATTGAGGCTGCAATAGACGAAGCCCGCTGGGAAGTTTTTTTAGAGCGGCTAATCCCGACAATGAGTAGGGATGGTAAATTTAATTTGGATATCTTTAAAGGGAGCGTCACAACCCAAAATATTTCCTTATTAACGTATTTTAACAATCCACGTATTCTTTTACCCTTAATGATTGTGCGAGGTAATAAAGATGCAGTTGAAAAGATTATCAAAGCAAATCCTGATATTCTAAACCAGAAAATTGATGATCCTCGTTTTAAGCGAATCTCCCAAATCTATGCTGAAAATAATAGTATATCTCCATTGGATTTAGCGATTTTAAGTGGACACGGAGAAATTGTCGAACTTCTCCTCGAGCGCAAAGCTCTTATTAATTTTGATAAGTTAAAGAGAATATTTTCACTAGCAAAGCTTCGCAATCCTGGTCCTAATACACTCCGTCTATTGACCCATCTCATTGAAATATCTAAAAATCGTAGTTCAGATGGATTGGTAGATTCCTATGGGCGCTCGCTGTTGATGGTAGCTGCCTATCACAATCTACCTATGGATGTTCTGAAAACAATTCATTCAATGAGCGATATAAAGGAAGTCGATAATTTTGGATTTTCTGCTCTGGATTGGGCCATCATTGGTGATAATTATGATGGGTTTAAGCTGTTAAGCTTAAATCAGGATCTTTGGGAAACTAATAAACTCAAATTTGGAACACAATACGCCCAATTAGCAGCTGCCTTAGGTAAGGTAAATATTCTCAAATATATAATGAAAGATGATGAAGGAAAATCTGAATCTGTAAATGAGTTATCAATGACCTCTCTGCATTATGCCTGCCAAATGAATCAAGTGGAAGCTGCTCGATTTCTTTTATCACTGAATACTGATTTTTATATGGACATGGACAACGCCTATGACATTGATGGCAAGTGGCCTATACATCATGCCGCAGAAAACGATGCATCTGAAATTATTGATTTAATTCTCCAAAAGAATAAAGAACATGTTAATAAAAAGGATTTAGATGATGGTGCCTACCCCATCCATTATGCTGTTAGAGGAAATGCTATAAATGCCCTAGTTACACTCTTTAATTATCGTGGTATCCCGCATGATGATACAGATTATCAAAAAAGAACAGCACTTCATATAGCTGTAATGTCAAGTGCATCCATGGCTATCATCGATCTTTTGTTTTTAACGCAGGCAAATGCAAACGCAAAAGATGTGTATGATAAGACTCCCCTGCATTATGCTTTAGAAATGGGGAATATACCGGCTATTCAAGGACTTAAAGACAGAAAGGATGCTGATGGTAAGACTCCTCTTCATTTAGCTGTACAAGAAGGGGATCGAGATGCTCTTGAAGCTCTAATAAAAAATGATGCTGACCTTAACGTTAAGGATAATGATGGTATGACTCCTCTTCATTTAGCCGTAACAGAAGGCAATTTGCCTGCTCTTAAAGTTCTAATAAAATATAACGCTAAACGTAACATAACTGATAATAGGGGATATATACCTATTGAATATGCAAAAATCTATCGATTCACAGAGGCTATTGATATTCTTGAAGAAGCGATGCGATTTGATTTTGTTAATGACTAAAAGTTTAATTCGACATTTCAAATGAATCTGGTTTTTTGCGCACCATCCTAGTGATGAAGCGCCACTTATCGCGCCATCTTTGCCCGCGACGACTTACCATAAGCCATGAGAGGAGATGATATAAAAGGGCTGTGCCGATCACATCATCCCATCCATGGGCTTTGGCATCTACGCGATCTGCAATGAGGAGGAAGGCCAGAACCATGGGAGGGAGTCCCCAGCGCCAACCATAGCGAATCCATAAAAAAGAACTGGTTGAGGACATCATGATCATATGTCCTGAGGGAAACGCCCCATTGCACCCACAGGGACGTATTTTGCCAATAGGCATTTCCAATAAACTATTAGTAGTATAAAGGCCTTGAACCATAAGGCTACCCCCAAGTGCACCAATCCAATCCCTTTTCAATAAGGATATGGCCAAGAGTCCAAAGGGAAAGGACTTCTTTCCAGCATTCGCAATTGGTGTAGGGCGCTGATCCTGACATCGAGCTTCACATGGGCTATTAAAAGCCATAAAAACTATCAGCAAGTAAGGGATCCAAAAGTATTTCTTTGAAATAAGGCGCTTTAAAATCACGTTATAATATCAAATTTCGGTGGTGGTCACGCTCCAAGTTAACCAAAAAGGTCGTCAAAAGAAACAAGAATATAATAAAGCCTGGCTAAAAGATATTAGCCAGGTGAAAAGATGAGTAAATAGGAATTAGTGTTTTGTGGTCGCTTGTGTGTGCAAGGACTTTAATTCATCCATACCTTCCTTGTAGCGATTATGCATGATGTCGAAAATCTCTTTTTGCGTTTTGGCTAAGGTCGTAGTAATGGTTTTGCCATGTTCAACAGCATTAGTAATATGCTCTTTGACATGAGTGGTGTGCTTTTCAACCGCATCTTTTCCTTTGCTTTTCATGACTTCCTGCATGGCGGAATTAAAGTCTTCAAAAGCTTTCTTCATATATTCATTTTGGAGTTGAGAAATGGATTTCATAACGTCCATAGCCTTAGCATTCGCCTCCGACAAGGCTTCCAAGTTCTTGCGATGACTCTTCATCACTGCTTCCTTGTCAATTTTTGGCATTTGTTTGAACATATCAGCCATATTGGCAAAAGGTTTCTGTGCACTCATTTTAAAGCCCCCTCAATAATATCTTAAATAAAGTGTGACATTTATAAAATGCCCCGTCAATACTCTCCCCATAGAATTAACATGGTATTTTTAAGATCACTCTCAAGCCCCCGTGGGGGGAATCATCTAATAGCATCGTTCCTCCGTGACTGTGAACCACGTCGCGGGCAATTGAAAGACCAAGGCCAACCCCACCTGTATCTAAATTGCGGGATTCATCGAGTCGAACAAAAGGGCGAAAAACATTTTCACGCTCTTTAACAGGGATGCCGGGACCATCGTCATCCACAGTGATGACCATAAATTTTCCGACCATCTTTCCAGAAATCCAAATATTTTTACCATATCTTTCTGAATTTAGGATGAGATTCGTTAAGCATCGCTTAATAAGGTCATGTTTGAGGCGCCCCATGAGATCCCCGGGAATATCTACATGAAAGGTTGATTTAGAGTGTCTAAATTCATGGATAATTTCTTTAACCAGATCAAGGAGGATAACTTCTTGAATGGACTCGTTTTGAATGCCTCGAGCAAATTCTAAGAATCCTTGGAGCATGCTTTGCATTTGTCTCACATCGTCTTGCAAATCTTTGACCTCATCCGTCTGTGGCATCATGGCCAACTGCAACTTCATGCGTGCAAGTGGCGTTCGCAGATCATGAGAAACACCAGCTAACATATCTGTTCGCTCTCGAATATATCGATGTAAGCGCTCGCGCATAATATTAAAGGCGATGCCAGCTTTTCTAACTTCTGTAGCACCAGAGGGCCGGAAATCAATGACATCCAGACCTTTTCCAAATTTCTCCGCTGCGTCAGCAAGACGACGAATAGGTCTGATTTGATTGCGCATAAAGATGGAAGAAATAATAAGGAGTAATACGGCTGAAACCGTCGTCCAAATAATAACTGACGGGGTTGTTCGACTATAGAGCCTTTTTCTAGGGGTTTCAAACTTAACGAGACCTTTCGGGTGGGCAATATTCACATGAATCTTGTTTTCATCCATTTTTAAATAGTAGGGATAGTTCAAGCGTCGGTCGAGGGCTTCGGTCATAAATTGATAGAGCCATCTCTCCTTGTATGCCCCTGTTTTCTCGATGGTTTGCCCTGGAATGAGCTGAACTTTGAGCTCTAGGTATCTTTCTGCTAATTCAATGATATGAGAAGGATTGTTGGTTTTTTCCAAAAGAGCTCCAACCACTTGAATTTTACCTGCAATAGAGTCTGCTAGTAAATTGAGAATCGCTTCAGTATGACGATCAAAGAAAATATAGCCGAGCACAACTTGTACGATAATTAAGGGGGTAATCAGAATAATAAGGGAACGTCCCAACAGGCTTTTGGGGAGAAAGCTTTTTATCGTAAAGAAGGGGCGAGATGGCATTAAGAACTCCTTTGATTTGCGATCAAAGTCAATTGAGGTTCACCTGTTGTCTGGACACAGAGTATACCCTATGTGTCTAACGGTTTGGATATACTTAGGTTGTCTTGAGTCATCAGATATTTTACGACGTAAGCGAGTAATTTGAACGTCCACAGAGCGTTCACTGACTCGGTGGCCGATGCGTTGAGCTAACTCCTCTCGAGAGAAGGGTTGTCTTGGATTTTGTGATAATGTTTTTAAAAGTATAATTTCAGTAGAACTTAAAAAAACCAATTCACCTTCACATTCCATGGTCCCAAGGTGTGGGTAAAAGACATAATTTCCGAGATGAATTTCGTCTGTCTCTAGAGCCTTGGGTTCTGTTTGGCTGCGTCTTAAAATTGCTCTGATCCTTGCTAATAATTCCTCCGGCTCAAAAGGTTTGGTCATGTAATCGTCCGCTCCATAATCTAAGCCCGTAATTTTATCATCTAACGTATCCTTAGCGGTTAAAAATAAAATTGGGATAGTGGGGTTAGATTTTCGAAGGCTTTCGGTTAATTGAAGACCTGTCTCTCCTGGCATCATAATATCCAGGATAATCAAATCGGCAGAGTGGGTTGCAAGGAGAGCGCGGGCTTCAGCTGCATTTGCGGCCGAACTGACCTTAAAATCACGATCTTTCAAGAATTGGGCGAGCAACTCTCGCAATCGTCGATCATCGTCTACAACTAAAAGATGGCCTTTGAGCATATTCTATATTAAACCTTTTAAAGACAAAGGTATCTACGATATGTTAATGGGAAATAGATCCATCTACAATACTTAGGTTGAGATTAATGCAAGAATTTGATTTGGTTGTTATTGGTGGTGGCCCAGGGGGCTATGTTGCAGCAATTCGTGGAGCGCAACTGGGGTTGAAAACAGCTGTTGTGGAAAAACAGCATTTAGGAGGTGTCTGTTTAAACTGGGGTTGTATACCGACTAAAGCCCTGTTGAGAACTGCTGAAATTAAGCATCTTATTGATCACGCTGACATGTTTGGTCTTAAAGTCAGTAAGTGTGATGTTCTGTTAGATAAGGTGGTAGAGCGCTCCAGAAAAATTGCTGACCAGCTATCAAATGGTATCAAGCACCTCTTGAAAAAAAATAAGATATCCCACATGGCAGGACATGGCAGACTTTTAGGAAATGGTCAAATAGAAGTTACTACTTCAGAAGGTAAAAAAGAGTCTGTTAAATCCAAACACATCATCATTGCAACGGGTGCTAAAGCTCGTGAAATTCCCAGTATCCCTGTTGATGGGGATAAAATTTGGGTGGCCAAACATGCCATGGTTCCAGACACGTTGCCAAAATCTCTTCTTGTTATTGGTTCAGGAGCTATTGGTATTGAATTTGCCAGTTTTTATAAAACTTTAGGCTGTGATGTAACCGTTGTCGAGCTTTTAGATCGGATTTTGCCGCAAGAAGATGAGGAAATTTCCAAATTGGCTCAAAAATCCTTTGAGAAACAAGGGATTAAGTTTATACTCAATGCCACTGTAGATCGTGTTGAATCGTTAAAAAATGGGGTTAAGGCGACCCTCAAAAAGGGGACAACACAGGAAACCTTAGAGGCTGATAGAGTTATCGTTGCCATTGGTGTGGTCGGTAATACGGAAGATCTAGGGCTCGAAAAGACAAAAGTAAAAATAGAGAAAGGACAAATTGTGACTGACACCTGGTGTGCCACCCATGAGCCAGGCGTATATGCTATTGGGGATGTGGCCGGGGCGCCTTGGCTGGCTCACAAAGCCAGTCACGAAGGTATTCTTTGCGTGGAGAAGATTGCCGGCTTAAAGCATGTTCATCCCTTAGATCGCTCTAAAATCCCAGGTTGTACGTATAGTTTGCCCCAGGTGGCCAGCATAGGGCTTACGGAGGCGAAAGCCAAAGAAGGAGGGCGTGACATTAAAGTGGGGAGGTTCCCCTATATGGGGAATGGTAAAGCGCTCGCCTTGGGAGATACCGAGGGGCTGGTTAAAACCATTTTTGATGCTAAAACAGGTGAGCTTTTAGGTGCGCATCTCATTGGCGCTGAGGTGACCGAGCTGATCCAAGGTTTTGCTATTGCAAAAACATTGGAGACGACAGAAGTCGAGTTAATGCACACCATTTTCCCACATCCGACTCTGTCAGAAATGATGCATGAGTCGGTTTTGAATGCCTTTGGACAAACCATTCATATCTAGGTGAATTTAATGGATCATGAAACTGTCCCATCCCTAACCCGAAAGCCTGAGTGGATCAGGGTTAAAGCACCTGTCTCTGAAGGCTATCGAGAAACCGCAAAACTTATGCGGGACTTAAAGTTAAATACTGTTTGTGAAGAAGCAGCATGTCCTAATATTGGTGAATGTTGGCAAAAAAAGCATGCCACCCTGATGATTTTAGGGGATATTTGTACCCGAGCTTGCGCCTTTTGTAATATTAAGACAGGAAGACCTGATCAATTGGATCCCCATGAACCTGAACGGGTCGCTGAGGCGGTTGCTAAAATGGGATTGAGTCATGTGGTGATCACATCGGTAGACCGTGATGATTTGGATGATGGGGGGGCAGGGCACTTTGCTCGTGTTATCCAGCTCATTCGTTTGTTTTCTCCCGGAACGACTATTGAAGTATTAACGCCAGATTTTCAAAGAAAGGCTGGAGCTATTGAAACGGTTGTTGCCGCGCGTCCAGATGTTTATAACCATAATTTGGAAACGGTGCCTGGGCTTTACCACCGTGTTCGACCTGGGGCTCGCTATTACCATTCCTTAAGACTGTTAGAAACGGTGAAAAAATTGGATCCTACTATATTCACCAAGTCAGGGATCATGGTTGGTTTGGGAGAGAAGAAGCAAGAAGTTCATCAATTGATGGATGATTTGCGTGCTGCAGATGTGGATTTCATGACCATTGGGCAATACCTTCAACCCACACCTAAGCATCATCCGGTGATGAGCTTTGTTACCCCTGAAGAATTTGAAAATTATGCGACCATGGCACGAGGTAAAGGGTTTTTAATGGTATCTTCCTCTCCATTGACCCGCTCTTCATATCATGCTGGGGATGATTTCGCAAAACTGCGACTCGCTCGAGAGCAACAGTTGAAAAGACAACAAGAGAGTTCGCTCTGACATGCCGACCCATGCGGAAAAACGTATACTTCCCTATCGATGCGAACAAATTTTTGATTTGGTTGCTAATGTAGAAGCTTATCCAGAATTTTTGCCTTGGGTCATTTCAGCGCGTACCATCAGCCGCAAAGAGAATGGTTTTATTGCTGATTTAGCGGTAGGATACAAATTTTTATCGGATTCTTATCGCTCAGAAGTGATTCTCCATCCCCATCATCGCATTGATGTTCTTTATGTCAATGGGCCCTTTAAATACCTAAATAATCACTGGAATTTTACCCAAGTAGATGAAAAACATGTGGAAGTTGACTTCTATATTGATTTTGAATTTAAGTCTGGGTTGCTGCAAAATATGATGCAAACCGTATTTTCTGAGGTCGTGAAAAGAATGATCCAAGCCTTTGAAAAAAGAGCTGCTGAAATTTATTAGCAAATTCTTCTCGTTAACTTCTTTCTCGTGAATTGCCTTCTCAAACCAAAATGCATAAAATTTTAACTAAGGTTAATAATTGGTTAAGAAAGTATTTTCATGGTTTACGAGAAGTCCCCAAAGATTTTCTTCAAAAAAGGATTTTACTCATCCCTGAAAGCTCTGTGTCTGATGACGGCACTGGGCTTAGTTACCGTCGATGAGTCATTAGCTCGAAATGGTTTTATTCCTCACTATGTAGGTATTGAGGGCATCATTGGCGGAGCAGGTACCGCTTGTCCGTTGGATGCCACATCGGTTATTGCCAATCCCGCCGGACAAACAAAGCTTTACAATCATTTTCTGTTTAACTTTGGATTTATCTATCAAAAACAAAAAGTTAATACCAGTAAAGCTGCCATTGGTAATCCTTTTCATCCCAAACAAAATAACCAAATTAAATATGTCCCAACAGGTACCATTGGATTCAACTACCGCTTTAATGATCGTTGGACGCTAGGGTTTGCTTCTACTGGAGGTGGGGGATTTGTCAAGTATCGTCACTCTGTGACCAATCCTGCATTTCAGAATCCGCCCTTTGGTGATTTTAACAAGCAAGTGGTCAACAGTGTTATTTTGTCGGCCATTACTTTAGGGTATGCCCCCGATCCTTGCCAGGGATATGGCATAAGCTTGTTAATTGGTCATTCTACTTTTAAAGCAGACTTGCAGATGCCTGATGGAACAGAGGTTAAAGGTCGTTTGAGACGAGACCGGTCTATAGGTGCTGGTACCCGTATTGGGGGAATTTGGGATTTCAATAAGTATGTAACCTTTGGCCTCTCTGCTGCCACACCTGTTTATGGGACACTCCATCACAAGTACAAACAACTTTTTAAGAAAAAATTTCAAATTCCAGGGACTTTTCGCGCTGGGTTTACCTTCCATCTTACGCCGCGTACCCATTGGAGTATTGATTTTAAAGAACTTTTCTATGGCAATGCCAAGTGGGTTAAAGATGGTCAAGGTTGGAATAACCAAATGATCTTTTTAACAGGTATTACTCATGATATTACAGACGACTTAACCTTAGGTATCGGATATAACCACGCCCGTGTACCATTTACCAATGAAAAGACCCTCTTTAATGCCTTGAGTATTCCGTTGGACAAGCATCACTATAGTGGTGGTTTCCGATGGAAAATACCGGGTACTAAAATTGAACTTTTCTATATCGGATATTATATCCCTAAATCAAGAGTTGTAGACAATGGTAAGAAATTTCCAGGACGCATTAGTCGCGGCGTAGAGTTGAAAAATTTTTCTTGGGGATCAGAAATTGGCTTGAAATTCAATTTTTAATAGCTGATACAATCCGGTTGATACCAGATGAGGTGTCAACCGGAATAATGACTAGGTTATGCCCAGCCAAATTTACGTGCGCTGGCTTCACAATCTGTCTTATTCTTATATCCTTCAGGAGAGCGAGCAAGCTCAACCCAGTTAACACCTTCTTGAGACCAATCCCAGTTTTTCGCGGATGAATTTTGCTTTGCGTTTTTTTCCCATTGGGAGTCTTGCCAGGTTGACCCAGCTTTCCATTCTCCTTTGATAGCATCCCAACCATCTGGTACAACCGTACGCCAGTGCCAAAGACCATCAGGATCTTTATAGAATTCCCACTTGTTTCCTTGCCACTTTGTGTCATTCCAACGATTGTCTGACATTGTGAATCTCCTTTATGTTGATAAAGATAATAAGAAATTTATTATCAGTATTTAGAATAGGGAGAATTGGTTAATAATTTATTGCCACAAGGTTTGAGATTCAAACCATTGAGAAAATAGATTTAAACGATCAAGCATTTCTGCATCACTTGTGCCTGTAAAGAGCGGTGTTCCTCCAATACAGCCATTGATATCTTGAGTTTTTGAGATACGTTGACCTGCTTTAAAAAAAATTTGGTACTCTTTAACCCAAGGATAGGGACAAGTGGTGGGAATGGATTTTAGGATTCCCTGACGGGACGGAAACCATATTTCTCCTGATAAGACAGAAGGTTGTAATGCGGAACGTTTTGGGAATCTATAATTTTCTCCATATACTTGAGATTCCACAAAATATTTACCAAGATCGATATTAAAAGATTCCAACCATGAATTCCTAACTCCCTTACCGCCGATACGAGAGGCAATTTCGCAAAAAATAATTTCGTTATTCCTACTAACAAAAACTTCCAAATGAAAAGCAGTATGTTGTGGGGTCGGTAAAACGTTTAGAACTTTTTTGGTGTATTCATTCAGTGGCTGAGTTAAAGGGTTTTCTGGGGAGAGAAGCACACTGGAGGCAAATTTGCCACGGGTCATTTCTATAGATTGGTTTGGATACCACGAAGGCCAGCAGGCGACCAATTCATGATCAATAACTAGCCCATTGATATGAAACATCTCACCTTCAATATATTCCTCCATTTGCCAATCCATAAATTGATTGGTTAGAAAAAGATTGTTCTTTTTCCATAAGGAGAGAAGTTGGCGTTTTGAAGAAATAACATGTACCCCGCGGGATCCTGTCCCCAAATCTGGCTTTAAGATCACGGGATAGGTATGGTGATCAACAAATTTTAACGTGGCTAAAGGTGAATCAATAGAGATGAATTGGGGAACAGGAATGTTTTTGTCTCTTAAGATTTGTTTCATTAGGGTTTTTTGGCGAAACGCACGAGCACTTTCCAAACCCTGGCCTGGTATTTTTAAATGGTCTCTGAGAATACCAGCTCTTAGAATATCCACTTCATGAAGCGCAATAATTCGATCCCAAGGATGTTCTTGATGTAAGCTGACGACGATGCTCTCCACATGGGCTGAATTCAAATAATTTCGGATAGGAATGCTTTTCTTAAAGCCTAGGAATGAGGGGGGAGACTCTTGAAAAAGTTTAAGAGGGGTTATGACTGTAACTGAGTTTAAGGAGAGGTCAGACCTTGAAATGTCATTTAAAGATTGTAAGTCATAAACTAGAGCCAAATAGTTTGGTGTCTTCATCCTTGCAACCTTTAATTTTTTTAAAAGTGAAACGAATCTTTAACTATATTGTAATTTAATTAAAATTGAGACGTCAAAGACTAGATTTGTATTCTTGATTATTAAGGAGTGATGACAGTATGTCGTCAAAAAAAAAGTCATCAAAATATCCAAATCTTCAGCAGAGTGAAAAGATCGAAGCTCAGCTTGAAGCTTCTTTGCTACAAGCAACTTTGGAATCCACGGCTGATGGTATTTTGGTGGTTAATCGAGAAGGAAAAATAGTTACGTATAATCAAAAATTTCGCAAGATGTGGCGGATTCCTCCTGGAGTAATAAAAAGTGGTAATGATGATGAAGCCGTGCATCATGTCCTCAAGCAACTCAAAGATCCAGAGGGATTTGTTACTAAGCTCATGGAGCTATATACAAATCCTGAGATGGATTGTTTCGATGAAATTGAATTTGCCGACGGTCGAATTTTTGAGAGATATTCGATTCCTCAGTGCTTAGGCAAGGAAATTATTGGACGTGTGTTTAGCTTTCGCGATGTAACCCGACGTAAACAAATGGAAGAACAGCTGATGCGTCAGGCAACCTACGATGCATTAACGGGATTGCCTAATCGCATTTTGCTCGAAGATCGTATTGATCAAAGCATTAAGTATGCTCGTCGTAGCAATACTAAAGTTGCAATCCTTTTCTTCGACTTGGATCGGTTTAAATTAGTCAACGATAGCTTAGGTCATAACATGGGTGATGCTCTGCTTAAGGCTGTGGCTGATCGCTTAAGTAAGAGTATACGAGAAGGGGATACTTTATCTAGATGGGGTGGGGACGAGTTCGTTATAGTTCTGTCTGACTTGAAATATGAGGAAGATGTCATACCCATCATCACATCTTGTCAGTCAATACTAGAAGAAATATTCATTATTGATAGCCGTAGTTTAAGTATTACAAGTAGTGTTGGAGTAAGTTTTTTTCCAAAAGATGGCAGTAATGCAACCTTGTTACTCAAAAATGCTGATGCAGCTATGTATAATGCCAAGTCCGAAGGTCGAAATAATTATCGCTTCTACAGACCTCAGATGAACGAAAGGGCAATCGAACAACTCTCATTAGAAACAGACTTGCACAAGGCCCTAGAGCGAAATGAATTCATGCTATACTATCAGCCTTTGGTTGATTTACGTACCGGTCAGATTAGGTCTGCTGAGGCCTTGTTAAGGTGGAAGCACCCTATACGCGGAATGGTTCCTCCTCTTGACTTTATTGAACTTGCTGAGGATACAGGCTTAATTCAACCAATCGGCGAGTGGGTATTAAATACAGCCTGTGCGCAGAATAAAAAATGGCAGGATTTGGGGCTCCCCCCCATAAAGGTGGCCGTTAATGTCAGTGGGATCCAGTTTAAACAGAGGAATATTGTCCAGATTGTAGAAAAGGCTTTGCGCAATTCTCATTTAGACCCTCAATATCTAGATTTGGAACTCACAGAAAGCAGCGTTATGGAAAATACTCATAACTTTTTATCTTCTATGAATGAGATAAAAGAATTGGGCGTTGGACTCGTCATTGATGATTTTGGAACCGGATATTCCAGTTTAGGATATTTGAAAAGATTTCCTGTCAATAAAATTAAAATTGATAAGTCTTTTGTTCATGATGTGAATAAAGATGATGATGATGGTGCGATTGTTCAGGCAATTATTGCAATGGCTCAAAAATTGAAACTTCTTGTGGTTGCAGAAGGTGTAGAGACCATTGAGCAAGTACGATTCCTTCAGGCCCATAATTGTGATGAAATGCAGGGATATTTTTATAGCCCTCCTGTCCCAGCAGATAAATGTGAACAAATCCTGCGCCAACAAAATCAATATGCTTTCGTCGGTGATGATAAGAAAATAAAGCATGATCAGCTAACTCTTTTCTTAGAAGGAAAGGAGCCATAGATTATGGACATCCACCCCAAAGCTCGGTCTGTTTTTTTTCAATTGACAATTCCAGGCCCAGTTCGCAAATACTTTGATTGTCCTGACATCCAAGTAGATTTAAGTAATAGCGTAAATCCTTATACCGGAATATGGTCCGAATATCCTGACTTGAATTCCATTCGTCTGAAAGAATTGTATCGAGATTTAATTTATACGATTAATCCTCCCCTTCATTTTGATCAACAGTCCCATAGATTGATTACGCCGGATCAGATGTTGTTTACTGTAGGCTCTAGTGAAGGCATCGACCTTTTGCTTCGGAGTTTTGCTGAGCCCAATCAAGATATGATTGTGGTAACCTATCCCAGTTTTCCAGCCTACGAGCATTGGGGTAAAATTCATAACCTTAACGTCGTTAAAGTTCCTCTTCAAGGAGACCAACTTCAATATCTTGATATCCAAACGGTTGTTAAGCTGAATCCTAAGTTAATCTTTCTTTGTGAACCTAACAATCCGACAGGAACGATGTTAGATCGTCGCGTGATTTATGAATTATGTTCTCAATGCGAGGGTTTTGTCGTTGTTGATGAGGCCTATATTGAATTTTCAGATTTGCCTTCACTGATCTTTGACTTGCATCGATTTAAAGATAAATTGATTATTCTGAGGACTCTTTCGAAGGCTTGGGGGCTGGCAGGGGCACGATGCGGTGTTATGATTGCAGATGAGTCGGTGATCAAGACCATGAGGTATGTGCAAATTCCCTTTGGATTTTCAGCGCCAGCTCAGATTGAAGTTATGAGCCGAATGCTTCAGCCAGAATCAATGATGGCTACCTGGGGGCAAATAAAAGCTGAACGGGATGCTTTAAGGGATCAACTTCTATCTTTGCCAATTGTGGATAAAATTTATCGTAGCCACAGTAACTTTCTATTTTTAATTATTCATCATTTTGATCAAGTGATGAATAACTTGGCTAAGAACAAGGTGTTTGCCTTGAATTGCAGCGAAGATGTGCTTAACAGTATCCGCGTTTCCTTGAGTTCAAGGGAAAACAATTTAAAGTTTTTGGATCTTATGAAGTCAAGTTGTTAAAGGACTGATCTTTAACTATTTGTTAAGGATTTTGATCTATCATTGAAAGATGATTAAAGAGGGAGGTGTGCTATGGAACAAACTCAACGCGTCCATGACCTCAAGATGCAAGTTATCCATCGAGATAAAATTCCAGCAATACAAGCAGTAAACGTGGATGGTAAAACCCATAATCTCGGTCTTTTAAGGGAGTTTAGAAAACATCCCATCTTATCTCAATTCTTACCAGATGAGGCAGTTCGTCTATCGGTAAGTTGGGTTCATTTGCAAAAAGATCAGATATTAAGCATTCATCAACATCCTACATCAAGCATGATTATTGTCTGCCAGGGTGAAGGAGAAGTCATGGGGGATTGCCAAGAACCCTTAAAGGAAGGGGATGTGGTAATTGTACCCCCTTTCCATATGCATGGATTTAGGGGGAAAGGTTCACATGGTTTTTGGGGATTGTCCATCCAATTTGAAGGCTTGGGGTTGTATGAAGATCGTGATGCCCCTCGCGTGCGTTTTGTCGCTAAAGAAAATTCTAATAAAGTCAGCCCCATGGATCAAATTCTTCAAGAACAACGTCTTTATGAAAAGAAATTTAATCGCAATCCTTTGATGATACTGGCGAAGTCACCTAAACTAGATCAACCAGAGGTTAAAGAACGACTGTTAGAAGCTTTAAATTATTGGTCCGATTGGTTCCAAAAAATTCTTTCAGCTCGTGTGGCAGCTGGTGGTAAACCAGAATATCTGGATGCTGCAGAGCAACATTTAATGGAAGAGGTGGGGCATAATAAGATTCTTTATGAGATGAGGCAAAATCGTCCTGTCACTTTCTGGGATCCTCTTCTGGATTCAGCGGCTAGTTGGTTCCATAACCAGATGCTCTCAGCAACCGATGAGGAAAAAACCGTTCTGATGCACTTGGTTTTAGAAGGGGCTTCAACCAAGTTTCATGGATTGGCTAATAGACTGTTTCCTGACGCTAGCTTCTTTCAAATCCATAGTACTGTGGATGAAGACCATTTCGAGATGGGATGCCGATTGTTAGAGAAAAGTCCTAATTTAGATGCACCCCATTTGTGCACAGTACTGAATCATGGATGGGCCGTATTTGGAGTGATTGCAGCTCAAATGGCTCATTATGCCTTGGGTAAATCACCTAATTATAAGGTTTAGTTGTTATTAAAAAGGGGCGACATCGCCCCTTTTTTAATTTATTTAATGTGTTAAATCGGGATTAAGGGAGCTATAAATAAAGTCCAGCACCTTTAACCTTTGTTCGGTATAAGTATGGAGTCGGTGAGCTAAGATTTGATGGGCTTGGTTCTGATCATCGGGAGTTGTATCTTCATGAGACAGCTCTGTAATCTTAATTCTTACAGGTCTATTTACACCTAAATGAGAATGTAAGGGCTTATCTTCATATTCAAGGCCTAGGCATAGAGATGAATGAATAAGGATCCAGGGAGCAAGAGATTTCATAAGAATAAAAAACCACAATTTAAGTAGTACATCTATTGTGGATAAATTGATTTAAATTTTAAACAATAAAATAAATGTTAAAAAAAACTTGACATCAAAGGTTGGCCTGAGCATTATCAACCATTATGATCAATGATATGCGCATTCAATTTATCCAAAAGCACCTCAAGCGCCGCGCGCGCTAAAACTATTTCTACGTACTTATTTCCAATATTACATAAACATTTAATTGAGGCGCTGTGCTTTCATGGTTGAACAATTTTTTCAAACTCTTTTTTTGATTGATGATTTCTATTGGGGAAATATAGGTTTTCTTCTTGTTTTAAGCTTGGGATTATATTTTACCTATCGTACCCGATTTTTCCAATTTCGAACGATTTTCCGGTTTCGAAAAACCATTTCTGAACTCTACCAATCTAATAATCCTGATGGACCAGGCACTCATCCATTAAAACTATATTTTGCCTCGGTTGGAGGAATGGTCGGTCTTGGTAATGTAGTTGGAGTGATCACCGCCTTGTTGGTAGGAGGTCCAGGAGCTCTCTTCTGGCTTTGGATCGCTTCCTTCTCTGGTATGCTGATTAAATACGCTGAAATATACTTAGGTGTACGCTTCCGTGTTGCTAACAATCAGGGGGGATATGATGGCGGGCCGATGTTTTATTTGCCCTATGCTTTTAAGTGGAAATCTTTGCCGATTATTGTGGCAATCCTGCTTTGTATTTATGGTGTTGAGGTTTATCAATTTGTCGTTATCACTGACACACTGTCTCAAACCTTCCTTTTACCCAAGATAGCTGTGATCCTTGGTCTCATCGGTCTTATTCTATACACCGTATTAGGGGGGATTAACCGCTTAGCCAATGTTTGTACAGTTCTAATGCCGATCTTTATGGTAGTGTATTTACTGATGTGCTGTTGGGTAATTGGCTCCAATCTTCAAATTTTACCTGAAATTTTATTTAATGTGATACATTCTGCCTTTAATGGTCATGCCGCTCTTGGGGCATTTGCAGGGAGCACCATTGTGCTCGCAGCTCAAAATGGAATTGCCCGGGCGGTCTATTCGGGAGATATTGGTATTGGTTATGACTCGACCATTCAAGCAGAAACCCAAAGTCAATTCCCTGAACGCCAGGCGCGCATGGCTATCTTTGCTTTGTTGACAGACTCTATTGTTTGTACCATGAGTATGTTGGTGGTCTTGGTGACTGGACTTTGGCATAATCATGAGGGGTTGCAAGCTTCCCAGTTTGTTGCTCAAGCCCTCAGTCTTTATTTTCCCCATATGAAAATGTTTATGGCTGTCTTCTTCTTTTTAGCTGGTTTTACTACCATCATCGCCTTTTTTGCTGTTGGAATGAAGTGCGCTAAATATTTATCTAATCGGTGGGGTGAACGTCTTTACCTGTTATATGGTATAGGTGCTTTTAGTTTTTTTGCTTTTTATGACCAAAGCAAAGTCATCCTAATTATGAGTTTGTCGGGAGGCTTGCTGATGATGATCAATTTGCTCGGAATTTTAAAATTGAGAAAATACATTGAGTTTAAGTAAATTCTTGACCCCAGTAGAGAAAAAAGACTATAAAGAATCTAATTATTTTTATTCTTGAAGGTTTTGGAGAAAAACAATGGCAAAAGCCGCAACAATCGCCATTAAAATGCTCAGCACAGCTGATACCGGATATTTTTATGTGGCCAAGAAAAATCCACGTAAAAAGCCTGAAAAATATGAGTTCCGCAAATACGATCCAATTGCTCGTAAGCACGTGGCATTCAAGGAAACCAAAATTAAATAAACCTTAAGAAAATTATTCTTTCTTAATGCCGGGTTTAAAAAAACCTGGCATTTTTTTTAGACTTAGTCGCGACAATACTTCTTTTAATTATGTAGCTGGTTTAAGACTCTTTCCTTCGTTAGCATTATATTTTCGTATAACTTAAAATATTCATCCCTAAATTAAGGTCCATCGGTTCATCTCTATGCTTTAGATGAGAAAAGGTTATCTTTGCGAAAAAAACAAAATTATAATTTACAATATAAAATATATAATATAATAAAAAATAAAGATCAAGATTGATCTATACCCTCTATTAAAAATAGAAAAACTGAGGAAAAAATGAATAAAAAAAATTATAGGACAGGACTCCTGTTGGGGTTTTGCATGATCTCCTTTTCTGCCTGGAGTATGCAGGAACAAGAGAAAGAATGGAAGGAAAGGCACTTTCATGAACAATCACCCTCTGCACGAGAGCAATTTCTTCATCCTGAGAATTTGTTTATAAATCATGATGAGAATGAGGAGAAGAAAAACAAATCTCAGAAAAGCAAACGTCCAAGGAAGGAAGAAAAGAATCCTGAGACAGGGGACCAGCATGATTCCATACATGCTCATAAAAAGATAAAAATATCATTCAGAGATGGTGAAGAGAAACATCCTGAGGCGGTTGAAGGTCATCATGCACCCCTTGACGGTGAAGATAATCAACCTGAGGCTGTTGAGGGTACTCATTCATTTTCCCACTTAAATCAAGATTGCGATGATTCATTTAATCTTGAAAAATTCCCGGATGAAATCCTTAATCATATCCTTTCATTTGTACCGCATAAAGATTTGGTGCTTAATGTGGCAGCTAGTGCAAAAAGGCTAAACGGTATTGCCTCAAGTAGTCCTGAATTAACTTCTGACTTTTATAGGATATTGCGAAAAATAAATGGGTATTTGCCCAAGGAAGAGGTGGAGCGTTTTGTGTTTTTAAATTCCTCTCCCCATGACTACAATAATAATTTGTCTCTTCCTGATCGGTTTACCTCAAAGATTCTTGCAGATTATTTGTTCCGCAAATATGTAAAAAAAATGAAAAAAAGGGATCTTATTTCAAATAAAGAGAACCGAAAGCTAACTAAAAAAATTCGCTACCTTTATTATATGGCTGCTCCAAGTCAGGAGGAGAAAAAAGTTCGCAAAATCAAGAACTCCATGCCTAAACATGGTTCTATATCCTTAGGTAAGCGAGATCGTTTCAGGGAAGGGGGGGGTGTGAACTCAACCTATTTTGGGTTGACTGATAAACATTTAAGGGACCTGATGGAGCTTTCTGAAAAAACATCAGAACCCATACTCCAATATAAGATTAATCGTCTCATTGCTGAGAAAGGATTCATGAAAGTTCGCTATACGGCCTCAGTCAAGCACATACTAGAGAATGGATTGAGTCAAAGTGATTACAGGCATACGATTGATTCTTTGAAGGATACTTCAAGTTATAAGCTTGTGAGGCATAAAGATGCATATAAAAATAAAAAAACTATACTAAAGCGAATGCTTAATGAATCTGACTTCTTCAAAGATCGTTACTTCTGCTACACTCAAGCCAATCAAAACCTTGAATTTCTTTGGACAACGAATCGGGGAGTGTTTAATGCCCGTCAGAGTCTAAAAATCCTTTATTCCCTTTATGCTTATTATTTAACATGTCCTGAGGTGAATGCAGATAAGATAAATGATCACTATGCTTTAATGGTGAACTTTACTCAGCAGATTGCTGAGCGCAATAACCTTAAAGATAAAAGAATTTTGGAGCGGGTTACACTCTCATTGCCACGTTTACATTTAAATCTTTTTGAACATCACCATGACGATATACAGAATAGCCCATTAAGAAATCATGTTACAGCTTGGTGGAAGCAGTTTGCCAAATATAACTCTTATACTAACTTTAAAATGATCTTTGCTCTTCGAGGAGCTCATAATGCGTTTCTTGAAGAAGAATGTTCTGAAAAAAAGATTTTGGCAATGTTAGTGGAAAGCGGCGAACAAACTGAGATCAACAGCAAAAAAATTTATGAAAAATTTATGGATGAGCTTAAATATCATGTAAAATGCGAGTTGCAAAATAATAATTATGAGTTAAGTGAATATTTGACAGAAAAGGGATTACCAAATCTGCAACTTTGTTATCTTAATCATTATGGTAAATATCAAAAACTGTTAGGTTTGAATGATGAAGAGATGAAAGATAAGTTTGGTGGGTATTATAAACTCTACCTGCTCGTAAAAGAAAGTCAAGATTACAAGCGTAAAATAATAGAGTATGGTGATCAATTCTTATTATGAAGTAAATGCTTGAATAATTAAGACCTCTTGATAGGGCACTTCCATAGTTCATGTAAAACAGGAAGTGCCCTTCTTTTTGAATCTACGCTGATTCAAAAGAAAAATCTGAAATTTCCAAGATCTCGATCTAAATTTGTCCAAGTTAAAAAAACACTAGATTTATCAATTGACCAATATTAATTTAATCTGTTTTTTTGAATGTAATTTAATAATGAATATGGGGTGACTATGAAACAAATTTTCTTATTATCCGTGATCACGCTGGTCAATGTTCTACCCGTTCGAGGGACAGAACTTGAGGTGGCTGGAACTGATCAAGACTGCTATCTTAACCAAACCCTGTCAAAAGTAATTGGTTGTTCCGTTGCACAAGAAAAATTGACCAAAGACCTGAGTGTTTACCAAATTCCTGTTTTCACTGGTGAGAACAAAAACCGTAACCATTTTGATGATCGGCCAGAGGGGATATTAACCCCTGTTAAGGCATTAGTGTTGCATTATACAGTCTGTAATTTTGAGGAGACCATCTCTTTATTTACCGAGAACAAACCTGATGGTCGTGTGAGTGCCCATTATGTGATTACTCAGATTGAGCCCGAACATCACATTCCAGGGGGTAAAATCATACAAGTTGTGAGAGACGATAAACGTGCTTGGCACGCGGGCATAAGCTCTTGGAGAGACATTAAAAATCTGAATGGAACTTCTATCGGCATAGAAAATGTAAACAAAGGATGGACGGGGACCTTAGGTGCGACGGCAGATTGGGCTGTATATGACGATCGTCAAATTGAAAGCCTCGGCTTATTAAGTCAAGCTATCGTTCGCAAATATAACATCAATCCCCTTTATGTGGTTGGTCATAGTGATATAGCTCCATCTCGCAAACAGGACCCTGGGATCTTATTCCCTTGGGGTAAATTGCACGATTCATATGGAGTAGGAGCCTGGCTTACAGAAGGTGAAAGAAGTCCAAGTTATTTGGAGACTACTTATGTGGTTAAGGAGAAGTTACCCACGAATATCAATATTGGTTTCTTTACAACCTATTTGAAAAAAATTGGCTATGAGATTGAACCTGCAGCCTATTTGAACCCAGAAATCCAGCCTGTTGTGAGTGCTTTCAAATCTCACTTTTCTCAAAATCAAAAACCGGAAAACTATTCAGGTGATGTGATTGGCAGTGATGAAATGATCTGGGCTTATGGATTAGTAGCTAAATATGAACAAGGTACTTGAGCGGTGGTGAGGTAAAAAAACCTTTCTTTTAATCAATGTTATGGCTTTGGGAAAACAAAGCCATAACACTTTGCAGATATAGTAAGGGGTTAAAGACGAAAATCTAAATTTCTTTCAGCGCACCATGAGCTCCAGGAAACAGTACCATATCCTTCAGGGTCATGAGTAAAACGATAAAACTCTTTTAAAAAATCTCGTCTTTTTGCAAGTTGTTCAGGGGTGTATGTGCCCTTTTCCCATGCGTTTGTATCAAATAGATTGACCCCACCCATGAGGTATTGACGTTCAACAATATCTTCTAAGGACAGTTGATGGCCATTTCGAATAATATCTAAGACGGTCATCATGACCGTTGTACGCCCTTTGCCTTTGTCACAATGGATATGTAACCAGGCATCTTTTGGCAATGTTTTGAGAAATTCTAAAAATTTATCGAGTGTTTCAGCATCAGGAACAGATTTTCCGCCAATAAAAACATCTTTATTATAAATGTATCCATACTGTTCACTAACAGCCTGTTCTGATTTGAGGGAGTTTGTATCTAATTCCAAGGATTGCATGATCAACAATCGACGCAGAATATACTTAAATTTACTTTCATGCTTAGAATATAGGAAGGGAAAATCTGGAAGATCATGGTAATATTTCGTCTTTCCACCGGTAAGGTCTAAAATATATTTGGGTCCTTTAGTGTTTTTTAAATACCAATTGAGCTCGTAAAAAACGATCTTACTTCCACCCGATGCTCTTAGATTTTCAAGGCCAGCTGTGTTGATTTTGGTGGTATGGGTATTTGTAAAATCCACCGATGATCTAAATCTTCGCATCATCAATGTTTCACTGAGTAAGTCATATAAACCTATAGAAAGTAATCCAATGATTGTCAGGCTAAGAAGTATTTTGTTTTTGATAAGCTTCATCATGAATGAATATTTTCTCCAAGATCAATCTAAATAAATTATGACTGATAATAACATAAGGAAAAATCATTTTAGAATAATATTCTTCTTATAATTTATTTAGGAAGAGAAAGTGTCCATTTAAATATTCAATGTTCAAAGGCATCTGGATGTTATGTTTCTCATTTACACCTTGGGTATGGTTTCTTATATTATAAAAAAGTTAATGTCTGGATTTTTATGTAATGAAAAAAAAACTTAAGTATTTACTTTGTGGTATAGCCCTTATAGCCACAAGCGTTGTCTCAACCAAGTATTATCTCAATGTAATGTCGGAAGGTATTTGGGTAAGAAAGTTTCGATCTAGTCATGATCCACAACCTACTCGAGATGTTAAAGAAAAATTCTCCAACCCAATGAACCTTGATGGCCTGAGCAATAACCATGCATCTGGAAGTAATCGACCCATTTTCACAGATTTGAAAAAACGTTTAAGTCATGTTAAAGGTAAAATTTATGTTATTGATTTAACAGGCGGGGATCAAACTTATCTTCATGGAAAGTATCCTTTGGATTTTCTTGGGTTCACCGATAAAAATCCATATAAATTTGATTTGCGCCTTCGTCGTTTCTTAATAAATGGCTTTGGAGAAATTAACCCTAAAGATTATGTGCCTGAAGAAGTTGCCGCCCATAACCATGGATTTGAATATATTAAATTTTTCAACGAACGGCGCAAGCCTCCTTCAGGGGATATTGTTGATGACATAATCAAATTGGTTGAGTCATTGGGTGAAGATGACTGGATACACTTCCATTGTCTTGGAGGAAAGGGGCGTACCACAGTTGCTTTGACCATGGTTGATATTTTAAAAAATGGTAAAAAAAGTACCTTTACAAGACATTGTTGAGCGGCAATATCGTATGGGAGGAGTTAATTTATTTGACTTAACCATCTGGCCCAAAAGCCCTTATACAGTTGAAACTTTGACCAACCGCAAAATGATGATCGTCAATTTTTATAATTACGTTAATGCCAGCGATGGTTATGGGTATTCAAGTTGGAGTGAATGGACTAAGCGTCACAACATCGCCAGTATGGTTGATGTCGATTAGCTCTACCTATTCTTAAGGAGATAGGTCATTAATACTGGATGATCGTCTTTTTAATTGACCTATCCCTTATCTTGCGAGCAAATCAGGGTGGAGCGACTCGTTGCTACCATAACCTGCACCTATAAACAAGAATGGACATTCAAATTTATTCTCAATCCTCAAAAATTTTCTGACCCTTTGATCGTTGAATGATCCCGATAAGAGTGTATGGCATCCCAAAGCAGTCGCTGTTAAGAGAAATGTTTGGGAGGCATGGCCTACATCAAACAAGGCGAATCGGTAACTTCTTGAGTTTCTAAACTTATCCCAAATCTTATCAAAACTTATGGTTATAAATACCCCCAATGCTAATCCATGAAGGTGAAACTGATTGTACAGTAAGTCAATGGTTTGTGACTCGAATGATCCCACAGCGATAAAGTTGAGTTGGTGCTCTTTAGAGGAATATGTATAGATTCCTGGATCCAAGTCATCGACCCTAAAAGCCAAAATATAAGCTTTCTCAGGGTGTATCCCCCCTGCTGAGGGGAAGGCTTTACGTATGACCAATCTTCTAAAATTGTCATCTCGAGCTGGCCAGTTTTGATGAATCTCGCCAAAGCTGTAATAGAGAAGGGTGCTGAGCTGTTCTAGATTTATGGATCGTCCGTAAAAGAATCGACAGGTTTTCCTTCTATATAAAACGTCCAGTAAATTATCAAATTGAAACAAATTGGATTTTGGAGGGGGAAGATCCAGAGGTATATGGTTGGTAGGAAGAGCGGGATCTGGTTTGTCTTTACAGGGATCTGACTTTAAATAATCTTCAAACCATTTTTCAGGTGTTATACCTTGGTCTTCCATGTTGCTGGAGCCTGTGTGAAAAATGTAGGATAATAAATCCCAACCTAACATGTCCTCCCTTTCGGGATTTTCCAATAATAAGTGAGCATTTATCAGGTGTTGGTCTAAAGAATTCTGATCAAAAATTTTACTTTTTGAACAGTCCAAGAGACGCTCAAGGTATTCTTTGTCAAGGATAGATTGGGTATGATTTTGGTAATCCCAAACCATGATGTGTCCATCTTTTAGGAGAAAAATCAAGTTGGGATTAAGATGCATAATGTTATCTCCAATTATATGGGAAATTATTTAGAGGTTAGCTATCAAAATATAAGGAAGATTAATTTTATTGCCGAGGTTAAAAACTAGGAATTTTTCTCTTCTATTCCTAATAGTAATGGGATTGAATGAAGATATTTTTTAAAGATCTATTTTATGATGTTTAATCAATCATTAGAGAGCTTTCTATCGGTTTCATTTTTAAAAGAGATAAAAACTATAAGACTACACTCTATCGTGTCCATTTCCGGTTATACATGGAGCCAGTACTCATCATAATCTTATGTGAATGCTACATTCAATATGAAGAACATTACTCAACTGGCAAAACTCTGTTTTAGGAGACTTGTTCTATGATCAGCTGAATTCTTTCTTCTATAGAAACAGCTGGAATTTTAAAGGTGTGATAACCTAATTCTTCATAAATCTCTTCGTGAATTCTTTCAAATCGTAAAGCATCTTCAAAACTGAGTTTTCGAGCCTCGGTCGGCTGGCAAAAGCCAAGATTTTCGATGAAAAAGACTTGTTTTTCATAGACATTATTTTGCTTGATTCTCGCTACTTCTTCTAAGAGAAAAGGAGAGGGGGGGAAATTCAAGAAGCGAGCAAGAGCATAGGTGCAAATAGGAGAGCGGTCAAAAAACTGAGGAGCCTCCGGTAGAGCTCTTGCTTGAACTTCCCGTTGTTTTTGTAATGTGAGAATTTGATCAATAAAGGGGAGGTTTTTCCATGGCTCAGTATCTCCTTGCGCTTGACTCCAAGAGATTATATCGGTGGCGGATTCCTCGACAACGGTGTGGCCAAGCAATTCTAACCCACGAATCAGGGTTGTTTTCCCTGATCCTGGTGTGCCGGTGAGAATGTAACGGTTCATGCGTGCCTCAAAACCTGTAAGTTGCCTGTAGCAATGGCAGATATGTAGTTGGTAATTTTTTCGATTGGCCAATCCCACCAAGCTAATTTTTGCAAGATGTCGATGGTCTCATCATCGAAGCGCTTGCGGATGACTTTAGCAGGATTTCCACCAACAATCGTATAGGGTTCCACATCTTTAGTAACTAAGGCATTGGTGCCGATAATTGCTCCGTTCCCAATCTTAATTCCTTGCATGATGGTAACGGAATTACCAAGCCAGACATCATTGCCAATTACTGTATCGCCTTTGCTGACCACATTCATAGGGGCATTGCTCCAGGATTTTCCCATAACCTTAAAAGGATATGTAGAAAGACCATTCATTGCATGATTGGCGCCATTCATTATGAACCGAACACCCGTCGCTATTTGGCAAAACTTACCAATGATAAGCTTATCTTGCATAAATTCAAACAAGTATAAAACGTTCCGCTCAAAGTTATAAATATCATCCGGATCATCATAATAAGTATAATCGCCTACCAAAATTTGGGGGCTTTTAATAATGTTTTTCAAAAAGCACGTGCGCGTTACACCCTCAATGGGGTAAAGCGTGTCGGGAGAAGGATAATGTGAATCTGACATTAAGGTCTCTTAAGTAAAGTAATTATGTAATTGGTTAAAACTCAGAGGTCTAGGATTTTCATCTATAAAACTTAGAATATCCTTAGCGCATGTAAAGTGTGAAGTATGGGTTGTATCATTTTCAAAATCATCAAACCGTGGAGGAGTATGCACTTTGGTGTACTGGTCTCGTGCCATACCTATGGCCCTATCAACGCGGAGTAGCTCATGCTCCTGAAGAGTGGGCAAATCACAATGAATGCCGATAAAATAAACGGGAAGATCCCATAACACCTGAATATAGTGTTTTAGGTGATCTGCCGTCATGTGCCCATCATCAAGGATAAGATCCAAACCTGATGTCACTAAAATTTTTGCAACCTGATGCATGGACTTAATCACGTCATTGCCAAAACAACCAGTTTCAATCTGAGTGATGGGGGTTCCTCCCACCATCGTGGAGGTAAAATGAAACCCTTCAGCAGCTTTAGTCCCATAACCGATATAGGAAGCTGGCATCACTTCAATAAAGGTATCAACTCCAAGATGCAATAACGGCTTTTCTGAGATAATTTGTAATGCTTTGGAGATCGATGACTTACCCGCCAATGAGCAGCCATTGAGTAATATAATCATAGTCATTGCTCACAAGTAAGGAGAAATAATATACAGATCAAGTAAAGGGCAAAGATGTAAAAAAACTTTCAAGATAGTATACGGTCTCTCAAGTTTATCAAATTGGATTTTATTAAAACTTAAGATGAGAGACGCATCACACAATAACTCTGTTAGAATTTATTTAAAAAAATAGAGAAAGACTTATTAACTTTCAAGGGATAATTTATTAAGGGATAATTTATCCGTAAATTAGGCTCTTGGATAAGTAAGATGGTAAAAACGAGTGTAGTATTGAAAAGAATTAAATGATTAGTAAACCCTTATTACTAACCGCTGTATATACTTGAATGACATTAAAAAAATTTTGCCATTAAATCAATTAAGGGGCACGTCATTGGTTTTTTTGATCGATCAAGCAACCAATTTAAAATGCGCTCATGGGAAATCCTTTTTAATTTTAACCTTTGAAAAAGGCGTGGTGTCGATAACAATCAAGTCGATAACAATCAAATTGTGACTGAATACTTACCATTCTTATTAGAAGATATTAAAATTAAATGTTGAAAAAAATCTTTTTCCCCAAGGTTAGTCTAAGTTTACTCCTATCTCTCTTTTTTTCGGTTTCATGTAAAGGGGGAGATAACCCGCTACCTGTCTGGCAAGAACCTTATTTGCCAAGTGAAGTAGCCCTTAATATCGCGAGATTGACAACACCTATAGACATCTATAAAGCAGAAAATGAGGCACAAACAAATGATTTGGATGAGGATGTTTTTTTTCAGATTCGTTTTATTCATCTAATCAATAGTGAGAATGCTCTCCACAGGCTTCGATTTAGTACCAGAGTTGAGGAAAGTACACTCTACCGCCTCAGTTTGTGCATGGGAGTTGAAAAGCCAGACTCACAAGCAAGTACGCTTTATAATCTTCGGTTAACGTCACAATTCTGGAAGAAAATAGCTGATGATATTTTAATTAGGGAACGTTTAATCTATGCTTACCTCACCCCATCTAATTATTTAGATCCTGTCCTGCATCAATTAGCTTACTTAATTTCTTCAGTTTTTTTCGTTGATTGGAGAGATATCCATTGGCAAAAAGATGAAAATTCAAATCAGTTAAAAGATGCTTTGACAGTCTGCTTTTTTCCTAATGCTCACTATATTTTTTATTTGACTTCCGATAATTTTCAACTCAAATCTCAAAGGCTTGATGCAGAAGGAACCATTTCATTTACAGCAGGTCTTTCTAGCTTTCCAAAATTAAAAAGTCTTTACTTGGATGGAGTGAATTTTGGCGATCAAGGTGGAGAGGTAGTTGGATATGCTCTTAAAAATTTGTCCCAACTTGAATATATCTATTTATGTGGTAAGGCGGGGCCATTAGGAATATATAATTTTACCAAGGGGTTAAAACATTCTCCTAACCTTAAAACTCTTATTTTAAGAGGGTATGGCGTAGGAGATGTAGGATCTCTAGCTATTGCTAAAAAACTAAAATACTTACCTAAATTATCAACCCTTAGCCTGTCCTACGTTTATTGTGATGATTCAGTTAGTGATAGCAGTTTCATTACCAATCTTGGTTTTCATTTTCTTGCTACAAAAATTAGTAAACACCTAAAGCACTCATTAAGCAACTTAGTGATAATGCATCATTTTTTAGATGATAAAGATGTAGAGTCCCTTCAGAAAGAAATGCCAAACTTAGTCATAAAAACAGCAAGCTTGTGAAAATGATTCGGTAAGAATGGTAGTGGATAGTCCTCGTGCGTTTTTTTGGGAAAGAGTAGCCGAAATATCTATAGTGGTCGAGGAGCCATCCCTTTTGAAAAGCAGGATAGCTACTCGGCTCTTAAGTCGAATTTGCTCTATACCTACTTCTTAGCCTCCAGCTCTTCTAATGCCGCTTTAAGCCTGGCTATCTTTTCCTCTTTCGTTTCCGGTAGTTGGACTGTAGCTTTGAATGAGCCGTGGGTAATGACATCATTGTTTTGTACAGATTGTGCTAGGGTTGTTATGCCAGCACTCCCAACTTGTATCCAGTGCACGTCATTTTTACCATTTATGGTTAATATGACTGGCTGGCGTGCTGTTAATAAAGATGGAATTGCCTGTGCCAATTGGTCTATACATTTTTGTGCATCAGATTCTACGGAAGAGGAACCTTTAAAAATTTGAGAAAATCTTTCAAAGAAATGCTCTGGGTTAGTCTGTGCAGCTCCAAATCTGCATAAATATAGTTGAGAAAATTTACCTGACCCCTGAAGCTCTTTTAATTCCTCATAATACAAACTATCCAATGGATCGTATGAGTCCATATGTTCCCCATCTGTAAAAGCAATCAAAATTTTGTTAGGGTTTTCTCCTTCTTCAATTTTCATCTGTCTTCCAATTGGCTTAAGATTTGTCCCGCCATCTGCGCTTAGAGGATCCCATGTTGGTTGACTAGAATGTGCTGTAATCGTATGTTCTCTATGCAAAACAAACATATCATTCAACTTATAAATTTTTACATTGAATAAGTCCTTTTCGCTTAGTTTTTCTTGGATGCTTTTGAGAAGGACAGGTATTTTACTATTGATTGTATGAATTGGAGCACCACTCATACTTCCACTTTTATCAATGATAATTTCAAGGGTTGGAGGTCTGCTTTTCTTTTCCTCAAGTGAAAGGAGGTCTCCAAGTGTTACAGTGCGCACACGGAATTTTTTTGGGTTACTTGTCGCCTCAAGGCTGATTGGCCCACCACTGGCAGCCATTGTTCTTTGAAGTGCTGTTTGAAGTTCAAACGTTACCCAACAATTATTTTCATCTTGGAAGTTTATTGGAAATTCTACGGAAGCTAAATATGGTTCAAGTTTATGATAGTCGATAATAATATATCCATTTTTACTGTAAATTATATTATTATTTTGAGAAGTAGCATAAGCAAAAAACAAACTTTCCTTTTTAAGTCTTTCAATAAATGCATCCGCTGTTAATTGATTAAAACTTTTTGTACCATCAGATGCGGTTTCGTATTTTAATGCAATGCCCCTAGTTTCTTTATTCTCATCACAAAGAGTATCCGCAGCTTGAACAACATGTGGATTTGTGCGTTGTATATCGCTACTGTTACAATCAAGTTCTGTGTAAGCCACGTTCTTCACCCCTTCTGGATCAATACCCAGAGCTTTTTGTGCCTGAAGCCAATTCTCAAAATGCGGGCCAGGGTGGACTTTTGTTTTTCCAATCAAAGGTGAAACAGGCACAACCTTAGTGCGCAAACTCTCATAATCGTTAAGCTGGTTTACGAAATCCTGACATTTTACTCCTTGGCCTGTAAAAGTAACTTCACTACCAGAAACTGAAATACAGTTTTTATTAGTTTCACAAAAGATTGTTGCCAGCGCTGAGACCGTTTCCCCGCTTAATTGAGCAGGAGTGAGTGGATTAGAAGCAGCTAAACTCGGGTGCAGCGTCTCAGCTTGAGGTGTAAGGCTCGTGCAGTACCCATTTAGACATTGCTTTTCAGCAACTGCCGCTGAATAACTCCCCGAATGTAAATTTTGTGGGCCGCTTGTTGAAGGAACTTTGGGAGTGTCTCCTGCTACTCCCTGTATTGCGTATGTCGTGAGCAGACAGAAGAGTATAAATTGCGGTATTGTCTTAGGGGGTTTACGGACACCTGTTATTTGTATAAATCCATCAATGGAAGACTTGTGTGGTATCAAAATTCTATTTTGAGGATTACCATATTGACGGTCTATTATTCTTTCTTTTTTATATAGCATTCGAGAGTGTTGTATTCGTTGTCTTCTGTCATACTCTGCAGCATGAGCAAAAGATAAACCAAAGTGTACGAAAGCCATAGTTGCTATGATTATTCTTTTTGCTGTCATTACTATCTTCCTATGATCTTTTAGATTTTCTTATCTCTCTTAACTGACTCACTATATAAAAGTGCGATTATAAACGAAACAAGAATTATATTTGGGCTCATATTTAAAAAAGGGGGCAGTGCGGAGTATTTTTTAGTTGTGAAAAACAATAAGAAGAAGGAAACAAAAAATCCCGATCCAGGCAGTCTAAAAGACTCATTCGTCAATTCCTTCATTTGAAGGATCAGTTAAAGGAATGTTCTTTTCTTTATCTTCAAACCCTGGGAAAAACCTTAGAGTCCTGGCAGGAGGAGATCGCCCGCATGTGGCGTTACTCCAAAAACAATGGGAGGCTCTCCATTAAAGAAGGGGGCAAGAAGGAGTATTCTTTAGTTGGAAACAATAAAAAGAAGGAAACTCCCCATGCCCAATATGGATCTTATCTTAAATATCCCCGGATTAAAAGTAAGGTGTATCCGCAATAAATTGCCCCTGGAGATGGATGTAGAGCTAAAATAATGGCATTACTGAAGGCTTTCATCGAAAGATGAAGCTCATTCAACGCCGGGCTTACGGTTTTAGAAACTTTGGCTCTCCATTAAAGAAGGGGGCAAGAAGGTATATTCTTAAGTTGTGAAAAAC
>CAZITL010000023.1:0-31232 GCA_964542195.1 uncultured Verrucomicrobiales bacterium
AAAAAATTAATAGAAGCACAAAGTCAATTTCCTGGTCGAGGCTGTTTAATTATGGTGGAAGGTGCTTATGGTATGTCAGGAAGAGTTAGTCCATTAAATGAAATTGTAGCGTTAAAAAAGAAGTATGGTGCGAGACTGTTTGTTGATGATGCTCACGGATTTGGTGTGTTAGGACAGAATGGTAAAGGGACAGGTGAACACTTTGGCGTTCTTGAAGATATCGATCTATATTTTGGTACTTTTGCCAAAGCTTTTTCAGGAATAGGTGGTTTTGTAGCTGGAAACAAAGATATAATTAAGTTTATCCATTATAATTCCCGAACATCGAATGGATCCAAAGCTTTACCCACTTGTATTACTCTTACTCATATGACTGTCCTAGACAAAATTGTAAAAGACAATTCTCGACGTACTCGTCTATGGACACAAACACAAAAATTGCAACAAGGACTTAAAGATCTAGGATTGAATATAGGTGATACCTCAACACCTGTAACGCCAGTTTACATACCGAACGAAGATATAAATTTAGCAGCTAAAATTATTATGTTTCTTCGAGAAGAAAAGGGAATTTTCACATCTGGTGTCATGTATCCGATCATTCCAAGAGGTCAACTCTTGCTTAGAATGATACCAACGTGCATGCATAGTGATGAAGACATTGCAATTACTCTTAATGCTTTTGAAGATTTAAAAAAAGTCTTTAATCTAAAAGATAATTCTAACTAGGAGTAGAAGATGAAAGAGTATATACCCTCTAGTCCATCATCTTCTAAAATCCATATCAAAAATAAAAAACGGTTAACCATGGTTATAGATAGTGGTTTACCTATAAATTCCTTTAAGGATATTATCACCACTTTTTCTTCGTACATAAGCTTAATCAAGCTAGGATTTGGTTCTTCACTAATTTATAGCGAACAAATCCTCGAAGAGAAAATTGCCTTTGCTAAAGCATACGGTATATATCCATACTTCGGTGGCACTTTATTTGAAATTTTTGTTAAAGGAAAATCAATCGAGGATTATCTTCAATTTTGCCACCAAAACAAAATCGAACTCATAGAAATTTCAGAAGGTGTTATTAATCTAGAAAGAAAGGATAAATGCAGATATATCAATCAATGCCTTGATCAATCTTTCTGTGTCATTACTGAAGTAGGAACTAAGAATGCCGTAATGGATGAGGAGATAAATTATGAGGAACTTATCCAAGAAGCACTATATGACTTAGAACTCGGCGCCTCAAAAGTGATTTTTGAGTCTAGAGAGGGAGGAAATTTAGGGCTTTATGATAAAAAATGTGATATTCGTCAAGAAAGATTACATGTTCTCAAATCCGTTAATGAGCGAATTGATGATTTTATATTTGAAGCACCACTTTTACATCAGCAAGCCGAGCTTATAAAAACTTTTGGTCCTGAAGTAAATTTAGGCAATATATCTCCACAAGGCATAATTTCTCTTGAATGCTTACGAAGAGGACTAAGAGCCGATACGCTCCCCTTTATTAATCCCTTTGAAATTGAGGCTAGCAATGACTGACTTACTTGCGGACCTTGAAGAGCAGGCGATTTTTATTATTCGGGAATGTATAGCCTCGTTTTCAAAAGGCGTAATCCTGTTTTCAGGTGGTAAAGATTCTACGGTCTTGCTCCATTTAGTTTCAAAAGCGTTCTTTCCTTCTAAAATTAACTTTCCCATTTTACATATTGATACAGGATACAATTTTCCAGAAGTCATGACCTTTAGGGATGAGTGCTCACAAAAGTATCAAGTAAAATTAATTACGTATAAGGTTGAAGATTATCTTCCTATTAATGATTCCAATAAGATTACCGAAGTTGATCGAAACTTTTATCAAGGCAAAGTTTTAAATCAGGCTATTAAGGATTTGGGATTAGAATGTTGCTTAGGTGGTGCAAGACGGGATGAAGAAAAAGCAAGAGCTAAGGAAAAAATCTTCTCTAAAAGGGGTGTTGGAGGAAATTGGGATCCTTACCAACAATCACCAGAAATTGAGGGGATATTTCATACATTCTTAAAGCCGGGTGAGCATTTTAGAGTTTTTCCCTTAAGTAATTGGACCGAGTTAGATATATGGAATTATATTCAGAAAGAGCACATAAGTCTTCCATCAATATATTTTTCTCACCAAAGAAGAATCATCAAAAAAGATGTGGGTATTCTTCCTTTTTCAGAATATGTGTCTTTGACAGCTGATGATGAAGTCTTAAATGCTCAAGTCAGATTTAGGACTGTTGGTGATATGAGTTGCACGAGCCCTATTTTTTCACAAGCATGTTCAGTATCCGAAATCATAGAAGAAATAAAGGCTTCAAAAATTTCAGAGAGAGGCTCTTCTAGATTAGATGATCAAAAAAGTACCTGTGCTATGGAAAAGCGCAAAAAAGAAGGATATTTTTGAGATGGCTGGCAACATGTTGAGGGTATTAGTTACAGGTAATGTTGATAACGGAAAAAGTACAATCTTGGGGCGCCTTTTTTATGAATCTGAATTAATTCACGATGATCAACTGACTTCGATTTATCGTGATGGTAATTTAGATTTTTCTCTATTTACTGATGGTTTGTATCAGGAGATCCAAGAAGGTGTTACATATGATATTGCCCACTTATTTTATCAAAAAAGTGGTAAAAGAATAATTTTTCTTGATTCGCCTGGTCACAAGAAATTTGCCCATAATATGATAGCTGCTTGCAGTCAGGCTGATGTAGCTTTGATTCTACTAGACATTTTAGAGCCATTATCTCAAAGGACCATAGATCAAATTAATTGTGCAAAGTTCTTTGATATAAAGCATTATATCTATTGTATTAATAAAATGGATTTAGTTGGATATTCCCAGGATAAGTATCTTGCTAAAGTAGAGGAAATTAAACAACACACCTCAAATCTCCCCTTAAGCAAAGTAACTTGTCTGGGTGTTTCTGCCTATGAAGGAGAGGCAATTTCAAAAGCATCAGATTTAATGCCATGGCAAGAAAAAACATCCCTCATTGACATCATAAACTTATCCTACGATACAATAGTAAAATCAGACAATCATCTTCAAGAAGCGATTTTTGAAGTTCAATATGCATGGTATGATCCCACTAGAAACGTAACCATCCTTCAGTCATTCAAGAATACTGGGTATTTTGATCCATCACAAAAGTATTATATACCTTCAATTAGTAAGTGGTTCTATTTAGATAAAATGACACAAGACCATAGTTCAGATATTGGTGCGAATGAGCCCTCTTTTAGCACCTTCTCTTTTATGATTCCTGGTAAAGAATGCATTCAAAGAGGAGATGTACTGTTCCCCGCTTCGCGAAAATTAGAACCTGTAAAGTTTATGAAGGTAGCACTACTAAATTTATACGACTTTAAAGATGCTTCAGAGGTTGTTTGTTACTTACGTTTAAATACACAAAAAACAATGGTAAAAACTAGAAATATAGAAAAAGAAAATAATCAATATATTGCTCAATTAGAACTTAGCAATCCAATCTATTTAGATGCTGCTAAGATTGATTGTCCCAATAATAGATTTATTCTATTTGACGCTAGGCAAGAACGAATTCTTTTCATTGGAAAGCCTTTAGCTTTAGAAAACGCAAACTCTAAGGGGGACAAAATTTGAATTCATGGATTTTTCTAAGGCACGGAGAGACTGACTGGAATAAAGAGCATCGCACAATGGGGCAAATTGATATTCCCTTAAACTCTGAAGGTATTAGTCAGGCAAGACTCGCAGCTCGTTACATAGAAAAACATCCAGTTTCTCATATTTTATCCAGTCCTCTCAAAAGGGCTGCTGAAACGGCACAAATCATACAAGATAAAATCAAAACTCCGATTGTAATGATAGAAGAATTGAAAGAGCGCCATTGGGGTGTTATTCAAGGCACAACTGAGCATTGGGACAAAATACCCGGGTATTGGAAAACTGGGTATAATCCACTAGGAAGTGAGCATATTGAGGAGTATTTAAGACGACTAAAAGTGGCAATAAATATAATTAAAAGTCATGAATACCCCCTTGTAATTGGACATAACGGTACTTATTTCGGTCTGTGTCATCTTTTCCATATTCATAATTTTAACCGTCAGCCTAATGGAATCCCTATTAGGATTACATCGTCTCAAAACCAAGAAAATAAGCAAAATGTTATTTTGGAGCCTTTAGTATGAACAGTCTGGATAAAAAGATTTTGGCTCTTAAGAAAGATTTATCGGAAACATTGTCACGTTTTCACTCCCCGATTTTAACGACAAGCCTCAGCATTGAAGACGTATTATTACATCATTTACTTTCAGAATTAGATCTTAACTTTTCTGTCGTTACCATTGATACTGGCAGATTGCCAGAAGAAACCTATAGTTTGATTTGTAATTTAGAACAAATATATAAGAAAAAAATTGATATAACATTTCCTAATCCTGAAGATATTATTGAATACGTCCAAGAGAATACATTAAATGGATTTTATGATTCGCCAGAGAAAAGAAAAAAATGTTGCTGGATTAGGAAAGTTCTCCCTTTAAAGAAATATATGAATACATTTGATGTATGGATAACTGGCTTACGTAGCGAAGATTCTAATCATAGAGAACAGCTTGATAAATTGTTCTATGATAATCAGTTTAAAATTACAAAATTTAACCCTTTATTAGAATGGAGCTTTCAAGAAGTATTGAGTTACACGGAAGTTCATCACCTGCCGATTCATCCATTTTACAAAAAAGGATATACAAGTATTGGATGTGCCCCATGTACTCGACCTCCCAGAGATCCAAACAATAAAAGATCTGGTCGCTGGTGGTGGGAAGATAAATCTATTAGAGAATGTGGTTTACATTGGCAAGAAAGCAACTAAAGGTATCAAATCATTCATTTATCCCAGCATTTTCACTATTTGGAGAAGTGAGATAAATATAATTATGACTGGTACAAATAACATAAAATATTTAGAAGGAACGGTTCGTACAATTTTAGCTGCAAACGGTGATGCAATTAATCCTCCGAGGCCCAAAGCAAAAACATGAATTAAACTGATATCCTCTACAGCACCCCAGAAAGTTGCAGATATTACAATTGTTACAAAAAACTCAGCTACATTTACCGTTCCGATGAGTTGTCTTGCTCTAATTCTTCTACCAATAAGATTGGAAGTAACTACCTGCCCCCAACCTCCCCCACCTATTGCGTCAAGAAGTCCTCCAATAAATCCAAGTCTCCCAAGAAATTTAGTAGATGGCCTATCACCAGGGGCACTTCTTAAGCTTGTAAATCTTACAAATAAGTAGATCCCCATTGTTAGCAAATAAAACAGCACAAATAGTTTAATAAAATAAGTATCGAAATTACTTAAGAAGATAGCACCAATAAACCCGCCGAATGCACCAGCAATAGCTAGAGGAAGAAGTAACCTTTTAAAGATATTACCATGTGTGAGATGAAAATATGCAGAAAAACCAGTTGTGACAATTTCTGATGAGTGAATAATAGCACTTGCGTAAACAGGAGATATACCAATCATTATCAGGAAAGTGGAGCATATAACGCCATAGCCCATTCCAAGTGAGCCATCTACTATTTGCGCTATAAATCCAATAAGTACCAACGCAAGGAATAAATCGTATTGCATATTCTTTTGGGATCTAATTACATAAATTATTTATAAATAAATTTGATTAACAAATAATTAACTGGATAGGGCTATTTATTAATACATGAGACTTTAATGAGTGAGGAGATAATTTGGTTGCAGTTGTTATCACTGGCGCAGCTAATGGCCTAGGTGCTGCACTCGCAAGTTGTTACGCAAGGCCTGGAAATATCCTTTTTTTGATGGATTGTTGCCCTATAGAACGCTTAGAAGCCGTAGCAAATAATTGCAGAAAGAAAGGAGCTATTTCTTACTGTTGGCAAGGGAATGTTGAGAATCAAACGTTCATGAAAGGATGGTTTGATGAAATAAATAAAATCAGTGCTATAGATATTGTTTTTGTCAATGCAGGTGTTACAAATGGAAATGATAAAGAAGATCTTGAAAACACAAGTCAAATCATTTTAACGAATTTATATGGCTCTATGACAACGGTATATGAAGCTCTGCGGATTATGAAAGAAAGTAATAAGGGCCAGATCGTCATCATTAATTCGCCTTCTGCTTTCTGCTCAATGCCACATACAACTGTTTACTCTAGTTGTAAAAGGGCTCTCTACGAAATTTGCGATTCTCTTAAATTATCATTATCTGACCATGGAATAGAAATCATACAGGTATTTCCTGGTTTTATCATAACAGGGATGTCGAGAAAAAAGGATATGAAGAGACCTTTCTCAATGACCGCTGAACAAGCTGCAGATAAGATTGTAAAAAATTTAATATTAGGTAAGAAGTATATCTATTTTCCAACCTTTATCTATATTATATCGCTTTTATTAGGTTATTTGCCACGAAGAGTTCGTCATAATCTTATACGTTTAATTTTGCAATAAGTTGTAATTATCTTAGATCTTATCAGTCATAGGAATAATTTTGTAGTATTCGAAAAGATCATACTTCATAAGAATAATAGCTGCGTGCCTCTTAATTTTTCCACTTGTTGTCCTGGGTATCGCTCCTTGAGGTAAGAAAACAACCATATCGATGCGTATGGTTAAATATTGACGTAAATGTTCCTGAATAAGATCAGCGTACTTTTTACAAAATTGCGAATCTGGAACTTCTTTTAGAATTACTATTTCTGTCTTTTCTTGGTCTGAAAGCAATAATGCTGCACTAGAGTAAATAGGACTAACAGGTAGTAATTCATCTACCAAGGATTCTATTTCTTCAGCAAATACCAATCCATTAGATGTTTTGATCGCATCTTTTATTCTACCAGTTACAAAGACATATCCTTCATCATCTAAAAATCCAGAATCACCAGTCCTAACATAAACAGAAGAATCAGAATCAAAATTAGGGGTCACATAAACAGCATTATTACTTTCTTCATCTTGAAAATAACCAGTAGTTATTGAATTACCCCTGACCCATATTTCACCAATTTCATAGGTTTTGCGCAGAGTTTGGGTTTCTCTATCAACAATTTTGATATCCATTTTGTTAATCGCTTTTCCACTAGATACAAGTTCTACTTTATCGGTTGGAAAATCAAGGTTGTTCTTTTTTGCCCTTCCCTTTCTCAATTCATCACGGCTAAAGGTCATAATTCTAGGCCCCTCATCGCATGGCTTTGATGAAACCATCAATGTGGCTTCTGCTAGTCCATAGGCTGGACTTAAAGCTTCCCAGCGCAATCCATGATCTTTAAATCTGTTATAAAATCGATGCAAGGTCGTTGATTTGATCATTTCAGCACTATTGATAGCTAGGCGTAAGTGACTTAAATCGATTGTATCTCCTAAATCACAAGAATATCGAGAGCAACATAATTCATAGGCAAGATTAGGTGCGGCCGTGACACTGATTTTATACTTAGAAATAATTTTTAACCAATTTATTGGGTCTATAATAAAATTTGATGGGCGCATCAAATAAACAGGAAAATTAACGAACAAAGGCAGGAGAATTGCCCCTATTAGCCCCATATCATGATAAGGGGGCAACCATGAACATCCAATATCATCTGAACTTAATTTTAGTGCATCTTGCATATTACCCAAGCAAGAAATTAAGGCATCATTGGTAACCATTACAGCTTTTGGAAATCGTGTAGTACCAGAAGAAGGTTGAAAAAAAATGATATCACTATCAAATATCATCGGGGAATTATGCTTATTTTCATTGAAACCAATATGTTCTAAATCAGACACAGACACGATGGGTGATACCAAAGGGGACCATCCGTTTTGTTCTAAAATTCGATCTGTAATTATTAATGATACAGGATATTTTTTGGTCAGGGCTTCTATTCTGGCAATATCGTGCTTTGACCTCATAGGATAAGTCGGTATAAAAATCCTTTTTGCAAGAATGCAACCAAATAGAATCTCTATAAACTTTAGAGAGGGCTCCAAACTAAGTAAAATAGCTTCTTGTGAGCGTGTCATAGATGACAAAGCCCTTGCAAATTTTTCTGAAGAAAGCAACAGTTCTTCGTAATTTAGGTTTTGGATAGTGCCTTTCGAGTCAATGAAGGAATATATATTTTTGTTTGAAAAAGATTCAGCACGCATATACAGAATAGTGGCCAAGTCATTTTTCATAATTATCTATTCCTAAATTTTTTGCCCAATTAAAAAGAATAGATTTACGTCTCCTTTTTTCAAGACATCAGAAGAAAAATATCCATAAAGTCCTAAAAGATCATTATTTTTTCTAAGGGGTTTATATTAAATCAATTTATACAATCAATTTAAAAATTAACTGTTTCTTACGAAGGTCTCCCTGTTTTGTCGATATTTCTACCCTCTGAAAAGAAATCTGCTCCTGTTTGCAAAGCTAAGGTGTATTGCTTTTGGGCTCTACGAAATAGAACAAAAATGATCAAAGCAAATAGATTAATTCCCAATAAATTTGTTTCAAATGAAGAAAAAAAGGAGGAATAATCGAGAGAAAAGTCAATCAAGAATTGTTGGTCTATGTATAATTTATAAGAATACTTGCTTCCCCCACTATCAAGACATGTTTTACAAAACTCGAAAAATATTGGCAGAATAAAACCAAATTTATAGCTTATTACATTGAAATCAAAATATGGAATTTGGATAAGGAAGAAAAATTTAAAAAATCTGTATCGCTGCAAGCTCGGCTTAAGTTTAAAGAACATTGCAGTGAGAATGGCAAATACAACTCCAAAAACAATTGGTATTAGCAAAACCCAAAGATGATCGCTCACAAAAAACCAAAAATATAATCCTGTACCTATGGCACTGATGACCTGCAATAAACAGAGCCAAGCTAACAAACGAAAAGGTTGAATTTTATTTAACATATGTCTCTAGTTTATATATTGTAATTTAGTATGTTAAATATATATATGTGTAAATATTAAAAATCAATCTTTTGTTTTTAAATAATCAAAAATAATTGCAAGAATGTTTAAAATTATTTAAATAAAATTTTTAAGATTTTGGTTTATTCGTCCAACTACAAAATCTTTTTAATACTTTCCTACCTTGTCTAAGCAATCATTGGGTCGCTTATAACTTATCCCTTCAAAAAATTTATATTCTGTTAAATCTTGGGGATAGGTTTATACGAAAAAAAGCAAAATATTCTCTTTTTCCCGCGATCTTAAATGCCCTATTTCTCACTATATAAGGCTTATTTGCTTTAAGGGGGATGGGTGTGAGCACTATCAAATTGTCAAGTATATTAAAGGATATATCTCCGGTTGATCCACCAAATCCTCAACATCTGAGACTGAATAAAAACAAACGCCAAGCCATAGGATTAATTCAGTTAGGGACTTTTTTAGAATATTTTGATTTGTACCTCTATATTCACATGGCTGTGATTTTAAATGGGATATTCTTTCCCAAAACTGATCCCTATACGGCCGCCCTCCTCTCAGCTTTTACGTTTTCATCTACTTTTTTGCTCAGACCTTTTGGAGCTTTATTCTTTGGTTACATTGGGGATTATTTTAGTAGGAAGGCATCGGTGGTGATCACAACAATGATTATGGCTATTTGTTCTTTTGTGATAGCCTCCACTCCCTCTTATGCCACACTTGGTTTGTCTGCCTCTGTAATCATGATTACCTGCCGACTCCTTCAAGGGTTCTCATCCGTGGGAGAAATTCCGGGAGCTAGAGTTTATATTACGGAGATAACTTCCCCACCCTATTCCTTCTACTACACAACGTTAGTTAACTTTTCAGCCGAATTGGGGGCCTTATTTGCTTTAATGGTTGGAAGCTTATTCTTATTTTTCGACAGCGATGAAGGCTGGCGAACAGCTTTCTATTTTGGTTCTGGAATTTCGGTCATTGGATCCATAGCCCGAACCCGCTTAAGAGAGACCAGCGAGTTTTTGCAAGAAAAATCTAAGGCATCTCCCAGCTTTTCCGGAAGAGTTACTAAGCTTACCCAAGTATTTTCGTCGTGTCGTAGAGAATTTCTTTGTTACCTGGGATTAGAGTGCATCTACCCTTTGTGTTTCTATTATTGCTTTATTTACCTAGGTGATCACTTGAGAACGGTTTATGGATTTACATCCTATGAGGTCATTTGTAATAATATATACGTGGCCTTACTACAGGCTGTGTCCACTCATGTTTTTGCCCGACTTTCTCTCAAATATAATCCACTGATGTTATTGAGAATACGAGAAATTGGGTTTCTACTCTTCAGTCTGTGTTTGCCATTCATCTTCCCCTTAATATCAAAGAGTTCTCACATACTGTGGATTCAATGTATTCTTGGGGGGATTTTGGGCGGAGATGCTAAGCCTGCTCATGCCCTATTTATCCGATCGTTTCCCATCATAGGACGTTATACCCAAACAGCAATCGCCTTTGCTCTTTCTAGAGCGTTTATGTATGTGATTACTTCCTATGCATGCGTTATGATCGGTCAAAATTTTGGTGATATGGGACTTTCTATGGGCTTAGCTGTGTTTGGTGCTTTAGCACTATATTGTGCCCTTAATTTTACCCCTAAAGATTCAAAAGATAAATAATCCAGAAGACGAGATATCTTTCTTATTCATACCAAAGTTGTTGTTGATAATTCATGGTTAATGAGGACTGTTTCTGTTATAGTATTGGCAAATAAATCCACATTTTTTATAAGAGATAATCTATGGCCACTCCTCACTATGATTTTCATTTCTTTATTTGCCAAAACCAACGTCCAGACAATCATCCACGTGGTTCCTGTCTGATCAAAGGATCGGATAAACTTTTAAACTATATGAAAGCCCGCGTTAAGGAGCTTAAAATTCCTAATATCCGGATCAACAAAGCAGGATGCTTGGACCAATGTGAAAAAGGCCCAGCTATGATCGTGTATCCTGAGGGGATTTGGTACCGTGCCACAAGCATCGAAGACATTGAGGCCATTATTCAATCCCATATTATACAAAAGATCCCTGTAGAGACTCTCGTGATAAAGTAATCCCCCAAATCTTTAGGGGATAATAAAGAAGTTTTTACAGACGCCTTGATTGATCTTCATATACTTGACGTTGATGGATGAGCTCGGCTATATCCTGATCAGTTCCTTCCATCAAATATTTAATGGATATGATTTCTTCCATAAGAACAACTTTCTCTTGCTGTATTCTATCTAAAACACCTTTCAATCGGTTAATTTCTTCTGTTCTAGAAATTTTAACTTCCTCCACCGCTTTTGTTAGAATGTCACTCCGTTTATGGTAGACATCTAGCTCTTTCACAGTGGATTCAAACTTTTCTCGATTTTCTTTTAAGGTGCGTTGAATTTGCTCTCCGATTCTTTGACGTTGACTACATTCATCTTGGAGTCTTTTGCCCCTATTCCCCATGGGAGCATTAGAATTTATCACTTCATCGCCATAAGTTCTTTTATGTTCTTCTAGTTGGGATTTAAAACTAGCAAGAATTGCCGAATTTTCATCTAACCTTTGCTTTGTCTCTTTATATTCTCTTTCAAGTTCCTGCGTTAACTTAACCACCTGAATGATTTTTTGCCTGTTATCGGTACTTTGAGATAATATATCGCTAATTTCCTTTTGGTTTTTCAAGATTTTTTGCGTTATCTCAAGCCATTGACTATCCAGCTCTGTCTGCTTTTTCTCTAATTCTTCAAACGAACGTTTATAGTGCTCATGGGTTTTAGACATTTCTTCGATAGAAATATCAATCATGGCTAAATTTTCACTTAAGGTTGCCTCTTTTTTAGGAGTTGTGGATTTTTTAGCATTTCGGTTACTTAACGCTTGCCAAATATCACTGTAACTCCCTTGATGAGAGTCATATATAAGATCAAATTCCTCCTGGCTGATCTGGCCAAATTCACTCTGAATAAGATTGCGAACCTCATTGCGATCCAATGGAAGCATATCATCCATGGCAAATACAAAAGGTATAGAAAGCAGCCATAAGGCTGTATAATTCATTATTCTCATTGATATATAAAACTACTATTATGATGATTTTTATAGTTAGATGCAATTTTTAAATTTTTCAATTAAAATAAGGACATATCATCCGTCTCGCCTTTCTATTAACTAATTATTAACTATTCCGATCTATTTTTTTTCACGAATAATTTGAGTCAGGAGAAGCTTCCATGAAAAAACATCTCCTTTTATCCCTTTTAATCCTAGCTTTCAACAATATGGGATGGGCAATTGAATCACACAAATTCAAAGAATTAAGAGAGCGATTCGAAAACATAAACAAAAACCCTAGAGAAGATTCTTCAGCCTCAGACGGCACTACCTCTGCCAGAAATGAAATTAAAACCACAAATAATGTCTCAGAATTACGTAAGAGATTTGAGATGAAAAACTCTGATCCAGTGTCTCTATCGGACAGAAATGGTAATAAAAGAGAGAATGCACAAGACAGAGAAAATAGATCTTTGGACCCCTCTGCTTTAAGTCATGAAGAAGAATCAAGCTCAAGTTTGTCCATTCCCACAACCTCGACCTCATCAAACGATTGGCGCAAAATGTCGGAAGATGAGTGGATGCTAAGCCAAAAATCGCTAAACATCGTCAAAGACCAGGCGCCTGAAAAAGTAGAGTATGATACAGAACCAGTTGATGTCAAAAAGTTGGTCAAGCTTCAAAGATTGCAAACTCACCAAAGAGATTTGGACAAATTGAGACGCCCGATTGCAAGAGAACAAGGAAAATTTCCAGTCATGCATCTTCCAGCTATGAAATTTTTTGAATTTCTGAAAATCCAAGAACTTCATGATCGAAGGTTAACCGGCAAAGGGATTAAGGTGGGGGTGATTGATAGTTGGTTTGATTATGAAGCCAAGAATCTTAAAAGTGCTATTACTGAAAGCACCAAGCAATTGGCCCCGAGAAAAGCAACAAAAGAATATGAGGCCAATAAAATGCGTTATAATGTAGGATTTTCACAAGAAAAGGGAGAGTACGCAATTACCGGCCATCACGGCAACCATGTAGCCAGTATTGTACACGAGATTGCTCCTTCTGCAGAAATTAAATATATCAATTTTCAAGCAGAGCAAGGAATCGGAGGTAAGGATGTCGAACATTACTGTCTTGCCATTGATCGAGCCATCAACTCAGGAGTGGATTTTATCAATTTCTCTCTTAAGTTTCCGAGCGAAGGTGGAGGAGTAGATGGTCCTCTGGCCCCAAAAATTCGTGAAAAACTCATAGAAGCTGCTCAGGGAGGAATAGGGTTAATTATTGCTTTGGGTAATGATCAACAGACTGAAGAGACAAATGTTTATGTAAATGATCTCATCGAACTCTCTGAGTCACCCGAGATGAATGGTCGGATGATCCTGGTCGCGGCAAGTCAATATGAAGATGGTAAAGAACGATTAGCTTCATTCTCAAATCATCCAGAGTTGGTGAACGCTCGAAAGGTCATTGTTGCTCCTGGAGAGTCTATCCGTGCTTTTGGCGCAGGAGGTTATAAGGTCGTCAAATCAGGGACTTCACAAGCGAGCCCTATGATTTCCGGCGTATCTGCATTGGTAAAAGAACATCTAACTAAATTAGAACTCCACAAACAATATGGCAGAACCCATAAATACTCGAAGAAGGATTTTATAGAGACCAAAAGCATGATTATGCCAGAGAATGTTTTCTCGCTATTATTACGATCAGCACGTGATAAAACGTACACAGGAAGCATGATCCTGGGAAGAGAATATGGTCGAGGTATCGTTAATCCCCTGGGGGCTATCAAGATGGCCAATCAAGTTTATAAGGCCCAAACACCGCTCCGTAAGTGGGCTCAAAAATATAAGGAGATTCAGTCACCTAAATTACCTCAAAGACCTTCAAAATCACTTATAGTAGAGGAGGCCAAGCCTTCCAATGCACCAAGTTACGAGCCTCATGATTTCTTGCCTCATACAAAAAAGTCACCGAGATTATCTCCAGATGAAAAGAGGAAGATGTTAGCAGCTGTGGGGAAATCCGCAAACCCTGAAAGGGAACAAATCACTAGGCAAACTAATAGAGAAAATAACCCTTCATATCAAAGTCACCCAGGATAAGTGGGCGGCCATGAATCTCGCCAGTATTTACGCCAACTTGACGAGAGGAATGTCTAAACTTCCTCTGTAGCTTCAATAAGCCAAGCTGCAGTTTCCGTATCCAAATGGGGAAGAAGCGTTTCCCGTACTTGGGCGTGATAATCATTGAGCCATTGCCGTTCTGCTGTTGTCAGCATTTCTATGACGATGAGACGGGTATCGATGGGAACCAAGGTTAAGGTTTCAAAGCCCAGCATAGATAATTCATAATGCTGTTGCATCTCTTGGGATCGAACCAAAATTAGATTTTCAATACGAATACCATAATGGTGGGGCTTATAATATCCTGGTTCATTAGATAAAACCATGCCTTCCTGCAGCTCCACAAGAGATGGTGTTTTGCTGATACGCTGAGGTCCTTCATGAACACTCAAATAACATCCTACACCATGACCCGTTCCATGTTGATAATCAAGTCCTGCTTGCCATAAAGGTTGTCGAGCCAAAGCATCCAACTGTGAACCGGTTGTTCCTCTGGGAAAAACAGCTGTGGCAAGCGCAATATGCCCTTTTAAAACCCGGGTGAATCTATCTTTATGCTCTTCATTGGGGGTACCAATAGCAATCGTGCGCGTTATGTCTGTCGTTCCTTCCAAATATTGTCCACCAGAATCCAACAATAATAAATTGTCACCTTCAATGATTTTATTGGTTTCCGGTGTTGGTCGATAATGGATGATTGCTCCATTGCTACCAAAGCCTGCAATGGTTGAAAAACTGGGACCTTTATAATTTTCCCCAAGCTTACGGAAATGTTCTAATTGATCTACTAATATCAACTCTTCTAGGGGCTCATCATTTAACAGTCGTTGCGACAGCCACGCAAGAAACTTGGTAACTGCCACACCATCCTTAATATGAGCTTGACGGATCCCTTCCCTTTCTATGGGATTCTTAACGGCTTTCATTAACGCACATGGATCATTACCCCAACGAATCGAAGAATGAGTTAATTGATGACTTAGCCACAGGGGGCTTCGCTGCACGTCCAGCAAAACCCTCGATCCTTCTCGTGCTTGCCCCACAGCCTCGCCAAATATTCCATATTCCCGGAAGGTAACATATGGCTCCAGCTCTTGACTTACATCCGATGGAATCTTTCTTGAATCAATAAAAAGGTCGACTTTTCCTTGTTGGGGGATGAGAGCAAAAGCATCGATAAATGGGGTGTAAGGAAAGTCTTCACCTCGAATATTTAAAAGCCAACAGATGGACTCTGGTGCATTACAAATGTAAAGATCATGATTTTGATCTTTCAAGGTGTTTTGCACCTTATTTAACTTCTCAGACACAGATAAGCCTGCAAAAGTTTGGTCATGCAATTTAATGCTTGATAAGGGACGCTGTGGACGATCATGCCACAATACATCCACAGGATTTTCTTGAATGGGCACGAACTCTACATCCAATTCTTTAAGGTTGGCCTGCCAACGATCATACTCAGCTTTTGCCATTAACCATGGATCAAAACCAATACGATCCCCCTGTTTCAGATAGGATTTTAAAAAAGTTTTTGGGCTAAATTCTGGCGAATGATAAACGGAAAAAATTTCAGGATCTACCTCCCCTTCAGCTTGCAAAATATATCGACCATCCACAAACAATGCTGCTGCATCTTGAAGAACAATGGCGTAACCCGCTGACCCAGTAAATCCAGTTAGCCAGGACAAACGTTCGTCGGCTGGCGTTACATACTCACTCTGATAAACATCTGCTTTTGGAATGATAACACCTTGCGTGGCAAGACGTTCTCTCATAAACTTTCTTACTTGCTGGATACGGTGCTGATAAATAGTCATAGATCCTCCATCTCTATAAGCTATCGAGTTCAAAGTTCTTTGACAAGAGGGGGAGCAATTAGAATCTTAAATAGGCAATGACTTCTTCATCTGTAAGTTGATTAAATTGGCGGTAAGATTGACCAACCCCTGTGAATTCTTGGGGTATAGATAAACAAATGATTTGATCAACCTCGCCTTTTATCTCTTTTATGGCTTGCGGACTTGCAACGGGCGCAGCCACAATAATTTTACTAGGTTCTTGATTTTTCAAGGCTTTGATGACGGCTTTCATCGTAAGCCCTGTTGCTATCCCATCATCAACTAAAACAATTGTTTTATCCTTAATCTCTGGAGGTTTTCTGGCACCTCGATAAATCGCCATTCGACGGTTCATTTCCGCCCGTTCTCTGGCGATTATTTTCTGAATCTGCTCTTCATCAACACCCGCGAGGGCAATCCTATGATCATCTAGGATAGAAAAACCTCCCTCAGCAAGCGCACCCATAGCTAATTCCTCATTTCCGGGAATTCCCAGTTTTCTGGCTAAAAAAATATCATAGGGAATTTCAAGCACATTGGAGATTTCATGGGCAACGGGAACGCCTCCTCGAGGTAAAGCTAAAATCCAGCAATTTGTCTTTTGTGTATAATATTTTAGCCTGTGAGCAAGGAGCCTGCCCGCATCTCGTCGATCTTTAAAAATAGGATTTTGTGATAAATTCACACCAGATCATCTCACGTTAAGACTTCTAAAATATAATAGACTTTATAAGGATTAGCCACTGTTACTTCCATTAATATGGGAAATATAGAAATTATTTTACTTTTCCATCCTTCTTAATTGTCCATATGGTTGTATTAGAACGAACCTATAACAATGAACCTGTAAACAAAGGGCTATGCCAAAAATTTGAGAGAATCTTTGAATGAAGAGCTTAAATCACATTATTCCTTTATCAAAGCTCATCTTACCTTTTAATTATTTTCAAAGAGACTATTACCATCTCATCAAAGATATTGATGAAAGGCATCTCATTCTCATGGGACAGGCAACCTATGGTACCAAAGAGTTTTATAAAATTCGGTCTGAATTGACAAAGCTTTTGATTCAGGAAAAAGGGGTAAATGCCGTAGCTATTGAAGGAGATTGGCCAGATGTTTACCATATCAATTATTATATCAAAAATTTGGACCCAAGTTTAAACGAATACAAAGCATTAGAAAGACTACAGCGGTTTCCTTCTTGGTTATGGCACAATGAAGAAATAGTCAAATTCCTCAAGTGGTTAAGAGAATATAATGATCAGTGTCAAAGTGAGCAAGACAAGGTAAGTATATTTGGTCTTGATTTATACAGCATGCATGCTTCTATGAAATTGGTTGTTGAATATCTTGAAAAGATCGACCCTGAGGCTGCAGAAAAAGCGCGAAATCGGTATGAATGTCTACAACAATATGGTGATGATCCAAGCCTTTATGGCTATGCCTCTTCTCAAGGGCTAATTCCTGATTGTAAGGAGGAAGTGTATACACAGCTGATCGAGATTCTCAAATTTGAAATTAATGCTCTGCAAAATCAGGATATATCTCAGGAAGAACTTCTATTTTTAGTCCAGAATGCCAGAGTGGTAGCAAATGCTGAAGCATATTATCGCTCATTCTTTAAAGGACCCGAATTAACCTGGAATTTAAGGACTCAGCATATGATAGATACCTTAGAGACCCTTAGAATTTACCTCCAAAGAAAACATGGTTGTTATCCAAGAATAGTCATCTGGGCCCATAACTCCCATGTGGGCGATGCAAGAGCAACACAACTTTTCGAATTGAATCAAATCAACTTAGGGCAGATGGTAAGAGACATATATGGTTTTGATGCATATCTTTTAGGATTTTCCACTTACGAAGGAGAAGTTACATCAGCCACCCACTGGGGCGGAGAAATTGAGACAAAACACCTAATGTCAGCTCTTGAGGGAAGTTATGAACATCTGTTTCATTTCTTAAGTCACCCAAATTTTCTTCTTCTTCTCCGCCAAAACCTCCCCATAACACAGCCTTCTTTGCAAAGAGCGGTCGGCGTGATCTATAAACCTGAAACTGAATATGCAAGCCATTATCATCTTGCTAACTTAGCCTTACAATTTGATGCAATCCTCCACATTGACACCACAAGAGCTGTCAACCCCTTATTTATGCCTTAACTCTAGAAAATAATAAATAATATAGCATCCCCCATGATCTTTTATTTTTTAAGTTAGGTTATCCTTGTATTCTTTAGTGTTTTAAAATTGACAAATAATACTTCCCCTTTATATGGTATGAATTCGTTAGGCCTTGGCTTATGGTAATAAAAAAATGGCATAATAGGATGGATACCTTTTTTCACACCCTAACACTCTGTTTGCAAGGTGTTTCTAATGAAACCCTCTCTATAGGAGTATTCTTTGTCTGCATTATCGCTATCCTCCTCCTCTTCCGCCTATTTCAAGCCTCAGGACTTTTTGTTTATAATGCCTTGATTACGGTCATTGCCAACATTCAAGTTTTAAAAATGGCCCAATTTAACTTTTCTCCTGAACCCGTTGCCCTTGGGACTGTGACGTTCGCCACAGCTTTTTTAGCGAGTGATATTTTAACGGAACATTATGGCAAAGATGTGGCAAAGCAGGGTGTTTGGCTTAGTTTTTCAGCCCAAATTTTAATCGTAGTGCTTATGGTTCTCACGATAGGTCATAGTCCCATTGACAATGATACCAGCCATCAAGCCATGGAGACTCTATTTCTTCCCTCGCCACGCTTGCTGATCGCTAGCCTTAGCGCTTTTGCTTTAAGTCAGCTGTTTGACATCATGGTCTTTAAAAAATTGAGTCAAATCACCCACGGTAAAATGCTGTGGTTACGGACCAACGTCTCTACCATTTTATCCGCTCTTTTAGATAATATTATATTCAGTACTATTGCTTGGATGCTTTTAGCGCCAAATCCAGTCAGTTGGTATACTTTAATTTATACTTATATTTTGGGTACCTATTTTGCCCGAGTTTTGGTAAGTGTGATGTCAACACCGGTTATTTATTTAAGCTATTTATGTATTAAGAAAGTCCCATGACCTTTTCCTTTACCTATCACAAACCGTCACCCCATAGCCGTGCCCGTTTAGGCAAAATCACAACCCCCCATGGAACTGTTGATACCCCTGCTTTCATATTTTGTGCCACAAAGGCAGCCATTAAGGCTGTAACGCCTCAACAAATGCGTGAGGCTGAAACCCAGTTTATTTTATCTAATACCTATCATTTGATGTTACAGCCAGGACCTGAGGTTGTTGCGAAGGCAGGCGGATTGCATAAATTTATGGGTTGGGATGGCCCCATGCTAACGGACTCGGGTGGATTTCAAATATTTAGCCTAGGTCACGGATCCGTCGCTGCCGAAATTAAAGGCAAGCGAATGAACAATCGCCCGAAAACCCTTTTAAAAATCACCGAAGAAGGTGCCAAGTTTAAATCCTACCTTGATGGGCGCATGCATCTTTTAACTCCTGAACGTTCCATAGAAATTCAACGCCTTCTGGGGCCAGACTTTGCTGTTGTCTTAGATGAGTGCACTCCCTTTCATGTTGATAAAAAGTATACAGAGCGTTCTCTTCACCTAAGTCATCGCTGGGGATTGCGTAGTCTTGCAGAATTTCAAAGGCATGATAATGGTCAACAAAAACTCTATGGCATCATTCAAGGCGGCGTTTATCCTGATTTGCGAAAAGTTGCCTGTGATTTTGTTAATTCTGAGCCATTCTTTGGTCATGCCATTGGCGGTTCTTTAGGGGCCTCAAAAGAGCAAATGTATGATGTCGTTGCTATCACAATGGATCATCTTAATCCTGATCGTCCCGTTCATCTACTCGGAATTGGTGGTGTGCGAGATATTTTTGCCGGCGTTGAGCAAGGTATTGACACCTTTGATTGTGTTCATCCCACACGTTTAGCGCGTCACGGTGGCGCGCTTGTCCGTCCTGAGCATTCAGGACATGACCAAGGCAAAGAGCATATTAATCTACGTAATAGACAATTCCGTGAGGATTTCTCGCCGATTGAACCAGATTGTTCATGTACAACCTGCACTCAATTCACCAAAGGATACCTCCATCACCTGCTCAAGGCTCAAGAATTATTAGCTTACACGTTGATTAGTATCCATAACATTAATTTTATGAATCGCTTGCTAAAGGCCATTCGTAAAGCTATTGGTTCAGGAACGCTGGCTCAGGAAAAGCAGCGATGGTTAGTTTAATTAAATAAAAGGAATAAAAATGAATAAGAAGACAATTGCAACTGTTCTATTATTGATGACATCCCAAGGTCATAGTGCGGAGTATCCAGATTTTTGGAAGAATATAGATAATTATATTCCTTATTTGGATGATTATCCAGCTTGTACATTAGTGACCCATGACGCAATTATCCTTAATTTAGCCATGAACACTGTAAGTCAGCATGCCAAATCCACTGCTAAGCAATTTCCTCTTTCTGAACAGGATCTTCAAGAATGGCTTAATTATCCAGCCTATTCATCTCCTGCCCCACAAAGGACTTCCGGATCTGTATCTAATCCTACACCCCAAGAGCAAAATCAAACAAAAGATTGGGTGAAGTTCATAAGCATCCTTAAAGAAGTTCGTCAAGGTCTGTTAAATGATACCTTAAGAGAACAATTTGACTTAAGCCTCCAGAATCTATTAACAAGACACCATTGGAATATACGAAAAATCAATGGTTTTATATCCGCTCTAAAATAATACAATCTTAAATCACCAAGCCGCTGATGCGGCTGGTGAAACATAAATCATTAACCATTCTTTCAAAGTTGGAATTTCAGTTTATGTTTTATTTTAATCGCTCATAATGAATCTAGAAGATTCTCAGAACTAGGCCTCGCTATGAAAGGTATTATTTTTACAGAGCTAAGCCGGATGGTAGAACAAAACTACGGTATGGCGCTATGGAATGAGATTTTAGATGAGGTCAAACCGGAATCTCAAGGAATTTATGTCGCAACCGTCACCTACTCCGACCAAGAACTGGTTGATTTATTAACTTATTTATCAGATAAACTCAAAACGCCAACAACAGAGCTTTTGTATCAGTTTGGTACATACTTATTTCCTATTTTTGCCAAAAAATATTCTGTTTTTATCCCCGAGAACGGAACTTTAAAGGAATTCCTGAAGAGCATAGATCAAATTATTCATGTGGAAGTCTTAAAACTCAACCCGCATGCCAGCTTGCCAAAAATTCTTCATGAAGAACCCAATGCTGAAAGCTTGGTTCTGTATTATTCCTCACCGAGAAAACTTTGTCACTTAGCCCTCGGGTTGATCAAGGGGGCCAGTTGTTATTTTAAAGAAAAGATAGATATTCGTCATCCTGAATGCATGCATCAAGGAGCGCCCCAATGTCGTTTAGAGATTGATTTTAGTTAAGGTTTTTCAGTAAATATCTAGCTTTTCTTCTTTTGAAGAAACTCTAACAACTCATCCTTGGTCAGGGGGATGCTAAAATAGTAACCTTGGGCAAAATCACAGTTGTATTGTCTAAGTGTGTGAAGCTGTTCGGGTGTTTCAACTCCTTCGGCCACAATTTTCATTCCTAAACTTTGTCCCATAGCAATGATAGAGGAAACTATTGAGGCAGAGTTGCGACCTTGGTTGATTTCATGGATAAAAGATCGATCAATCTTCAAAATGTTGAACGGCAAATCTTTTAAAACACTAAATGAAGAATATCCTGTGCCGAAATCATCCAAGGCAAGATTAACGCCTATGTGTCTTAAATTTTCAAGCATAATACGGCACTGGGTGAAATTTTCCATCAACATAGATTCCGTCATTTCCAGTTCCAATCGTGATGGAGATACACCGGTGTGATTGACAATTTTTAACAGACGATCATAGAAGGTAGGATCCTGCAATTGACGAGCAGATAAGTTAATAGAAATGCGCATTTCGGGAAAGCCTGCCTGACTTAGGTTATTCAATTGCTGACAAGCCTGACTAATAATCCATTCCCCCAACTCCACTATCAATCCTGTTTCCTCTAATATACCAATAAATTCCTTTGGGTATATGAGACCTCGATCTGGATGGTGCCACCTGAGCAAAGCCTCACACGAAACAGCTTCACCAGTTTCCACGTCAACAAAGGGTTGATAGTATAGTTCAAATTGTTTTTGGGCCACTGCTTCAAACAGCTCACTCTCTATCGTTAAACGGTAAAGCAATTGCTGTGAAGGGTCTTCAAAGTTTTGTGAACTGGATTCCTGGAAAACAAAGGTATTTCCTCCCAAGGTCTGTGCTCTTGTTAGGGCTAACTCTGCATTTTTCATAAGCTTTTCAGGTGTAACCCCTCCTTGAGGATAAAGACTTACACCAATGCTAGCAGTTACATAAATTTTGTGTTCGTTATGATTAAAGGGTATCTTTAAAGATTCTTGAAAATCATGAAGGCGTTGTTCCAAGTGGGCGGTATTAATCATATTTGGAAATACAAAGGCGAACTTATTACCACTCAAGTGAAAGGTCAATATACCCTTTGATTCACACCAATCATTCATCCACCGCCCAATCTTACGTAGCATTTGATTAGCTATACGATTACCAAATGCATTGAAAATATTGGCAAAACGATCAATTTCTACAATCGCAAGGGCTAATTGTTTTCGCCGAACAGACATTTGCTCTAGGAGGCTTGGTAAGTTCTCAATCAAGTAGTGACGATTGTAGAGCCCAGTAACCTCGTTATAATTTAGCCGATATTGAATATCGGCTTCCAATTGCTTTTGTTTAGAAATATCAATGATTTGATAAAAATATTTAGTAGGCCCATTTTCTGCGGTTTTAAAGCGACGAGCATATAGTGAAACAGCTACATAATTCTCATCTTGCGTAATTAAGTACCCTTCTCCGTTCCACTCATTAGTCAAAGCCAAAGTATCTTCCATATCCACTTGAAGATTATGGGGGTGAAATAGGGGAAATTGTTCATCATAGATGCATCGTCCAACAATTTCCTCTTGGTAACCAGTTAAATTCATGAAGAATTTATTAGCTTTTAGAATCACATGGTTTTCACTGGTCGTAAACATACCGCTGTTTTGTTGATTAAAGAGGATATCTAAATCTTCTTTGTAATGTTGTAAATCGGCTTGCTGAAATGCTTGATCAATCTCATTTCTTAGCACCTCATCATCCCATGGTTTACTGAGAAATTTGTATATTTGTCCACTATTAATGGTATCAATAATTTGATCACGATCAGCATATCCACTAAGAATCATACGAACGGTTTGAGGATACTTTTTACTGATTTCCTTTAAAAGCTCCGCTCCAGTCATGAAGGGCATGCGAAAATCAGAGACAACCACTGCAATTTCATTGTTGTGTTCTGCTAGGAGCTGCAATGCTTCTTTACCGTTACTAGCCGTAATAATATTATAATTTTGCTTTCTTAAAACTCTTTTAAGAGCGTTCAAGACACTTGTCTCATCATCGACTAAAAGAAGAGTTTGACTCATGATGCCTTCTCCTTTTTTGCCGCATTTGCTGCTTGAGCAACGGATACAGATAAAGGAAGCCATAAAGTAAATGTGGTGCCTTGATTAACATAACTTTCAACGGCAATCGTTCCTCCGTGAGCTTTAATGATATCATAGGATATCGAAAGCCCTAAACCCGTACCCTGACCAATAGGCTTAGTTGTAAAGAATGGTGTAAAAAGTTTTTTCATATTCTCAGGAGTAATTCCACACCCAGTATCTGAAACTTTGACCTCAATCCCATTGTTGACGCAGCATGTCTCAATGGTAATTTCTCCTTTGTTATCCATAGCTTGATATGCATTAACCAGAAGATTCATGAATACTTGAGATAATTGGTCGGGATAACATTTAATTAAAGGAAGAGGTGAAAACTTGGTATGAACGGTGCTTTTATCTTTAATTTGGGGACGTATTACGTTCAGCACTACCTGAAGGTGATCATTCAAATTTATTTCTTGAGGTTGATTGAGTTGAGAATGAGAAACTCCCTTTAAGCTTTTGACAATATCACGAATTCTCCCGATCCCAATTCGACTTTCATCAAGTAAGGAGTTAATGTCTTCAATAAGATAATTATAATTTTTAAGATCCAAAAATTCTTTAAATTGTTGTTTAAGATTTTCTGGAGACATAGAAGTTTGATTTTGATTAGCCTTAATCCCTAGATTAATCAGTCCATCTACAATAAGGGCAATTTCTTGAAAATACTCATCTAGGGTGTTTAAATTGCTTAGGATAAAGCTTAAGGGGTTGTTTATCTCATGAGCGATACCAGCCGAAATAAGCCCGATGGAAGCCATTTTTTCCGAAATGATGAGTTGATTTTGTTTTTGCACCAATTCTTCGTGGGCATAATAAAGTTCTCTCGATTTGCTCTCAAGGGAATCTTCAGCTAATTCTCGCGCAGCACGCTCTCGATAAAAGGCTTTCTCAAATGGCTCCATGAGCTTGCTCATTTTGCTTCATCCTAAAGAAAGCATAAAAAAAAGAAGTTACGATAAAATTAATAGAACATCTTTTTTATATTAATAAAGTTTTCTCTTAAATTTAAACTTCTTCTAACTCAATGAGACAATTTAAACAATCTTTTGGATGGAGAAATAGGACTGGCTTTTGGTGAGCACCAATTTTCACTGATCCAAGACCTCTGACCCCTTTGCTTTCCACATGACTTTGGGCTTTTGAAATATCATCCACTTCAAAGCACAAATGATGAATCGCTCCTCCTGGATTTTTATCCACAAATCCGGAAATGGGAGATTGATCCCCAAAAGGGCTAATCAGTTCAATTTTTGTGTTTTCTAAGGTCACAAATACGGTTGTCACCCCATGCTCTGGAAGATCGTGGGGAGGTGAAACTTGCGCTTGAAGGGTGTCTCGATAAAATCGGACTGCTTCTTCCAAATTTGCCACTGCAATGGCCACATGGTTTAAACGTCGAATCATAGTTTTGCCCCAATGTTAGGATAATTACTTTCGGTTGCGGATAATTTCAACTCCAGCGCTTGTTGCATTCGAATAAATTCGTGTTTTCTCAATACGAACTAAAACTTTATGAACGCGAATATCATTCAAACAATGGTCGGCAATGGCCTCAGCCAAGGTTTCCACCAAATGGATATGGTTTTCTGTGGCAAGTTTGGTAATGCTTTGGACAAGACGATCATAACAATAGACATGTTCAGATGTAGCTTTATCCTCCGGCACAGGCATCATCAGATCACATTCTACATTAATTAGGATTGGTTGAGTATGCTGCTTTTCTTGCTCATAAATGCCCAAGTGAGCATCTAAACACAAATCTTTGATCATAATTCGCCAATTTTTGAGGAGACGGTCCCCCTGATTAGCAGGGTTAGAAGGAGAAAATGAAAGCATCCGAACCATTAGTCTTCTCTATCACTTGTTTGGGATGGAAATGACCACCCTAGATGTTGGCCACCATCGACAGCAATCATTTGACCTGTTAGCGATGTATTTTGAATCAAAAACTCAACCGTGGCACTGATGTCCTTCAAGCTAACGGCTTTTTTCAAGGGAATCAAGTTACATTGTTGGTTAAATTTTTCATCACTTTGCCATTCATTTTGAAGGGTTGGCCCAGGTCCGATTGCATTAACCCGAATTTGAGGAGCGAGTGCCAAAGCCATAGACTGGGTCAAGGCCCATAATCCCACTTTGCTCAAGGTATAAGAAATATAGTGAGGCGTAATGTTCCAAACGCGTTGATCGAGGATATTAATAATGCAGCCTTCCTGAGTTTGCCTTGCAAAATGTTGGCTTAAAACGAAGGGAGCGCGAAGATTTGCCTCCATATGATGATCCCAACTTTCCCGGGTGACTGTGTCTATAGCATCATAAGTAAACGTGGAGGCATTGTTGATTAAGATATCCACACATTCAAACTGTTCATGAATGGTAGGGAATATTTGGTGTACACTCCCCTCCTCCAGCAAATTAGCGGATACAGCCATAGCTTTAACCCCCATTTTTTTTATGGAGTTAACAAGATCAAAGGCCTCATCTTTAGAGGTATGATAATGGACAATGATGTGATAACCAAGCCTGGCTAACTCGAGGGCTATATGACGACCAATCCGTTGGGCTGCCCCTGTAATTAAAACTGTCTTATTCATCTCAAAATTCTTTTTCTAGACTTGTCATGATGGCGATGATCTTACCATGTTTGAGCGCTCTAGCAAGGGCTCCCTAGTTGCAAAAAAAACCGCCCAAAGGGGCGGTGTCAGACTTTAAAGCCAATTTTACTCGGCTTCTTCATCACTTTCCTCATCACTTTCATCAAAAGGTTGATCTGATGACTCAACAGTTTGATCTTGATCTTCAGAAGCAGGAGCAGCAATAGCTGTGGATGCTACGCCAAGAATGGCAACCAGTGCTAGCATAAGAAGGCGGTTCATAATTTACTCCAATAAAATGGTCATATATACACGCACGACTATACACTTGAAATTTTGAGGTGTCTAATGGGTTTTTAATTGGATGAGATCGTTCAATATTTTTTCAACTCATGAACTGTGGAACTCGGGCTTGGATTGAGAATTCCGACCTCATATCTTTATCTTGTTTTCTCACATAACAGTGTTAAGGATAGAGAAAAAAGTAAGGCTTTAGTATAAAATCAAGGATCCATGAAAAGAATCCTCTATATCATTTATCTTTTCTTTTCAAGCTTAGCTTTAGGAATGGAAGCGTCCTTATCAGAACTCTCTGCCCCCGATATTGTAAAAATTTATCAAGCTCAAGAGATGAGATGGCAAGACATTCAAGCCCTGTACCAATCCTATCAGCAGACGGTGAATCCCACTTTTTTCATCCAGGTCAGGCGCTTCTTAAATCGCCTCTTCTTTGAAACACAACCTGATCCTCGAATTTCCCTTCCCCTTATGAGAAAACAGATTATTCAGGGCCTTACTCGTCTTGTGTTACAAAAGCAGTTTGATGTTATACACAAGAAAGAAGCCTATGCCATGGCTCAAACGCTTAAAGCCGGTAACTTGTCTGTGCGCATCCACCAGTATGAAAGGCAAGCAGAGTATGGAAACTTAAAAATCCTTCCTCAAGATATGATCCACCAAATTCTTGAGATGGTTTCATACGGTTCCTTACAGAATCTTAGGAATGTGTTGCTTCTTAATAGGAGCTTTCATGTAGCTTGCCAATCCGCCTCGGTGCATGTCAATTTATTTCGCGATCATGCTGCTCAGCTTACTGATACCTCTCTAAGGAAGCGAATTAAAGAGTTAATCGACCCATTTCCTAATATCATTTCTCTTAAGTTATCTTGGCACCGTCAAATCACTGATCCAGGACTAGGAGAACTCAGGGGATTAACCAAACTTGCCGCCCTTGACCTGACAGGATTAACAATCACTGACGCCGGCCTTGATCATCTCACGGCATTACACAACCTGATTCTCCTTAATATATCTCGATGCCATCAAATCATGGATATTGGGTTAGAACGTCTAAAGGCGATGACCAGACTTACCACCCTTAAATTAAGTGGACTGGAGCGAATTACCGATGCTGGCTTCAATCATATCAAGGAATTACCTAGCCTGACGACTCTTGATGTATCGTGGTGTGAACAAATCACTGATACAAGCATAAAACATCTAAAGGTATTATCTAAACTTTCCACACTTAACTTAAGAGGATTAGCACGAATCACAGGTAACGGCCTTGCTCATCTCCAGGATTTACCAAACCTAACGAGTCTTGATATATCTCAATGCCTTAAAACAAATGATTCAGCCCTAGAAAATCTCAAGGTATTGACCAAACTTACCTCCCTGAACTTGAATGGGTGCTATCAAATCAACGATGCCGGTTTAACGCAACTGAAGGGATTAAACAATCTTACCAGCCTTGATATAAGTGGATTAGAACAGATAACGGATATTGGGTTAGAGAAATTAAAATCCTTAACCAATCTTACATTGCTCGATATAATGGGGTGCGCCCAGATCACCGATTCCGGCCTTGCTCACATTAAAGAATTACCCAAAATCACGATCCTAATATTATCTTTTTGTCATCAGATCACTAATGCGGGATTAACAAATCTGAAGGGATTGACCAATCTTACTGACCTTAATTTATACAGATGCCTTCAAATCATCGATGCCGGCTTAGCCCATCTGGAGGGATTGACCAATCTTACCTCCCTTAACTTGTATGGGTGCCATCAAATGACCAATGCCGGCTTAGCCCATCTGAAGGTATTGACCAATCTTACTGACCTTAATTTATACAGGTGCTTTCAAATAACTGATGAAGGACTAGAACATATAAAATCCTTAACCAATCTTACCGATCTTAACTTAAGTGGATTAGAGCTGATTACCGACAAAGGCCTCACTCACATCAAGAAATTACCTAACCTGGCCATCCTTTACTTAACTGATTGCACTCGAATCACCGATAAAGAACTTGAACATCTGAAGGTAATATCCAAACTTACCATCATCAACTAATCTTGATACAATTGGATCACCAAGAAATGAACTTATCAAAATTTGGAAAACACAGATTAATAGATTGGTGCGGTCGAGAAGACTCGAACTTCCACGGGTCGCCCCACAGCGACCTCAACGCTGCGCGTCTACCAATTCCGCCACGACCGCACTTTTGATTCTTTAAGAAGAATCGTGATACGTATTGGTTACCAGATCACAAGTGTTGAAGCAATAGTTAAATACATCTTATGGGGTATTTTTCACAACATCCTAAAAGGATTGAGATCTTCTAAAAAACTTTCGACCCCAACCAATGGCTTTAATGAACAAAAGAACGACGATGACAAAACCCAGAATTTTTTCTTCTTCTACATTGGCATACCAAAGCTCTATGTGCCTATTAATCCAATCAGAATCTAGTTTTTCGTCTATCATTGCACTAATAGCGCTAGCACCAGCAACAATCATAAAACCATTAGCAAGAAAAAGAAGGATAAAAATGGACATAAGGACGTTCAGGAAACGATTGCTTTTTAAAAAGGCAAACATTCCCTAAACCACAGAAGTTACAGGTATTGAAGCGGATCAATCCGCATAAATGCCGGGATAAAGGCACCAAATCCGACCACAGGCTGATTAGGTTCAGGGTGATCATGGACAAATTCTTCCCGTACGGGCTTCGCTTCATCTATCTTGAGAGCAAGTACAGGAATTTCTTTGGAAATAATCTTTTCAACAGCCTTTAATTTACGGCTTTCGTTTTTGGTTACAAAGGTAATGGCTTGACCGGCTTTACCAGCTCGTCCTGTGCGACCAATCCGGTGGACATAATCTTCACCTTGTAATGGGACATCAAAGTTCACCACAAGTCCAAGATCTTGAACGTCAATACCACGGGCAGCAACATCACTGGCAACCAAAATTTGTAATTTGCCACTGCGAAACCCATCTAGAGTCTCGTTGCGCATATGCTGGGTTAAATCACCATGAAGACCCGCTGCAGAAAATCCATGTCTTTTCAGAGAGGAAGTGACAATATCCACATCCTTTTTTCTGTTACAGAAAATAATACTTTGAGAACCTGTCCCCTTTTGACGCAGAATGGTGCGCAGCGCTTTGCGCTTGTCCATATCGTCCAGCTTGACAATAAATTGTTCTACGGTTTCAGCTGTGCTGTTGGTTTTACTAACGGTAATAAGCTTGGGATTGATTAAATATTTACTGGCAATGTCTTTTATTTCGTCTGACATCGTTGCGCTAAACAATAAGGTTTGTCTAAGCTTAGGCACAAGGGAGACCAACTGCTCAATATCTGGAATGAACCCCATGTCAAGCATCCGATCAGCTTCATCTATGACTAAGGTTTTAAGATCGGTAAAAATGAGTTTACCGCGCTCAAATAAGTCAAGAAGGCGCCCGGGAGTGGCAATCAAAACATCCACACCTCGTTTAAGGATTTTGTCTTGACCGAGCATGGATTCACCGCCCACTAAAATCACGGCCTTTAAATTAAGGTATTTTGTGTAATTGACAAAATTTTCATATACTTGGTGGGCCAATTCCCGAGTCGGCTCTAAGATGATAACTCGAGGTAAACCACTTCTTAGTCGACAGGTTAAGAGATGTTCAATAATGGGTAATGTAAAGGAAGCCGTTTTTCCTGTCCCTGTTTGAGCACACGCAAACACATCGCGCCCCTGAAGAATATAGGGAATAGCTTGTTGTTGGATGGGTGTGGGAGTCTGATAACCCATATCTTCAATTGCGTTGAGGATTTTAGGGTTCAGATCGAAGTGCGTAAAATTCATAAATAATTTCTAAAAGGATCTTAATACAAACATTACTTAGCGATTCTTAAAGATTTTTCAAGAGAAAATTAATTTATAAAATATGATTATCTGACATTTCCAGCGCCATACCATCATAAGCTGGTTCCACATGTCTTGGAACAAGGGACGCTAAATGATCATAATCCATCCATTGAGTTAAATGAGTGAGAACAGCCCTTTCCGGCTTTAACATTTCAATCAACGCCATCACTCCTTCAAAATGAATATGGGTGGGATGGGGATCAAAGCGCAGGCAATCGACAATCCATAACTCTAAATCATGGAGTAATTTTTTGGATTCTTCTGGGATAAATTTAAAGTCCGTACAATAGGCGAAATTTCCAATGCGATAGCCTAAGGATTGAATATTGCCATGATTCAGGGGAATCGGAGTGATGTTAATTCCATGAAAATCAAAGTTCCCTGTCACTTCATGGGGGTGAATAAATGAAATATAATTTTCATCCTTAGGAGCCATGGCATAGCCAAAAGTTTCCCTCAAACTTGTAAGCGTCGCTTGGTCTCCATAAACGGGAATCACTTGACGATGCTTCATATAGATTTGCCTAAGCTCATCTAGCCCCATAATATGATCTGCATGAGCGTGGGTAAACAAAACGCCATCAATTCGATCAACTCCTGCATCAAGAAGCTGTAAACGCAAATCAGGCGATGTATCCACCAGGAGTTTATATTCCATAATCTCTAATAACAGGGAAGAACGGCGCCTGTTGTTTTTTGGGTTGGTTGGATCACACGCCCCCCACTCCCCAGTAATGGTGGGAACTCCTCCAGAGGAACCACACCCTAAAACAGTTATCTTCATGAAACTCTATGGGCTTT
>CAZITL010000024.1:0-28514 GCA_964542195.1 uncultured Verrucomicrobiales bacterium
AACAATGGGTTAAAGGGAATTTAAACTAGTTATCTGGGACAGCCCCTAAATTTAAAAGCTAGTTTGATATTTTTGAAAATAAATAGAAAATTAAAGAAGCTCTTTAAACTTCTTTAACCTAAGAGGAATCAAATATTATCTTTATACAATGCAAAGAGATGATTATACTTTTCGTGTTCCAGGGGACCTAATATCTAGAAGTCGTCATGGTCTTAATATCATGAAAAAATTAACTTTTTAGAATCTATAATTAAGGAGAAATCCAAGTAGACCTTGGGAAAAAAATTAAATTAATTCCCATGACAGAGAAATAAACGTATTTATTGAAGAAATAGTTAAGTGAGTGTTCGAAAGCATGAGTAAAAAATATCGTCCATCTAAAGAAGATTTTTGGTTTCTTCCTCTCGGAGGCTCCGGCGAAATAGGTATGAACCTCAATTTGTACGGCCATGACGGTCAGTGGTTAATGGTAGATGTGGGGATCACCTTTGGTGATCGCTTTGGCATAGATGTGATTACCCCTGATCCAGAATTTATTCTTGAACGTCGTGATGATTTAGTTGGTCTCGTCCTAACCCATGCCCATGAAGATCATGTTGGTGCAATTCCTTACTTATGGCCGTTATTGCGTTGTCCCATTTATGCAACACCTTTTACAGCTCATGTGGTTCGACAGAAGATTAGGGAATTTAGTTGGGCGAAAGAGGTTCCAATTGTGGAAATTCCTTTGTCTGGTAAATTTTCCTTGGGCAAATTTGAGGTTGAATTTATAACCTTAACCCACTCTATCCCTGAACCTAATGCTTTAGCCATTACCACCCCTTTGGGCACGGTTATGCATACTGGGGATTGGAAAATTGACCCAGAGCCGTTGGTGGGAGGAAAAACTGATCAGGCGAAATTGATTGAATGGGGAAACAAAGGAGTCCTGGCCTTGGTCTGCGATTCCACCAATGTTTTTAATGAAGGGGTTTCAGGTTCAGAAGAATCAGTGCGCAGTGAGCTCATCTCCTTGATTGGTGAATATCCTCAAAACCGAATTGTTATTTCTTGTTTCTCCTCCAATCTAGCCCGTTTGGAGACTGCAGCCCTTGCTGCTCAACTCCATGGCCGAAGAGTTGCATTGGTTGGTCGTTCATTGCAAAAAATGTATGAGGCCGCAAAGTTGGCCGGCTATCTTCATGATTTGCCACCATTTATTGATGAAGAAACGGCCATGAAGCTTCCTAATGACAAAGTTTTGCTCATTTCCACAGGGTCTCAAGGTGAGCAACGCTCTGCTTTGGCTCGTATGGCCAATGACAGTCATCCTGAAGTAGATTTATCTGAAGGTGATGTGGTGATTTTCTCTTCTCGCATGATTCCTGGAAATGAAAAGGCGATTGCCCAATTACAAAATAATTTGGTACGCAAAGGCGTAAAAATTATAACGGCCAGCAATGACGATATTCATGTATCAGGACATCCTGCACGGGAAGAATTAAAAAAGATGTATGAATGGGTCCGTCCCAAAATATTAATCCCGGTTCATGGGGAAATGCGCCATATGCAAGAACAAGCAGAGCTGGGATTAAGTTGCGGCATTGAACATGCGGTTGTGCCTGAAAATGGTACCCTAATTCGCCTTGATGCTGAAAAGCCCAAGATTTTGGACATTGTTCCTTCAGGACGTTTAGGGGTTGACGGGACACGTCTTGTCCCTATGATGGGACCTTTAACTCATGATCGGGCTCGTTTAGCGGTGAATGGAGCGGTTTTCGTATCTGTGGTAATCGACCGTCATGGTCAATTAGCGCGAACGCCTCAGTTGAGTCTCCTAGGTGTCTCCATCGGCGGTGAAGAATTGGAATCCATTGAAAGAGATATTCACCGGGTGATTCGCCAAACCTTAAATAGCCCACACCCCAATCCTGATGTTCTTCGTGAAGAGTTACGCATTGCGGTGCGTCGTGCCGTTAATGGAGGGATTGGTAAAAAACCGTTAACAGAAATTCACTTGATTCAATCCTAAAAGAGGTGAGGGCAGAGTTCTCTTCCCTTGCCGCCCCCTCAGCACATCTATTTCTAGATGTTTTTATAAAAGACATGAACTATTACCCGATAGAGCGAATATTAACTAGTTTTTTAGGGTTGTATGGGACGATAAGGTAATATTTTTTCAAGGAAAGGTTCGTTCATGTCCAAGAAAGTAGCGATCGTTTACCACAGTGGCTATGGCCATACTCAAAAACAAGCTGAGGCTGTTAGGGATGGGGTCTTGAAAGTTAAAGGTGCTGAACCCTTGCTTTTTCATGTGGATCAAATGAATGATGGGGCTTGGCAAAGTTTGGATGAAGCCGATGCTATTATTTTTGGTGCTCCTACTTACATGGGGTCAGTCAGTGCTCCCTTTAAAGCTTTCATGGATGCTAGCTCTAAAGTATGGTTTTCGCAAAAATGGAAAAATAAGATTGCTGCTGGCTTCACCAATTCCGGCAGTCAAAATGGCGATAAATTAAATTCGTTAGTTCAGTTAATGATCTTTGCTATGCAACACAGCATGATTTGGATTGGTCTTGGATTAATGCCTGGCCATAGTTCTTCAAAAAGTACTCCTGAAGATCTGAATCGCCTTGGCTCATTTATAGGAGCAATGGCACAATCTAATGTGGATGAAGGGCCTGAGTCCGCACCGACTAAAAGCGATTTAGCGACAGCAGCCTATTTAGGGCAACGTGTGGCAGAGCAGGTCATGAGATAAAAAAATAGACTTGTGTGCCTTAAGATTATCTGTACTTTTACAGATGGCGTTATTTCGTTTCATAATATGCCTTAAGAAGAGACTTCCTCATTTAAAAACTTTGGAGTTCGTAGAGCAATTAAGAGCGGATCAAATTGGTGGGATTTTGAATATTGCCTTGTAATAATATTAAAGTTGCCTTGTAATAATATTTTTGTATATTACGATTGATGTACCTTCAATTAAATAAAATACAATATAGAGCATTTTATGAATAATAATATTATAAAATATGTAATCACCTCAATCCTTTTATCATCCTCGATGGTTTTAAGTAGCGACAATCAATATTCACCAAACGATGCCTCGGGTAATAGTGTAAGAGAACTAAAACGGTCGCGAGAAAGCGATACGGATGACTTAAATTGCCAAGTGTCAAGACCAAAAAAAATGGTCAAGAAAAGGGATATGCAAAGTCGAGAAAACCCTGAAGCTCCTCAAACATCTCAAACACCAGATATTATTCTAACTCATATGTTAGAAAATCTTTCTGCCGTAGATAAGGCGATACCCGATTGTACTTTTTCACAAGACCAAGTGAAAAGCATTTTGCAAGCCATGGTGAAAGTGGAAGAACGTATCTACAATAAGTATAAATTAAATCGAGATGCGTTGTTAATCTGTGATCTTTACAATCTCCCAAAGGAAATACTATATGAAATTTTAAATTGTTTTAAAGGTACTGAAATTAACATTCTTCGTCAGGTAAGTAAAAAATTACGAGATATAATTACGCCACCTTTTACAAACGATGGTGGAGATAACCGTCGTGCTTACGGACTCTATGTTAAAGTTAAATTTGACCCGAGAATGCCATCTGTCCAAAAGCATGAGGCTCGTTTAGCTGATTATTCGGGGTTTCCTGTGGCAACTCTAGACATATCAGGTCGTTATGATAAAAATAAAGTAACTAATCTTTATCAACGCTATTTTATAAAATTTGGTTCCAGCAGAGTTAGAACTTTGCTGTTTGATTCTAACGGTGCTCATAGAGATTTTAAAGAAGCTGTGGTCTCATTAGCAAGCTATCGTTTTCTTGAAAAATTAGTTTTGAGAAATTACAGTATTGAATATTCTCACGATGTTCTCCATGTTATTCCACATCTTGAAAAATTAAAACATCTTGAGCTTCAACCCCTGGATACATTGAGACCTATTTGCATCACGTCCCAGTATGCTAAGGATCTCTATAAGCTATCCCCTGACTTAGAAACACTCATAATCTCTCCTTACTATGAAGTAGTAATAGACGCATTAGCGGATCATAAGAGGCTTAAGACTTTAGAAATGAAGCCGAACAACCCTATAGTAGATAAATATAAGTATCCCGTTTCTTACAAACAAGCAATCAACTCCTTGCCTTCTTTAAGTACATTAAAATTTAACGTCACCTCAAGTATGATAGAAGAGTTAGGAGACTATGCTAAATTATCTGTATTGTGTCTGAGTATAGGTCCTGACGAGATCGATAAACTTCCATTTTATTGGAATTGTTTAGAAGATCTAAACCATCTTACACACTTAAGTTTAAAAGTTCATTTGGTTGCTCGTAATTTAAAAGATGCAGATCTAGGCTTTGAAAGATGGCAGAAAATGAAAAAACTGAAGGTTTTAGACTATCAAATAATTGGCAGGTTTAAGTCTGAAAGTCCTAGTTCAGATATGATAAAAATTAGCTCTAAACTTAATGAATTTAATAGGGTAAACCCTTCAGTACATGTCTCCTTGAAATGGATATATGCTAAAGATTTTAGTATACTTAATAGGAATGTTCAGCCTCCTGTTCGTCAGGTTCTTTTCCCTCAGGCTTTTGTTCCTCATGCTCCTGTTCATCAGGTTCTTTTCCCTCAGGCTTTTGTTCCTCATGCTCCTGTTCATCAGGTTCTTTTCCCTCAGGCTTTTGTTCCTCATGCTCCTGTTCATCAGCCTCCTGTTCATCAGCCTCCTGTTCATCAGGCCCAGGTTTACAATAATATCCCTAATATCTTAATATTAGATCAGGATGATCCTGCAATTCAGGATGAGGTTGATAGCAATAATATTCAAACAATTAATTATGATGATATAGACGACTTCTTTGAATGAAGTATTAAATTTCAAGATTCTTATGTTTAGTTAAGCAATTCTTCCTCGGTGCCAAATTATTCTGTGTAATACCGTGAAAGTGAGCTAGAAGAAAGGGAAGATTTCCTAGAAGGAGCTTCTCTTTTTTACCTTAGGAAGCAAGAAATGAAACTTCTTGTTTGCCTGTTCAACACTATTTCAATAATTTAAACATGAGGTAAGTTACTTATCTTTACGACAAACCACTTTCGGTTTAGATTACAAACCCCTGGTGAAGATGTGCTTCATTCTTCTATGTCATATCACAGATTTAGAAAACACATTTTTTCTTAAGAGCATTGGAGAAATAAATGCTTAATATAAAAAATGGAATTATTATTTAATTTTGTGTAAATAAAATTGTAGTTTATAATTCAATAATACGTAAAGAGAATAAACATGAATTCCATAAAATATTTATTGTTGTCTACACTTTTATCTAGTTCTTTGGCATTAAGTGGTGAGCATGCGCCTCTGGATGATGATCAAATTGGAGATAGGGGTATCGAGGCGAAAAGAAAGCGGCAAGAGGAGCATCATCAAGACAATGAGGTGATGACAAGTTCTGAAAAGCGCAGCAAAGCAAATTCTGTTGATAATGAACTTATCAGAGTAGGGATTAGCTCCGATAGTCACCTAAACGACATGTTAAATAGCGTCTCTAGCGCGCGAGAGATGATAAGGTCTCGTTCATTTACCCCAGAGCAAATCTTTAAAATTTTTGAAGCCATGACTAGATTGGAAGAAGATATTTTTGATAAATATAACATAGATTTCCAGTATCTACGTCTTTGTCACTTCTCCAAACTCCCTAAGGAACTTGTTGGGGAAATTTTAAGTTATATACCATACTGGGAAATTAATAGGTTTCGCTTGGTTAATAGAAAATTTAGAGATTTGATCTCTCCCTCGATTTTAAATAATGATGAAAATATTGACCCTGCTCTATTTTTTGTCCGCATGAAGTTTGCAAATGGAAATTCTAACAAACGCTATAAAGAACGCTTAGATAGATGTCCTCAAACCATGGTGGGTACGCTCACATTACAAGGTATTGACTATCATTATAAAAGATCAAATCCATACAAGTTAACTTTGGAAAAGTTTCAGAATAGGCAAGTGAGAAGGGTGGTGCTAAATTCGGAAGGATTGGGAGCCTATACTAAGGATTCTATTGCTGTATTAACTAAGTATGATTATCTTGAAAACTTGATCTTAAAAAATTATCCCTTCGAGGTATCCGATACAATCATTAAAATCATACCGTCTTTAATGAAGCTAAGGTATTTATGGCTCTTACCTTCTGGTTCGCAAAAGCCTATCACCTCTGTTCCATCAGATGATGAAAAACCATATAGGTTACCTCCTAAATTGGAAACGTTGGTTGTAACGCCTTTCTATGTGGGGCTGATTGGTTGTTTAGCAGAGCATCCTCATTTAAGAACTCTTGATTTTTCTGAATACTTCGAACCAAAAAAATATCCTGATGATTTTAAGCGTGCTTTAAATTTACTACCTTCTTTAACAACACTAAAGTTTAATGTTTCATCAAGCATGGTGGAGGAGTTAAGACATTATCCTAAACTAACTCATCTTAAGCTAACTCTTGAACCTGAAGCTAGTCTTCAACCATCCTCTTCTTTTGCAACTTTAAAAACTATGAATAATCTTCGATGTTTAGAAGTTGATGTTTGTTTGTCTAAAGATCGATTGAAGGAGAACACTGATCTTGTAGATTTTGAAGTCTTTAGAAGTATGCAGAATTTGAGCGTTTTAAGATATAAGCTTACAAGTAATATTAGTTCTATGGATTCAATAATTGACAATCTTTATGGAAAATTTAATAAATTTAAAGAATCGATGGATTTTGTAGAGGCTTGGTTTGGAATAAAATTTTGCAATTACATATTTTATGGGCAAGCAAATCAAGCCAATCTTCCAGGTGGCAACATGCAACCTTTAGTAGGCCAAAATAATAATCCTGCAAATCCTCAAGCGTTCAATCCTTTCGTGCCTCAAGGGGCTAATCAGGTACCTCAAATTAATGTTCATGCAGTTATTCCTGTGCTTGAGCAGGTGAACCCAATTTGGATGGTGCACGTTCAAGCCAATCAAAATGGTCACATTCCAGATCCTCAAGGGGACGATATGGCTGATGAAATGGATGTCCAGGAGTTCATGAACAACATTCTGGCTCCAGATTTCAGATGATTGACGCTGTGATGATTGGTTGCTTATCATGATTATCTGACGAATTTTGAAAATTGTTCAAATTGATCACAATTCCTTAATTCCAAATGCATGCACTGGAATTAATCTGAGTGAGAACGCGCAGGTGAGATCGAGAGAAAGGGGAGGCTATCAGAACAGGTAAGTCCCCTTTCATCTTTTCGTCCCATGATACAAAAAAAGAATTTTTCTCATAAACCGAACAAAGAATCGTGTTATCAGACACACATTGATAATATCAGGGCATGGGAGCTGAATATGAAGAGCAACTTATTGACTGGGTCCAACTCATCCGATCTGAAAATGTCGGCCCTGTAACTTTTTGGATCCTTTTAAATCGATACGGATCAGCAAAGAAAGCGCTGGAGGCGATAAATCATATCTCTTTGCCCAAAGGGAGAAAAGTTACCCTTTGTTCTCGTTCTCAAGCGTCACGGGAGATAGAGGCTCACCTTAAGCAAAAGTATTCACTACTTGCTGGTTTTCAAGCAGAGTATCCGGATTTGTTAAAGCAGATCCCAGATGCACCACCCATTTTAAGTGTTTACGGATCAATTCCATGCTTGAGTCATCATGGGATTGGTATGGTCGGGGCCCGTAATGCCTCTCTTGCAAGCCGTCAATTAGCTGAAAAATTAGCTTATGGGTTGGTTCAATCCGGATTTATAGTTATCTCAGGATTAGCTCGGGGCATTGATAAGCATGCCCATATTGGTGCCCTTACAGGTGGCACTATTGGCGTGCTTGCAGGCGGTGTGGATGTGATTTATCCTCCCGAGCATGAAGCTTTATATCACGATATTGTCCTTCATGGGGGGGCTGTAATCAGTGAAATGCCGCTTACACTTTATCCAGGAGCTAATCATTTTCCAAGACGCAATCGAATCATCTCAGGTCTAAGTTTGGCTGTGGTAGTAGTCGAGGCAGCTATTAAATCAGGCTCCTTGATCACGGCTCAATTTGCCTTTGATCAAAACCGTGAACTTCTGTCTGTACCAGGTTCGCCTATGGATCCCCGTTGTCGAGGAACCAATCAATTATTACGCCAAGGAGCTCATTTGGTTGAATCTTTGGAAGACATTTTAAGGGTTGTACAAATACAACCAATACCGTATAAAGAGGCAACTTGTGATCATGAAAAGAGGGAAGAGAGGGCATCTTGTCCTGAGGATGGTCAACTGATTGACACTTTACAAAAACGCTTATTGCAAGATTTAACATCTGTACCCGTATCCCTTGATTATCTCTTAGGGCATTATCAGTGTAGTTATGCGGATATTTCCATGGCTTTGCTTGGATTAGAGCTGTCGGGTCATGTTCAAAGGACAGCTGCCAACAAGGTTTGTCGAATCTTCAATAAAGAGTAAGAAAAAATTAAGGGGTTGATCATTAAGTTAATATATTTGAAGAATTGTACACGGTAGGAAGTTTAAATTAGGGTATCATGAAGCGGGTCGTCGTTGTTGAATCTCCAGCAAAAGCTAAAACAATAAATCGTTATCTCGGCAGTGATTATGTGGTTTTAGCCAGTTATGGTCATATTCGTGATTTACCATCGAAAAATGGATCGGTAAAACCGGAAGATGATTTTTCCATGATTTGGGAGATGGATGATCGTTCCCAAAAGCACGTGGATGATATCGCCAAAGCGTTAAGGAAAGCAGATGAATTATATCTCGCTACCGACCCGGATCGTGAGGGAGAAGCCATTTCTTGGCATGTTCAGCAAGTATTGAAAGAACGGGGTGATTTGAAAGAAAAGCCAGTTTGGCGCATTATCTTTCATGAAATTACAAAAAATGCTATTCAGCAAGCAATCCAATCGCCCCGGGACATTAATAAAGAGTTGGTTGAGGCCTACTTGGCACGCCGAGCCTTGGATTATTTGGTGGGTTTTACCTTATCTCCTGTTTTGTGGCGCAAGTTACCTGGCTCAAAGTCGGCAGGGCGTGTTCAGTCGGTGGCTCTTCGCCTTATTGTTGATCGTGAAATCGAAATTGAAAATTTTAAAACCCAAGAATATTGGTCGATTAATGGTGACTTTTTAAGTGCCAACAACGAACCTTTTTCGGGTAAATTAAGTCATTTTCTTGGAAAAAAACTGGATAAATTTGATATTGCTGATCAGGGGCAAGCAGCTTCTATGGTCTCCATGATTCAAGGATATGCCTATGAAGTTGGTTCCCTAGAGAAAAAGCAAGTTAAGCGTCATCCGACATCACCTTTTATTACATCCACTTTACAACAAGAGGCATCCCGCAAACTTGGCTTTAGCGCACAGAAAACCATGCAATTAGCTCAACGTCTTTACGAAGGTGTTGAAATTGCAGGAGAGCTGACAGGTTTAATAACCTATATGAGAACAGACAGCGTTAATATTTCTCAAGAAGCCATAGCAGAGACCCGTGAATATATTGGGAAAAATTATGGTGAATCCTATTTACCAAAAGCACCCAGAGTTTATAAGAGTAAGGCCAAAAACGCTCAAGAAGCCCATGAAGCCATTCGCCCCACATCCTTGTCCCGCAGTCCCCAAAGTGTTTCAGCTTACTTAGATGATGCTCAATTAAAACTTTATGAACTGATTTGGAAACGCACAGTCGCCTCTCAAATGGAAAGTGCTGTCTTTGATCAGGTAATAGTTGATGTTGTTTCTCAGGATAAGACGATCCAATTTCGGTCGACCGGCACGACCCAGGTGTTTGACGGCTTTTTGAAACTGTACCAAGAAGGGGTAGATGACGCGCCTGATCAAGATGAGGATGACAGACGGTTACCCCCCTTGGCTCAGGGACAAAATACACCCCTAACCCAGGTAACGCCCAACCAACACTTTACCCAGCCCCCGCCTCGATTTAGTGAGGCCAGTTTGGTAAAAAAATTGGAAGAATTGGGCATTGGTCGTCCTTCTACCTACGCTTCAATTATCCATGTGCTGCAAGAGCGGGACTATGTTCGCTTAGAAAAGAAACAATTTATCCCGGAAGAACGGGGACGAATGGTAACGTCGTTCTTGGTCAATTTCTTCAAACGTTATGTGGAGTATGATTTTACAGCTCACATGGAAGAACAACTGGACGAAATTTCCAATGGTCAGCTTTTGTGGAAACACGTATTAACTCAGTTTTGGAATGAGTTTAAAGAAACCATTGATGGGACAAAAAATTTACGTATTACAGAAGTTCTGGATTGTCTTGAACGTGACATGCAAATGCATTTGTTCCATTCCACTGATGATTCCGCTCGCCAATGCCCGACGTGTCAAGAGGGACGAGTAAGCCTAAAGTTGAGTAAATTTGGGGCCTTTTTAGGCTGCTCAAGATATCCCGAGTGCAAATATACCAAGGCCCTTACGGGTGAGAGTGATAGCACAGAAATTCAAGCTTCTGATGAACCAAAAGTGATTGGTGCAGATCCAGAAGGAGGAGAGGAAATCACTCTGCGTAAAGGACCCTATGGCCACTATCTACAGTGGGGCCAAGGGGGCGAGAAGGGGGATAAGCCGAAACGTGTAGCTGTACCACAGGGGGTTGATTTAAATTCCATAGATCTTTTCATGGCTTTAAATTTAAAGGCGCTTCCCAAAGTTATTGGTATGCATCCAGAGAGTAATGATCCCATCAGCATCGGGATTGGAAAATTTGGGCCTTACGTAAAATATGGCAGTTTATTTGTCTCGATTCCGCGCAAAGAGAATATGTTTGAGCTTACCTTGTCTCGTGCTGTTGAGCTGATTGCCGAGAAACAAAAAAAAGGTGGCACTAAGGGGAGTCCTAAAGGAAAGTCAACCCGCTCTAAAAAGTAATTACTTGTTATTCTGCTTTTGTTGGGATTCAATTATCTCCCGTTTGTAAGAAATAACCCCCCAAAAACGGGTGTGTGCGAGGGATAAAAAGAGAAGAATAATTAAAGTTGTAAATATACTAATCAAATATAGCTTAAAGGATATGGCTAGTCCAACGGCGGCTGCACACCACAAGGTAGTTGCCGTTGTTAGTCCCTTGATCAAACCGTTTTGACGGAATATAGCGCCTACGCAAATAAATCCTATACCAGCCACGATTTGAGCGGCAATTCGTCCAGGGTCTCCCTGGGACACACTCATGGAAATAATACCAAAGGCACAGGACCCAAGGGAGATTAGGCCAAAAGTGCGAATGCCTGCTTCATGACCACTGCGCTCCCGCTCCCATCCAATAATAGAGCCACACAGAAACGATAAAAAAAGCTTCCCAAAAAGTGTAAACTCAAAAATCCAATCGATGGTCAATATTTTCTCCTATTATATGTGGCTTTATTTTTTCTTACTTTTCCCTTCTTTGTGAAGGTATTCGGATATTTCCCGTTTGTAAGAAATGATAGCCCAAAAGCGGGTGTGTCCTAACGACAAAAATAATAGGATAATTGCCGTGGTGAATGCACTAATCATATAAAGTTTAAAGGCTATGGCTAAGCCAACAGCAGCAGCACACCAAAGCGTGGCTGCGGTTGTAAGCCCTTTGATAAAGCCATCTTGTCGAAAAATGGAACCCGCGCCAATAAATCCGATACCCGAGACGATTTGTGCTGCGATACGTCCGTGATCTCCGTCATTCACACTCATGGAGATAATACCAAAGGCACAGGATCCAAGGGAGATTAGACCAAAAGTGCGAATGCCTGCCTCATGACCACTGCGCTCCCGCTCCCATCCAATAATAGAGCCAAATAAGAAGGCCAAAAGCAATTTTCCTAAAAGAATAAGTTCAAAGATCCAATCTATCGTCAAAATAGTCTCCCAGATTTGGGGGAATCATCAAAGCATGTTTTATTTAACCACTTTTTGTCTAAATTGGCCATATTGTTAACTTTGAAGTAAGAGGATAAAGAAAGAAAAAGAATAACAAGAAAAAGAAAAACAGGCCGGCATAGAGTCGGCCTGTCATCCATCTTCGAGCTAGGAGGGGACAACGGAAGGTTTAGGTAGCTGACACTCAACATTCACTCGAAAGATTTCATTTAATTTAAATGTATCATCTAGTGTTCTAAGCATATGGGTGATATTTGGGAAATATTTCTCGAGCTTATGATGAGCACTATTGCTTTAAGGTATTGTTAATGATAGGGAATAGGATGGTTTTGGATATCTATTTTTAATATAATTATTATAACATTTACCAATAGGAAAAATCTTATGTCCGTTCATGATGTCGTCATTGTTGGTGCTAAACGTACAGCCATGGGTTCTTTTCAAGGTCTTTTAAGCTCTTTCAAGACCACGAAATTGGGAAGTGCAGCCATTGAAGCTGCCTTGAAGGCGGCGGATGTTGCACCTAACGTCGTCGATGAAGTGTATATGGGGTGTGTATTGCCCGCCGGATTAGGTCAAGCACCTTCGCGTCAAGCTGCAATCGGCGCGGGTTTATCTAAGCATACGCCTTGTACCACGGTTAATAAAGTGTGTGGTTCAGGGATGAAAGCCGTAATGTTGGCCACAGATCAATTAAAACTGGGAGAAGCTAAAACCATTGTGGCTGGTGGTATGGAGAGCATGTCCAATGCACCTTATCTTCTGGAAAAGGCTCGATCAGGCTATCGCCTCGGTCACGGTAAGCTGTTGGATCATATGTTCTATGATGGACTTGAGGATGCCTACCAGCAAGGCAAACTTATGGGTAATTTTGCTGAAGACACAGCAGAGCATTATCAATTTTCCCGTGAAGCTCAAGATGATTTTGCCAAAAACTCTGTTTTGAAAGCCTTAAAAGCCTTGGAGTCAGGCGCTTTTGAGGACGAGATTGTTCCGATCAAGTTGACCTCACGCAAAGGTGAAGAAGAATATGTGAGTCAAGATGAGCAGCCTGGCCGCATCAATATCGAGAAAATTTCTCACCTAAAGCCAGCCTTTCGGGATGGGGGCACGGTAACGCCTGCTAACTCATCCTCCATTTCTGATGGTGCGGCTGCGCTTGTGCTCATGACGGCAGAGCATGCCCGTCAAACCGGCAAACCTGCTTTAGCACGTATTGTTGGTCACGCAACCTTTGCCCATGAACCTCAGTGGTTTACCACCGCTCCCGTTGGGGCGATTCGACGGCTGTGTGATAAAATTGGCTGGTCGTTGGATTCTGTGGATTTATTTGAGATTAATGAAGCTTTTGCCGTTGTGACCATGGCGGCTATCCGTGATCTTAAAATTCCGGCGGAGAAAGTTAATGTGAACGGCGGAGCCTGTGCTCTGGGTCATCCCATTGGTGCGAGTGGGGCGCGCTTGATTGTCACCCTGATCCATGCCTTAAAGAAGCGGGGATTAAAACGTGGAATTGCCTCTTTGTGTCTGGGAGGGGGAGAAGCTGTTGCTCTTGCTGTTGAGGTTTAATCTCTTAACAAGAGCAACGTGTTGAATAAATCCCTTTTATTTATGAGATTCAGCCATCTGCTCAAAGTACTTGACGCGATCTTTAACTTTGGCAGGCTCAATGGGTCTATGAGTTCGGTGCATCTTTTTTTGATGAGAATGGGTGGACTCAGACATCTCTGGAACTCTCAGCATCAGACTATATTGAGTTTTTGCCAACGCGCGTTGTTTCTTGACATGACGTTGATAATCCGCCTCATCTTTTAGAGAACGTTCAGACTTTGTGAGTTTTTCTGACATTTTTGGCATCGGGACATACTGGGTTTTGTCCATTTTTCGTTTTTTCTTGATGTTGTGTTGTCTAGCCGCCTCATCTTTTAGACTGTAGCGAGAAGAAACTGTACTTTCTTCCCTGTTTCCAACAAAGTTTTTGTTCTTAGAGGGCATATTATATTCTTGAGTGGTGCTCAAATCGTGTTCTATAACTTCCTCATCTGGTACCCCATAAGAATCATATAAGTTGTCTGCTTCAGCAAATACACTATAAGGTAATTCTACATTTTCTGGCATTCCATATTTTTCCGGCAATGGTGGCCTTGTATGGGGTTTGCCCTCAATAATTTTTTTTAAAAACGGAACATGTTCGTCTGAAGTAGGGGCTTCATAATCGTCTTTTTGCCATGCTTTTTGATCCGCTGGTTTCTTATCAAGATTAACGACTACCGACTCTGACAAATCCTCACCTTCATCTGAGAGATCTCCAAAAACTTGGGTTTCATCCTCTTCCATTCCCTGCATTGCTTGAAGGTTGCTCATGGGAAGGGTGGAAAATAAGGTGATCGCAATATAAGCTTGTATTTTTTGCATGAAGCAACTCCTTGCAAATTTTGATCTCTGTGCAAAAAATAGACTGATATTGTTAAAATTTGGTTAATAGGTTTGTGTTTATTTCAGGTTCAAGATCGGTTTATAACTTAAACCAAAGATTGGGAAAGTGCTTTCTGAGGAGCGCAGCTATGCTCTGATCTACGCTTCCTCACTCTTAAACAATATGGTTGATAAATGAAAGGGATAAAAACTTATAGATAGTTTTTTTATCCCATTACCTTCCCAAATGCTTTTGGCCTCGCTTGTGAGCTAGCTCAATTTGATATTGTCGCTCGGCTGCACGGCGTCTCTGTTCGCTTGTGGTTTGATCGAAACAGTGAGCGCAAGAAACGCCTTCTTGATATTTTTCTGACCTCAGATCTTCCTCCGTCAAGGGATGACGACACCCATGACAAAGCTTGGAATCACCTTCCTCAAGGCCATGTTTCACGGCAACCCGTTGATCGAAGACAAAGCATTCACCTTCCCACAAGCTTTCTTCCTTAGGGATGTTTTCTAGGTACTTTAAGATACCACCTTCTAGGTGATAAACTTCTTCAAAACCTTCCATCAACATGAATGATGAAGCTTTTTCACAGCGAATGCCGCCAGTGCAAAACATGGCCACTTTTTTATGTTTGCGTGGATCAAGATACTTTTTAACAAACTCGGGGAATTCACGGAAAGTTTTGGTATTTGGATTAACTGCCCCCTTAAAGGTACCGATATCACATTCATAGTCATTGCGCGTATCTAAAACCACAACCTCAGGGTCATTAATAATCTTATTCCACTCTTCAGGCTTTACATATGTGCCAACTTTAATGTTGGGGTTAACCTCAGGAATACCAATGGTTACAATTTCTCTTTTCAATCGCACCTTCATGCGATAAAAAGGCATTTCACTGGCCGAAGACTCCTTGTGCTCTAAATCAGTTAAAAGGGGGTGAGATTTCAGATAGCTAAGGACAGCATCGATACCTTCTCTAGAGCCTGCAATTGTTCCATTAATCCCTTCATGAGCTAACAAAAGAGTTCCTTTGATACCGTTTTGTTGGCATACCTCTTGAAGGGGTTTTTGCATCTCAGCAAAATCTTTTAAGGGAGCAAATTTATATAAAGCAGCAACAACAAACATTTTTTTTACTTTAGATTAAGGGGTGTTGATCTTAAGACAATTATATATGATTTTAGCGGCATAAACGCTAGGGTTTTTATGATCAGGCGCTGATAATTTGTGGATGGCTTCCTTATATCCTTCTTGAAATTTATTAAACTCGCATTCTGATTGAAGAATCTTTAAGGATCTTTCTGCAATGTGCTCAGGCGTGCAATCATGTTGAATGAGTTCAGGAACCACTGCGCGATTAATAAGAATGTTGACCATGCAAATATACGGAACTCTTGCCAGACGTTTGGCAATGGCGTAGGTGAGAGGGGAGGTTTTGTAAGCAATAACGGCTGGTAACTGGGCCATGGCTAATTCAAGAGAAACCGTTCCACTGGCAGCAATGGCAAAATGACTTTCTTGGAAAGAGCGATATTTTTCTTCAGCGTCTGTAATGATATGGATGGGCAAAGGACTGTCCTTGAGATCATTCTCCATGATCGGCATAAGGTTTTCCATAGTTGGTAAGATAAAGCGGCAAGAGGGGATGACCTTCGCTATTTTTTCAGCTGCCTTGAGAAAAACAGGAAGATGACGCTTGACTTCCTGGATCCGACTGCCCGGTAAGAGCACAATTTGTGTGTGGTCATCCTTGTAAAAAGACACTGATTTTAAGGGAAAGCGTTCCGTTACCGGGTGACCAATAAAAACCGTAGATAAGCCATGAGCCTCAAAATAGGGAGGTTCAAAAGGAAATATAACCAGTAATTTATCGATTAGAGCGGCCATTTTCTTGGCTCTCCCTGGCTTCCACGCCCAAACCGCCGGAGCCACATATTGAATAAAGGGTATTCGAGATCGCATCGACTGGATTTTTTTAATAACACGTTTGTGAAATCCTAGCCCATCAATAGTAAGGACAGCATCAGGCTGAAGGTCTGAGATATACTCAACCGTTTGGCGAATCCGTTTAAAAATCATTCCAAGCTTGGGTAATACTTCTAAAAACCCCATAAGAGTCAAATCTTGAATGGGAAATAGGGAAGTCAAACCCTCCTGTGCCATAAGAGGCCCCCCCAAACCAAAAAACTGGATCTTAGGATTAAGGGTCCGCATAGCCCTCATCAACTCAGCACCAAGGACATCGCCTGAAGGTTCAATGGCAGAGATAAAAATCTTAATCAACCTTCACCCCAAGGATATAAATGCCATGTTCATTGGCTTTTTCAAGGGTCAGAGAACGTTGAAGGATTTGTGTTTTATGAGCTTCAATGGCAATTCCTTTAAGGCCAGCATCGACCAATTGATCAATGGTATCTGGCCCGATGGTGGGTAGGTCAACTTTGAGTGATTGATTGGGTTTAGCAATTTTGACCAATACACCTCCTGGGCCAGAACGCTTTAAATCTTTGCAGCGTTTGATCAACTGCGCCGTACCTTCAATGGCTTCAACACCAAGAACAATATTGCGTTGAACAACGACAGCTTGACCAATGTCTAAAGGACCAATGGTTTTCAGAATGCGAATGCCATAATCGATATCCGCACAATCCTCTTCATCAGGTTTATGGGGTGTTAGTTGACCTTCTTCTGCCATCAAATTTACGATGAAATGGTCAGGGGTAATGAGGCGAAAACCTTGTTCTTCCAGCAACTTTACAACCGCAGATAAGAGGCCGTCATCTCCTAAGGAATTAATGCCGACCCTCATTAAAAATTTTGTGCCTGTCCAATCCAGTTTTAATTCGCTCCATGAGGGGCGTTTCATGGCACCAGCAATCACTATTTCTTGAACGCTTCGTTGTTTAAGTTCCTCAAGGGTTTTACCAATGGCGCCTAGGGTAGTCCAAAAATGCTCAACACCATAGGTAAGGTCTTCATCAGTTTGTCCCTCAAAAGCAACAACAACAAGATCGCGTTTTTGATTTTGGCATTGAGAGATAATGTGGCGAGGAAGATCTCCTCGCCCAGCGATAAGAGCTAATTTGGCAGGCTTAGGCTGCATACTTAGGCATACATATGTTACGGTGAGTACCATTACGAATAAAGCCAATCAGATGCTGAACTTCTTCGCAAGATTTAAATTGATCTTCCAATTGAACAACCCGTTCAACAAATGTGGAAGCACTATTAAGGGCATCATCACTAAATAACGCTTTGTAAGCTTCCCGCAAACTGTTAATGGCGGCAGAGGAAAATCCGCGACGTTTTAACCCAATGAGATTTAATCCAGAAAGGCCAGTGGGCTCCGCTGCTAAAATCCCGTACGGGATGACGTCTTGTGAAACGCCACACATACCACCGATCATGGCGTGAGCACCGATGCGAACAAATTGATGAACAGCAGCGTGCCCCCCTAGAATGGCATAATCACCAATTTCCACATGTCCGCCTAAAGATACATTGTTGGCCATGATGACGTGATTTCCAACCTGGCAATCGTGGGCAATATGGCAACCTGCCATAATCAAACAATTGTTTGCCACTCGGGTGACCAATCCACCATGACTGGTGCCAAGGTTAATCGTCACATATTCTCTGATCACATTACAGCTGCCAATCTCTAGACGGGAATCTTCACCGTTATACTTTAAGTCTTGAGGAATATGACCAATAGAAGCAAAAGGAAAAATTTTGGTCTTGGCTCCAATTGTTGTATTACCCCAAACATTGACATGGGACATGATTTCCACACCATCACCGAGAGTGACTTGGGGGCCAATATGGCAATAAGGTCCAATTTTAACTTCATTACCCAGCTTCGCACCGGGTTCAATAATAGCTGTAGGATGAATCAGAGTCATATTTATTTATCCGAAATAAGCGCTGTAAATGAGGCTTCACTGCAAAGGGTATTGTCAACCCATGCTTCCCCTTTAAATTTCCAGATGTTGCCACGATCTTTAATCTTCGAAACTTTAAGCTGCAGAACATCTCCAGGTGTTACTGGTTTTCTAAACTTAGCTTCTTCAATAGACATAAAGTAAACCAATTTTCCATGATTTTGAAGATTTAATGTTTTCATAACCACGATTGCAGCAGTTTGTGCCAAGGCTTCAATGATTAATACCCCTGGCATAATGGGTCTTTCGGGGAAATGTCCTTGAAAAAACCATTCGTTCATGGAAACATTTTTAATACCTGTAGCCCCCACACCTGGCTCAACATCAACAACTTTATCTACTAATAACATTGGATAGCGATGAGGAATAAGGCTCATGATCTCATTGATTTCAATGGGATCTGAGGATGCAGTAAAATCATAATTAATTACTTTTGCTTCTTGGACCATTCTTATTTTCCTCTCGTCGTCTTTACTAGTTTATTTAAAGCAATAATTTGTCGCTTCCAATCCATGGCTTTGATGGCAGGACTTCCAGATACTGTTTCACCTGGTTCCACATCCCTCATCACGCCTGATTGGGCACCAATTCTCGCTCCATCACCGATGGACAAGTGACCTGTAATGCCTACTTGTCCTGCTGCGATCACGAAATTACCCAGCTTCGTGCTTCCTGAAATACCAACTTGGGCCACTATAACACAATTTTTACCTATCTGTACATTATGAGCGATTTGTACCAAGTTATCGATGCGCGATCCATCCCCAATAACTGTGTCCATGGAAGCACCCCGATCAACGGTGGTATTCGCGCCAATTTCTACCTGATGCCCAATAATGACACGTCCTAATTGAGGAATATCAAAATGGCCATGCTCATCCATTTCAAATCCAAATCCTTTTTGACCAATCCGTGCCCCAGGTTTAATCACAACTCTACTCCCAATCAGAGCAAATTGAATGGTTACATGAGGACTAATGCGGGCTTGTTTGCCAATCTTAACCCCTTTTCCAATAAATGTGTGTGCGCCAATAACCGAGTCATCACCAATTTCTACATCATCTTCAATAACCACAAAGGGACCAATTTGACAGTTCAAACCGACGCGCGCTGTAGCAGAAATTTGCGCTGTGGGGTGAATTTGCCCTTCTTCTGCCTCTTCTGGATAAAAGAGTCGGGCAATTTTCCCCCAGCTTCGATAAGGTTTAGGGGTAACCAGCAACGGTTTGTCAGGCGCATGGGCGAGATGGTCTGGGTGAATAATAATAGCACCTGCTTGAGTTGTCATAAGATGATCTAAGTATTTAGGATTGTGCAGACAACTAATTTGGTTACTTGTTGCTTGGTGTAACGGGGAAACATCATGAATGAGGAGTTTGGGATCATTACAATTTTGTAATTCGGCTTGACATAATTTAGCCAACTCTTCAAGGGAGAAGGGACCATGATTTTGATAAAAATTAGTATCGATCATTCTGTTATCTACCTACTCTAAAAATCCATAAGTGTCGATCAAGATGGAAGATGGACGGTTGGAAGTTCTTTATTTAACTTGCTGATGACCTCACTGGAAATATCTAATTCCTGGCTTCCGAAAAGAACAGCTGAATCTCCGATGCTCGACGTGTTAAAAACCAGGTTGAGATGACGTTCCTGGGCTATTTTTGCAATAATTTGTTGAAGTTTTGTCTCGATCTTTTGGCTGATATCTTCAAAATTTTGTGCAAGCTTTTCTTTACGTTGTCGAATGGTTTTTTCTAATTCAGATACTTCCTTGTCTAACAAATCTTTCTCATTATTTAAATCCTTAGCTAATGTGCTGGATTTGCTCTCTTTTTCTTTGATAAGGCCATAGCGCTGCCGTAAATGTTGCTCTAGTTCCATAATTTCTATGTGAAAGGATTTGTATTGACGTTCGATCAATTCTCGAAAGGCAACAAAGGCTAAGGCCTCATTTCGTATTCGTGGAAGATCAACGGTGGCCAATTGAATTTCTGGTATAGGTCGACGATTGGAATGATGGGATAATGCTTTCCAAATTTTATAGCCAGAGAATACAAGCAGGGCCCCAACAAGAAGGAGGAGTATAACGATTAGTTTTTTATGTTTAAAGGCTGACACCATAGACACCAACTAAAAATAACTTCCGCTATAGCATAACTATAACGGAAGCTTTGGAAAAGCATCTCTTGAGATATGGTAAAACTATTTTATATTTCAAGAGCTTATCCAGAGATTAATCCTTTTCTCGCTATTAAAAACGGGTTGAGAAACCAAAAGAAATCCTTTGTTCCTTATCAAACTTCTCTTTTCGCACAGGTATACCGTAATCTAAGCGCAAAGGTCCAATTGGTGATGTCCACGATAGTCCAGCACCAATTGAAGCGCGCACGCTCTTACTATCGTTGATTTTAACGCCTTTCTTTTTGCTGCCAGCATCCCATAATGAACCTATATCTGAAAATAGTGCTCCTTTAACGCCAAATTCATTAGGAAGGCCAATAGGAAAGACCACTTCTAAGGTCGTCGTCCAATATTTAGTACCACCTAAGGGGTCTTTGGTTCGAGCGTCTCTGGGACCTAAACCACCATACTCGAAACCTCTGAAGGAATCATAGCCAAGCATCACACTATCCACAATGCGGATGGGTCTGTTGGTCTTCATCACATTACCAATGGTACCTCGAAGGTTCATGGTAACCTCTTCAATTGGTGTGTAGAATAACGAGCCTCCCAATGAATTTTTGACATACCCCACATTACCACCTATGCCTGCAAAGCTATTGCTAAGGCTGATGATATATCCGGAAGTAGGTTCTCTACGGCTGTCTCTGCGATCATAAGATAAGGTTTGACCAATAGAAGAGTTGGTATAGTTACCTTTTTGTTCGCGAATATAATGGGATGCATCTTTTTCAATATGACCAATGCTATCTTGGCGCAAACTGTAGCTTAATGTTTGCTGCAAATATTCAGTAATCGAGTAGCCTACGTGAACCGCACCACCTTTGGATAGTTGGGTAAAGGCATCAATACGCGTTGATCGGGTATGGAAAAAGTTAACGCCTGCTTCCAAGTTGTATCCAAGAAAATAAGGGTCGGTCAAGCCAATATCAAAATCTTGCTTTTTGCGGGCAACGGTGAAGTCGGCGTAAAGAATGCGGCCCGTTCCCATAAGATTTTGTTCGGTAAAGTGTACGTTAACCAAGGGACCGTCCAAGGTAGAGAAACCACCAGCAAGACCAAGTTCACCCGTTGGTTGTTCTTCCACTTTTACCAAAAGACGTGCCTTGTCAGGCGTACTGCCTTGTTCAGTGATCACTTCAGCATTTTTGAAATAGCCTAATTCTTTGATCAGATGTTCGGCTCTTTTGACGAAAGTTGCGTTGTAGGCATCGCCTTCTTGAATGCGCATTTCACGACGAATAACTTCATCACGGGTGCGATCGTTGCCGAGAATATCGATCCGTTCCACATAGGTGCGTGGACCCTCTTTAATTTCGTAGGAAATACTAATGGTTCGTTTTTCACGATCTTTATTAATATTAGGGACGACTTCAGCAAAAGCATATCCTTGAGAGCTAATGGCTTCCGTTAACTTAGTAACGGTTTTCTCAACATCTTTTGCACAAAAAGTACTACCCTGTTGGGTGTAAAGCTCACTAAGCAACTGTTTAGTATCAATCCGTTGTATTTGGGAGTCAATCTTGATTTCCCCAAAGGTATATAATTCACCTTCATCTACCGTAAAGGTTAAGAACAGATCCTTTTGATCGGCACTCAATTCAGCCACAGCTGAAATGATCCGGAAATCTGGATAACCATGGTCATAATAGAACTGGCGAAGCATCTGTTGGTCGGCAATAAAGCGCTCTGGGTCATAGGTATCATCTGATGCGAAAAAGCGATACCATCGGGCTCTTTTTGAAAGTAGATGTTTCTCGAGTTTGGCTCCATCATAATGCTTGTTACCTTTAAAGATGATTTTACGGATGTTGGTCACTTCACCTTCATTAATTTCAAAGACCAGATCGACCCGATTTTCATCCAATTTAATCACTTTGGGCTCCACAGTAGCCCCAAATCGTCCCATACGTTTGTAAATTTCTAAAATTCGTTGGACAGCCGTTTGAATTTTGGTGCGAGATAGGACTTCACGTGGTCGAAGCTGAATTTCTTCAGTCAATTTGTCATCTTTAAGTTTACTATTTCCTTCAAAAACAATTTTATTGATAAGGGCGTTTTCAATGACATCAATAACGAGTTCAGATCCTTCCTGACGGATAGAAACATCAGCAAAATATCCGGTGGCATATAAGTCTTTGTGAGCTTGGTTAATAACCATTTCATCATACGCGCTGCCGACCTTAAGAGGGACGTAAGACATAATAGTTTCAGACTCAATACGTTTGTTGCCTGAAATCCTAATCCCACTAATGTTTTCGGCCAAGGCTTGTTCTAAGGTAGTAAAAGAACAAGTTAAAGCTAAGCCAATGGTTAAAGCTTTGGGGGAAAATCGATTCAAAATCATATGATGCTTTCCTAATTTTTGTTTACTTTAAAACGTACCGAAGAAGATCATTCCAGGTAGACATAAGCATGAGACCACCTACAATGCATAAACCGATTAAAAAGGCATATTCTTGGGCTTTGGGACTGACGGGTTTGCCGCGCAGGGCTTCAATGGTATAAAAGACCAAGTGACCCCCATCAAGAACTGGAATAGGAAATAAATTAAGCAGTCCTAGGTTGATGGAAAGCAGCGCCATAAACCAGAGAAGGGATGAAAGTCCGCCTTTAGCACTTTGTCCTGCCATGTCACCAATGGCTAAGATACCCCCTAATTCTTTGGAGGAACGATCTCCGGTTATCATCTGGCCTAAGCCCTTTAGAGTATCCCAAGAAATTTTTACAACGCTAATAAAGGATTGCTTTACAGCTTCTATGGGTGATAGAGGAAAAAATTCAATGGAACCAGGGCGAATACCGAGTTGGGCACTAGGCTGCTCACCAGAATTAGTCAAAGTGACGAGCTTTCCTTTAAGCTCAACAGTTTGCGTTTCATTGTTGCGGGTGCGGTTGACTGATAGATTGATCTCTTTTCCAGCACTGTCCTTAATAACCACCTTTAAATCGTCGAATTGGCTGACGGGAGTATTGTTAGCTTTGATAATGGTATCACCCACTTCTAAGCCCATTTTCTGGGCCACGCTGTTGGGAAGAACTTCGCCCACTTGAGCAGAAATGGTTGGAAGACCTTTAACAGCGAACAAGCCTGCCATGATCACAAGAGCAAAAAGATAGTTGGCAATAGGGCCGGCAGCGACTACAGCCATACGTTGACCTACGGGTTTGCCATGGAGTGTCTTAGAGAAATCTTCTTTAGACATCTGCTTTAAAGAAGAGTCGTCTGCACGGCTACTTCCATCGGCATCCCCATACATTTTCACGTACCCCCCTAAAGGAATGAGGCTGAACTTCCAGCGGGTTCCTGATTTATCATAGAAGCCAAATATTTCTGGACCAAAGCCAATCGAAAAAACTTCAACCTTAACTTGGTTATAGCGGGCGACAAGGTAATGACCAAGTTCATGAATAAACACAAGTAAGGTTAGGACAATAAGAAATGGGATAATGTAATCAGTGATCCCAGCAACAAAGCTGAACATACACGGCTCCTTTGGTTTTTGCACTTAAAACAAATTAACCGATTGTTAATTAATTGCAAATGGGATTTATGCACTTCACGAATGAAAATCGCAAATGTAAAGGAAATCTGGCATATTTTTCTCCTTATAGCCTGATTAATGAGGAGAAAATAGACGTTTATCTGTCCAAATATCTCGGTGTGTATAACACAAGAATGCACTGATGCCACCAATGTAGGCGCCCATGAGGACATCACTCAAGAAGTGATTGGTTAACGCAATTCGCGTGGCTGAAACCAGAATGGCTAGGCTTAAAAACACCCATCGTCCTTTAGGGAAAATGAAGGAGAGAGAAACCATGACAGCAAAAATTGTTTGAGTGTGTCCTGAGGGAAAACTGCATTTGCTATAAGTGACCATAAAAGGATCAATTTTATAAATGGCTTGATGAACCCAGGCGCGTGGACGATATCGACCAATTGCCATTTTCATCACGTTCACAATCAGGCCGCTCGTACTTAAAGCTAGGATCATGGTTAAAAATTTATCCATATATGAACGTCTATTCTTGTTAATCCAACCATAGATGAGGCCTAAGACAGCTACAAAAATCCAGAGACCAGAGTTCCCCAAAATTGTGATGTATTTGGAAGGTTTGCGAAAAATACGCACCTGATGGAAAAATTCAGCAATGGGAATATCGAGATAAATCCAAGATAGAGCGCATAGGATAAGAACACACAGTAAGCTTAAGCTCACGTAGCGCCACAAAAGGGATAAATTCGATTGAGTCATGAAAGCATTGTGAATCATTTTTTTCGTACTAGTCTTTGGAGTTGAGATCTATCTGTTTTTCAAGAATATAGTGCTTGAGTCGAATAGGCTTCATTTTATTGTAGTTTATTCCTGAAATTTCCCCCTTTAAATAAAGTCCCGGGGTGTTGTCTAGGATTTTTTCTACATCAGCCTTGATCAGTTTACTTTCAATAAACAGGTGACCGTCACTATTTTGAATAAATTTAGTTAGTGTATCAGTTTTTTTGGTCATCAGAACATGTGTTCCAAGGCGAAAAGCTGCACTTGGCTCACCATAGCCCATGAGTAATATGGGACGGGATAAATTATGGGGTGACAATTCATCATATATTTTCTCAGTAACCCAAAGAGGCGTTAATCTGGGAAGCCAAAGACTCAAGGCGCAAGGAAAAATCACCAGAGCTGCTAAAATGCTGTAAGGACGTTGGGTTTTATAACTGATAAGACCTAAGGTCAACAAAAGAACGCCTAAACTTAGGGTGATAATTTTGGTTGTCGCATCAACGTCTAAGTAAATACTTATCACGACAAAAGTACTGGCCATGATGAAAGTCATCAATAGCCAGACATACTGTGTCCATCTATTGAATCCAGAGCGGAGAAAAGGAGATATCTCGTTGAGTCCCCATGCAGTAATCATGGCTAACCATGGATAAAGAGGAAGAGGGTAGTGGATGAGCTTGGTAGGAATGAGTTCGAGGACGCAAAAAGCGGGAATCACCGCTGCAAAACAAAAGGTTAAACTTGGTGTTCTTTTTTTCCATCCCTCTTTAAATGCCAAAGGTAGCCATAACGCGCATGACCACAAGCCAATAAATAGAGAAAGAGTAAAAAAGCCAGGAGGGGCCCCATGTCCCTCTTGGGCAGAGAGAATTTTCTGGCTAAAATCTTGGCCTAATGAATCCTGAGCAAACTGCCCACCTGTGGCCTGTTGAATCAGGATAAACCACGGAATGACAACAAAGATAGGGATGGCCAGGATTAAGGGCCAATGAAAGGCCTTAAGCCAAGACCCGTTCTTATCCAGAAACAAAAGCCCAAGCAACGTCATGACAAAAAAGAATATTACCAAGGGACCCTTAATCATCGCTCCAGCAGCAAGGCTACATCCCAAAACCAGAGATCGGGTAAGTCTTTTAGTTTGATCCCTGTATCCAAGGGCCAATAACCCAACGGCGAGCAAGGTGGTGAGCAAGAGTGCAGCATCGGTCTTGGCTGTGGTAGCTTCCACAATAACAACGGTACTAGAGGCGAGCAATAGAGCAGCCGTGCGTGCAATCGAAGCATCAAAGAGTCGTGAACTTAAGAAGTAGGTAAGTAGGACGGCAAACAATGAGCAGAGAAGGGAGGGGATGCGATACGGCCATACCAAGTTGAGAGGTTGATTACAAAGATGAACAGCAGCTGCTTGCAACCAATAGATTCCAGCAGGTTTTTTATTACGAAACTCCTCTTGGAATTTGATGGTTAGATAATCGCCCGTCTCCACCATTTGTTTGGTGGCTTGAACAAACCTACCTTCATCCCGATCGGTAACGGGAAGGTGAAATAGGGAAAAGCCATAAGAGACAAGGCAAATTACGATGAGATAAAAATATGGGTTCCGATCGAAAACTTTCCCCATTGATAGAATTTATCCTTAATGTGTTGATGCAAAGCTGCAAACAGCTCCGGGCCATTTGCAGCAAGAATGCGTTAAAGCTTTTTCAAAACGTCATCGATTGACATTTCCATACGCTCTCCGGTACGGCGATTTTTAACTTCGACGATTCCAGATTCAATGGTTTTATTACCAACAATAATTTGCCAAGGTAGACCTATGAGATCCATATCAGCAAACTTGGTTCCTGCTCGTTCATCCCGATCATCATAGAGGACTTCTTTACCCAGATTGGTAAAGGCATGATATAAGCTTTCTGCCAAAGTATCGGCTTTCTTATCCCCTGATTTAAGATTGATCAACCCAATTTTGAAAGGTGCCACGGGTTCAGGCCAGAGAATACCTTGATCATCATGATTGGCTTCTATAATCGCCGCTACCAGTCGGGAGACACCAATGCCATAAGAGCCCATTTCCAAGGTGATCATTTTACCATCAGGCCCTACGACTTTAGCACCTAAAGGTTCGGAATATTTGGTACCAAAATAGAAAATATGACCAATTTCGATTCCTTTGGCACTGCGCAAATTTTGTTCATCAATGGGACAATTTGCAGGATCGTGCTTTTCATCCGCTGCTGCATAAAGCTTGCTGACATTTTCTAGGGTCATCTGATCCCGTTTTAATGATTCAAAGGCCTTATCATAGTAGATGGTGCTTTCACCTGTAGGGGCAATGATTTGGAATTCATGACTTAAATCACCGCCAATGGCACCTGAGTCCGCACGAACAGGTATAGCCGTTAGGTTCATGCGGGCAAACGTTCGCAAATAAGACTCAAAAACCCGTTCATAGGTTTTACGTGCACTGTCATAATCTAAATCGAAAGAATAACCGTCTTTCATAAGGAATTCGCGGCCCCTCATCACACCAAAACGGGGGCGAATTTCATCGCGGAATTTCCATTGAATTTGATAGAGGACCTGAGGTACCTGGCGATAACTTTTAATATATTGGCTCACAATGTCCGTAATCACTTCTTCATTGGTGGGCCCATAAAGCATTTCACGATCGTGTCGATCAACAAATCGGAGCATTTCTTTGCCATAATCTTCATAGCGACCACTTTTACGCCATAATTCAGCCGGTTGTAGGGTGGGCATCAGCACTTTGTGACAACCAATACGGTCCTGTTCTTCACAAATTATTTTTTCAATCTTCTCGAGAACACGAAGCCCTAAGGGAAGCCAGGTATAAATGCCGGCCGTTGTTTGATTAATCATCCCCGCTCTTAACATGAGACGGTGGGAGGCTATTTGGGCCTCAGCTGGTGTTTCTTTAAGGGTGGGTAAAAAATAACTAGATAAACGCATTATATATATCTTTCCCTACAATTATCCAATCGACTTTAAAAAAAAAGAACTGGAATGTCTACATCAAAGGTCAGGAAACTTTTCTTGACATGCGCGCGTTATTTTTTCCAAAAGCTCATCATGAACAGGTTGACCATTAATCCAAGTGCGTCCTTGTTCATCAACATGAATAATACCGACATGAATGGAGCTACCCCTAATCGCATCACGAGTATATGGATTTTCCCCTGGGCCTCTTTTAACGCGTGGTGCATATTTTTTTAAAGGAAGATCAAGATCAATGATAACCGATTTACCAATGTCAAACTTATTGCTGCCCTTTAAATCTGCAGGCGCTACCGGGTTTCCTGATGTGTCAATACCAGGTGTGTACTCCACATTATTTTGCGGTTTGTGATGGATGATGAGCCTACGACATTCTTCATGGCTCAGTTCAATGGTTTGGCCATAGAGATTTTGGGTCACGAATAATAGAAGAATGAATATCGTTTTTTGGATCATGATTTCACCTAGCCTTATTTATTGGATTGAAAAAGCTTTTCGAGAATACCCAATAGTAATATGAGAATGATTGTTTTTTTTAACAGGACTATGACTTTCTGACTCCCCTGGGAAGATTAAGAATGGGGGAGATGGGAAATATATTATTAGGTCTTTATGTTCCTAATTTTAAATTTTTCCACCTCCCTGAATAATTAAAATTATTCTAGAGAATGACAATCATCTCCATCACTTCCTAACCTATGATGTTAAGCTTGGGTAAAGCTTTCTCAAGTGATTTCTTACCTTCATTGGTAATTTGATCGCACAT
>CAZITL010000025.1:0-28320 GCA_964542195.1 uncultured Verrucomicrobiales bacterium
TACCTGCTGCGCCTGTACCTGCTGCGCCTGTACCTGCTGTACCTGTGCCTGCTGTGCCTGTGCCTGCTGTACCTGTGCCTGCTGTGCCTGCACCTCCTCCTCCTTCTGGTGGATCGACTGCCTCATCATCCTCGTTGGTAGCAATTACAACCACTCCACTTATACCTCTCAAAAGTTCATTTAAGTTATCAAAACTTCCTCCTGATAGAGCCCAAGCACATTGTGGAGTGAATGCTATCAGAATCATGCCATGAAGTATAAGTATTTTGACAAACCGTTTCATTCTCTTTCCTTGCCTATATCTTCTGTTTAATCCCAGCCATGAATTCATAAGTTTCGTAATATTTGCTACAGGTATGAAATCGTTTAAGCGGTGGCACGACATACGGAGGTGCCTCTCAAGTAAGATAGCCTCCTCAAAAGATAAAATCGTTGTTTTGCAATATTTTTATTGTAAGCTATAATACTGGAATAATTTACCTTCATCTTAGTGATCTCTCTTATGAGCGCTGCAAATGCTTTCATTTCGCTATTTAGTGAAGGATCCTTGGGGTTTTTCCTGAGTTTTTCCAAAACAGACTGCCGAGCTTTCATAATTGTATTTAAAAGTTCAGTGTAATGCCGAGAAAATTCTTTTTGTGCATCCTCAACACCCTTCAAATCATTCTTTGCAGCAGCCTCTGCTGAATCATTTACATCCTTCATCACGATATTTAATGCCTTTTGAATCAAAGGGTGTTTTTGCAAAAGAGCAGAAGATGCGTTTATTAAAGAAAGTTTAGGGGCTTTACGTGGTACCAACTCAGATAGTCGTTGTTCTATGGCGGCGGAACGTGCATCTGCCACTGCTGAAGATGCAGATGCTTGCTCAGGCATAGAGCCCTGATGCGATGGTTCTAGAATAACCTCAGATGCACTCTCATTCCTCACAACATCTATACCAGACACTGCAATTCCGCCCGCATCGACTCTATAATCCCTGGGCGGTGCCGTACCCACATCCCCAGCAGAACCATATTCTACACGTGCAGTTGTTGCATCACTCATACTGCCTGTATCTGCATATGTGATTGCGCTTTCCGCTTTTGTATTAGCGTAAGTTTCAGATGACTGCCCATACGTTGAGGCTGTAGTTTCATTTCGTGTCGTCAGTGATGTATCCCAGTCTGCTGATGTACCTGCATCTGCTGCACCTGTGTTACCTGCGACATCAGCGTAAGTTTGCCTTGCCTGATCATACCTTGAGGACAGAGATCCGGATTCATTTGCCTGTGAGACATCTGCGTCTGCTGCAACTATTACTCCATCAACATTTGCATCAACTGCAGATGCTGCTGGAACATCAGCACGTCCGCCACCCTGACCAGGAGAAACACTGCCAACTGCAGCTGGAGCCTGAGAAGCCTGAGGGACTACTGGTGTTTGACCTGGTTTTATTGCTTGGGTTGAAGGATTACTTCTCTCTTTAGGATTGTAATCCGCAGCACCGTCGACTACCGTAATTCCAGTATTAGGTGTCTTTTTGTATAATGTTGCCTGAACATGATTTGAGCAACCTAGCATAACTAACATGCTCAAAAATATGTTTTTTTGGGTTAAACGCATCATATATATCCTCGCCTATATCTTCCGCTTAATCCCAGCCATGAATTCATGGGAGTGGTAGCGCTTCCAGACAGAGGCTTGATACCCAGCACTCACTTCCCAGGTATTATTGATAAAACCAGCCATGGCAATACCCAAATGAACTTGGTTATTCTTGGTCCTGGCTACGGTTCCTGTTTGAGTTTGAGCGCTTTGATTGGTTTTAAAGCGATATTTCTTACCTGTGGCTAATCTTCTTCCCTGATACCCAATGGTAAATTGAGGAGGGACAAGACCACTTTTAATAGAAAATACCTTGCTAAAATTCAAACCAATCCCACCTTTTATCCCACTAGATGTATATTTCTTATTACTGACAGTCAAACCTTGAGAGCTTTTCTGTTTGTAATGTTGGTTGTGGGTAATATTATAACCTACTTCCATATAAGGTAAGAATACCCAGTCACTTTTATTAATGATAAGACGGCTTAAATTAAGGTTAACACTGTAAAGGTTCTGGTATTGTTTTCCACGTCCGCGGAATCCTGGTGCCAATAATTGATGGTGTTCGCTTTGAGAGCGGCTGTAGGTCGCGACACCAGACAAAAAGTAATTATCCCAACCATAGGTACCATTGACACCAGCAATGGGGCTTTTCATGCGTGTATTACCCACATTATTTTTATATTCAATTTTGGAGGCATTAAAGCCAGCGAAAACCCCAAATCCTGATTTTTTATTCTGCTCAAAGGTATATCCCGCCAAGAAACCGCCGCCTTTTGAATCATATGCACCCACTCTGCCATCTTTCTTTTGGCGTGTAAGGGAGGCTAAAGGACGTACCCACAAATGTTGCCCCTGGCCAGGGATGAGAAGGGCTGGCAGTCTGGAGGGCAAAATTTCTGAGGGGAGATCCTTGGGGTTTTGTGAGATTGCATGCCTGAGACCTGCATGATCAACGGTGCGTCGCAATTGGGTTAAATTTGCTGAAGCTTGCATTTGTTTCAACATGGCAACTTCTGAAAAAGAGGCAATCCCTTGACTGGCGAGAAACGAGCAATTGGTCTGGGTTTGTTGGCCAAGATTGCCTTGTTGGGCAGCATCCTTAGCCTGATCTTGAAGTTTATCGTTTTCATTCTCAGTCGCATCAATCGTTGTATTCTTTGTGGGTTCTACATCTGGTGTTGCAGGAGATCCGTTAAGGAAATATCTAAGGAGAATATTTTGTCCTGTACCATCGAGAACAAAGTCATAACGAATTGCCTGCTGCGTATTGGGAAGATTGATCGTGCCTGTGGTGCTATCAAAAATCTGACCAATACTGTTTATTGGGTTGCCATCTTTGGTAATGGCCCCATTTGTACTAATCACGATTCTTTCAGTAGGTGTAGATACATAACCAGTTTCATCTGAAAAACCAATGAAAGTTAAGGGTAAGCTTGGTTGGGTTTGGAAATTAAGAATCCCATTAATATCCAATCTGCTTGCCGCAGTAGGGCTAGCACTCACTGAAAATCCGTCTAAACTTTTAATGTCAACGTCACTATTTATGGTAAGGGTAGCGGGGCTGCCGCCAAATATGTTGTTGGGGTTAGTAATGTCGGCTGGAATAATAATACCAGCTTCAAGGTTGGGAGCGACGGCATTTATCGTTCCTTTTCCTGCAAGAAGCCCGTTCGTCATAGTTAGCGTACCGGTAATGGTCCCATTATGAATAAGGGTTCCCCCACTTAATGCAACAGATTCGATAATACCGTTATTGATGGTCCTACCCTCTGATTGACTAAATAATGGGGAGAAGCTGTTTAAGGGATTAGAGACTAATTCATCGCCTGTATTTCCAATGACGAAAGTTCCAAATCCGTTTTTAAATAATCCATCGCTTATCATGAAGTTTTGTATTAATTCCAACCCGCCGGAACCAACATTCCTTACAGTTAGTTGGCCAACCCCCTCAATGGTGAGGGGGTTGCCATTAGTGTTATTGTTGTAGATGATTCTGTGGAGTCCTCCACCATCTATGATTGTATCACTTCCTACAAGCTTCACATCCTGAGTGAATGTTAAATTGCTCAATAAAGTAATTTCACCTATGCCGGCATTAAATTGAATGGTATCTCCAGATACAGCACTGGCTACTGCAGCTCTTAAAGAACCTGCACCAGCATCATTGTTATTTGTTACCGTTAATGTTGCTGCCAAAGCATCGGAGGCTCCAAGAAGCAATATCAGCGCATAACGACCTAATTTTTTGTGCAACGGCATAACTTGAACTCTTTCCATGATTCAACACACAATTTTAATAAAACTTTATATAAATAGTTTCGTGCTCTTTAAGCTTTTCTGTCAATAAACAATTAAATGTTAACCATTTGGTAAGAAATTCTTTGGTGAACGGAAGGCAAGAAGGATTTACGAAATAACAAAGAGGTGAGAACCTCTAGAATAGGTAAAAGAGGCATTTTAAAAATTTATGAGGCCTTTATCGCCTCGATATATTAAGGGGTTGCCTGACATACTGGAGGCGCAGGAGGCGCAGGAGGCGCAGGAGGCGCAGGATTTGCGGCGGGAGGTTTAGGAGGTGAGGTCTTTAAATCCTCCTCATCACCACACTGACACAAGGTTAACGTCATCATGATCAAAGACAAGACAATCCCTAGCTTTTTAATCTTCAATTCCATTTAATACGCCCCCCCAATTCACTAACCACTCCTTTCAAAGTTTCTGGAGTGTCTCAACTGATTCATACATTTGCGCTTTATACCCATGATAAGGATTAAAAGATTAACTAATGATTAAAAGAAAAACCTGGAACGAATTTGTTCCAGGCTGTGGGTCATCCGGTCAACAGACGTTGGCAGGGAGACTTTATTATTCCCCGTGGTGATGACCTGAGTGGGATTTAGATTTAGAATGGGACTTAGATTTATGGTGTCCTGAATGACTGGACTTTGAACTTCCCTTTTTATGCTTTTTCTTTTTCTCTCCTTTTTCGCCTTTATGCTTCTTACCCTTTTTCTCTCCTTTTTCGCCTTTATGCTTCTTCTCTTTTTTACCTTTGTGTTTACCTTTATGCTTTTTTTCTTTCTTTTCCATTACTTGTTCTTCGTCTCCAGAATCAGAGCCTTCGTCTGACATGCTCTCATCTCCGGAGTCAGATCCTTCATCGCTGGAATCATCAGAGTCAGCGTCTTCATCACTGGAATCATCAGAGTCTGAACCCTCATCGCCTCCGCCAAATGCATCTTCAACACCGCTTACGGCATCTTCGACAAAATCAAGGGCGTAAGCCTTAGAGACTTGGGCATTAGGAGTAAAAACAAAACCTACAAAGGCACTGGTGATTAACGCGATCAACTTGGTCATGATTGTTACCTCATCTATATGGTTATTCCAAATTCGAGGTTACCTTTGTTTCATTAAAAAACTCTTAAGCCATTCTATTTTTCTCTAAAGGCCCCGTGCCAAGCATTATAGACAGGCTTGATCAAGTATTGGAGTAAGGTTTTTTTGCCCGTTTTGATATCTGCCTGAACCGTCATGCCCGGGGTGACGCGATTCAATTCAGGGTTATTGCCGACATAAGCGTGCTCTAAAGAAATATAAACTTTATAATAAGGAATGTTCTTATCATCCACAAAGGTCGAGGCTGAAATGGATCTCAATTGTCCACGAATGCCACCAAAGCGGGAAAATTCATAGGCTGAAACTTTAACCGTGGCAGGAAGACCAACTTTAACATTGCCCATATCTTGGGGGCGTACTTGGGCTTCAACCTCCAGGGCATCCACAGGAACAATTTGCATGATCTCAGCCCCCGCTTGGATCACGCCACCTATGGTGTGATTTTTAATGCCTTTGACAATACCGGCAATAGGGGCTTTGATTTCCAGTCGCTGGACCCGATCTTCCAATTTGGCTTTGGCCTCGGTGACTTGAGCCAGCTCTGTGGTCACGTTGCCCATCTCATTTAAGGCTTCATTGCGCAACCGGGTATCTAATTCCAACAATCGTGATTCTTCCTCAGCAATCAATTGGCGTGTTTCTTGGGTCTGATTCATCACTTGGTTGAGGTCCTTGCGAACTTTGGTCAGGTTCTCCTCAGATTTGCGGTATTCCGTTCCGGTCAAAAGGCGTTTTTCATAAAGTTGTTTGTTCACGTCTCTTTGTTGTTCCACCACGGCTAATTGTTCGCGGTAATCCTGCTCTTGACCTAATTGAATGGCCAATTGGGCTTTGCGTTGTTCCAATTGTTTTTCAATCACTGCCCGTTGATCATTGCGATTTCTGATTTGGACGTCGTAAATGGATTTTTGATCCTCGATAATACTTTTAAGGTCATCGCCAAACTTGGCAAAATCCGGTTGGACATTTAATCCCACCGCTCTTAAACGTTCGGCTCGAATTTGCAAGGTTTTCTCGCGAATTTTCAACGTTTCGAGTTCAGAGGCTGCCGCTTTTCCATCCAGGCGAATGAGAACTTGATTTTCTTTTACAAAGTCCCCCTCACTGATATAAATTTCGCTGATAATCCCACCTTCTAAGTGTTGGACCGTTTTGATAAATTCAGTGGGTGTCACTTGTCCCTGGGCAATGGCGACTTCTTCAATGGGGGTTACCGCAGCCCAACCCACAAAGAGAACAAGAATGAAACAAATGGTCAAGATCCCCAACTGACTGCGATGGGGTGGTCTGGACTCTTCTAAATGAATGGATTGGGTTAAGCTGGGCAACAGATCCTTTGCCTCAGAACTCATTTCTTGATCAGAATTTTTCATAGCCTTTTCGGTCATACTTGACCTCCTGAAATTGCTGCTAATACTTTATCTCTTGGCCCATAGGCCCGGGTGAAACCATTATGAAGCATCAATACCCGATCGGCGATGTTCACAAGGCTCGGGCGGTGGGTAATGCAGATGATGGTTGCCTTTCCCTTAAGATCTAAGATGGTTTTTTTAAAAATTTCATCCGCCTTCAAATCAAGGTTATTGCCTGGCTCATCAAGAATCAAAAGGTTGCTTTTGCGCACCAAAGCCCGGGCCAAATTTAATTTTTGCAAGAACCCAGATGAGTATTGAGCCAAAAACCGATCATCGATGCGGGTATTAAGACCTTTAGGTAACTTCTCCACATCTTGCCTTAAGTCTACCTTCTCCAAACAGGAGATGATCTCTTCCTCTGTGGCTTCAGGATTGACCAGGCGCATGTTTTGGGCGATGCTTCCATGGAAGAATTGGACCAAATGGGGAGCATAACCGATGGATTGACGTAATTGGATGGGATCAAACTGACGCACATCCATCCCATCAATGGTAACCTGTCCCAACGGTGTGGGATATAGGCCCAACAACAATTTGGCTAAGGTTGTCTTCCCGGATCCATTATTGCCAATGACTGCGAGAATCTCGCCTGGAGGAACTTCAAAATTAATGCCTTGAATGGCTGGTGTGGTATCCGATGGATACCGGAAGGTTACATTGGAAAACTTGATATGTCCGGTAAGTTTAAGAGCCTTGGGGCGCGGAGAATGCTTTTCTGTGGGCACTGTCATAAGCCGATTCACTTGATTAATGCTATCGCGAATTTGATCCAAGCGACTTAAGATCAAAAACACCACATGAATCGGCGATAAAGCCTTCCAAACCAAGATCACCACAGCCATCAAACTTCCAGGGCTCATGGTTCCATCAATGACCCTAAGGGTAGCCCAAAGAATGGTTGCAACCCCACTGATTTTTAAAAAGATTTGACTGAGGTTAATCATCATGGCTGACATACGCTCAGCCTTACGTGTCAGCAAAGAGGTATGGGCTCCGGTCTCACGGTATCGCTTCAACCAAACGGATTCTGCTGCCAATTGCTTGACAAAGGGCAAATTGGCGATGGTTTCAATAAAAAAAGTTCGCCGTTCTTGAACCGCTCTAGAACTTTCCAGGGTTACTTGGCGAATATTGGGAAAGAGTAAAAAGCCCATAACCACATAAACAAGAATTGCAATAATTGGCACAAAGGCCACAGGTCCACCGAAAACCGCCAAGGCAATGATGAAAATGAGGATAAAAGGAATTTCAATCAACAAGTGGGCAAAAGGTCCCGTAAACACTTCCCGAATCATATCAAATTGACGAAGGCGAGCCACTTGAGCTGCAACCGTCGCACCTTCCATATATTGCATGGGCATGAAGAGGAGATGCCGCATGATCTCGGTGCTGATGATCACATCTAAGCGAGCCCCCACATAGGCCACGACTTTGGCCTTGACCTCATCTAAAATATAAAGAGCAAGCAGCGCAATACCTAACCCGATTCCCAAGTAGACTAGCGTTTCACTGGAAAAGGAGGGAATAACAAAGTCATAAATAGCCCGCATAAATATGGGGGTAATGAGACTTAAAAGGGAGATAAAAAAGGACCAGCCAAGAACCCTAAACAGAAAAGGTCGAAACCGCTGCAAGGTAAGATACAACCAGTGTTGACCCGGTAAGGGCTGACTTTCTTTTAGTTCATGAAAGGTATAAATATGGCCCCGTAAAAAAGTTGATGTGGGAATGGACTTTCGCTCGCCTGTCTCACAATCGGTAATGCTGAGTTCATCTCCATGTTTGTGATGAATCACGAAGATGTGTTTTTTATTGTGACTGATAAATAAACAGGGAATTTTATCCTTATCAATGTGATTGACACGAGCTTTCAGCTTGCGACTGACAAAACCTAAGTGGACCATCATGTTGCGCAAATCTACCAAGTCTAAATTATCTTGTAGGTGGGGAACCACTTCAAAAATACGTCGGGAGCTTCCTTGCCAACCTAAAGCATTCAAGAGCGGTTTGACACAATTTAGATAATTAAACATATTAGTAAGTACTCTTCTTTGGGGGTACGTGAGAGAATGATCCGCCAGGGACCAAAGAACTGAAAGGCACTTTACGCTCTAATTTGCCATCAATTAAATCATAGCTTACATCAGCCATTGCTTCGATGGACGGTCGGTGGGTAATGAAAATGACTGTGGTTTGACCTTTAAGTTGAAGCAAGTGCTGCTTTAAAAGTTCGTCTCCTTGAATATCCAGAGAGGTATTCGCTTCATCCAAAATCAAAATTTTCGGATGGTTTACAAGGGCTCGTATCAGACAAATCCTTTGTTGGATTCCCTCAGGCAAATGGAGGAAGAGTTGATCCCCGACAAAGGTCTGATATCCTTTGGGCATGTTGGTTACCCATGAGTCAAGGCCAAAGTATTGGGATAATTTTTTCGCTTCATCTTCAATGGGACCTTTGCGAAAAGTGGTTAGATTCTCCAAAATGGTTCCATGGAAAAGGAGATTTTTTGAAGAGACCAGGCATACCTGTTGACGAAACCCAGGCCCCATAAATGCCGACAAAGGCGTGTCATCGATGAGTACCTGTCCATTCAAAGGCTCAAGATTGCCAATAAGAATACTAGCAATGGTTGTTTTTCCTGAACCATTCGGGCCATGAATGCTGACAATCTGCCCAGACTCTACAGTTAAATTTAGACCATCCAGCACACGTTTTGATGACTCAGGATAATCAAAGGTTATATGATTTAATTGAACCTTACCGCGAACATGCACCGGATTGTGACTTTTTACCTCTTGATCCAAAGAAAACACATCCCTGAATCGTTGCTTAGCTTGAGTTAAGTGTTGAAAGCGCACCCATGTGGCCATGAGTGATTGAAAAGGTTGCATAGCTCTATTGGACAAGATGATGGCAGCAGACAATACACCTAAGGAGATGCGCCCTTCAATGACCTCAAGAGCAGCCACACAGACGATGCCTCCAAACATGGCGTACGTCGCAATGGTCGCTAAATCTCGAGACGTGGCACTTAAATGGTTGATGGTATTTTCAATAATGGCACATTGACCATGAATGCGTTCATAACGCCTTAAAATCAACTCCTCCATGCCTAAAGTTTTTAGGGTAAAGTGATTGTTTAAAATCTGGACAATAAAACTATAACGACGATCATCAATATCTTGGCGTTGCTTTAAGGCTCGTTGTTGGTGAATGCTTAACCATAAACCGACCACAACAAAAACAATGATCACGGCCGTTGGAACCATGGCTACAGGGGGTGATAAATAGGCAATAACCCCAATAAAAATAAAAATAAAGGGCATATCCAAAAGGGTTAAAAATCCTTGGCCCGCCAAAAATTCCCTTAAGACTGCTATACTTTCCAAATTTTCCACATGCTTACCAATGCCAATTTTGTTGGTTTGATAAGTAGGTGCGTGGATGATGTGATTAAATGCACCAACGGTGGTCACATAATCAAAAATCATACCAAGCCAATTGAGAATGTGAGCGCGACAGAATCTTAATACCGATTCAAAAATAACGGCAATGAGGATGCCTGCTGTGAGGGCCGAAAGCGTTTCAAAGGAGGCGTTGGGAATAATGCGATCATAAAGCTGAATGATCGCAAGAGGAACAACCAGGGATATAATGTTAAGCGCTACAGTTGCACAAATAATATCCCAACGCCGCCAAGGAAAAATGGAGCCAATATGTCCTCGCTTTTTTGCCGATCCATCGGATAGAAGGCTTTGGGATTCCACGTTTTAAAACCGCTACAATAATGATTTCTATCTTGATCATACTTTACCAAAACATTTATGTAAAATTTTAATAATTATTGGTGAAGCGTCGATTTAATAAAACTCTCTTTTCAACCTTTTTGTTCACGAGAACCTAGATATATCAAAAATGATTAATCTTAATGACTTGTCTTCCTCAAGAAGAATGATTTGTTTACCCATCATTAACTTTTTCTCGATACTCTATACTCATCGATTTTTTTAGGTTATCCAAGTTATTCTTATTCTCAACCTAACGAGCTCAAATTTTCGACCTATCATAGCATAGCTTGTAATTTAAGGGAGATCGGCCCATGAGACACTATTCTTGTGCAAAACAATTCGCTTTTTATTTATTTTCACTCTATCTGGTCCCTCTGCCGACCCATTCTCACGAAATAATTTTGGAGTTAAGTCCTGGCTTTAAATCCAGAAAGATTCAAGATCATAAAGGAGAAAATGATATTCAAAGCGTTTATCGGTTGGTCAGAGATCATGTCAGTTTAGGGATAAATCCATCTAAAATTGCCGTTGTTTTTGATGTGGATGGCACCCTTACGAATAGATCTACCCCTGGGAACCACCCCACACAAGAACGATATGGTTCAACTCAAATTGTCCTTGAGCTTATTGATATGGGAGTAAGAGTTGCCGTTTCCAGTGCCTGGAACGACTTTGATGAAACGCTTGGTCGTCTTGAAGATTTAGGTTTGGCCAAAGCTCTTAAAATTCAAGATCAAGACCAAATTATTAAAGGGGAATATCAAGGGATGAATTATTTCCATCTTGGGTTGGTTGCATCTATTCAAGATGAACTGGTAGACTCCATCTATTACCGTCAAAAAGCCTTCGCCCCTTACATTATCTACTCCCCCAAAGAGATGGAAACCGTGGAAAAGGTCATCTTTGCGGATGATTCATCGGGAAACATCAAATATTTTAAGGAAGATGTTGCGGGAAATTATCTTTATCCTAAAGCCAACCAATTTGACTATTTTTATTTAACAGCTATTGGGAACAACGTGCCTAAAGTAAAACAAAAATATAACGTTTCCCATGAAGGACATGAAACATTAAATCAAACAAGTTGTTGGGCTTATTTTTGGTCAAAGTTACAATTTCTATACTTAAGATCAAAATAATAAATGAACGTCTCTTCCCTGGTCTTTGACTCATTCAAGGGTAAAGAGGTATAGCAATACATGCTTTCATTGTTATTTCTTAATGATTGGAGAAGGGTTACGATCACCCTGAAAATCAGTCATGAGCAAAAAAACCAGGGGGTGTAGACGAATTTCCAACATTCATAACTGTAATAGAGTGTTTTAATCAGGGAAAAGACTGAAACGCTCATGAGGGGTGGATTTTGGTTTATTCTTGTGCGCTGTTTGTTCTAAGGATTCTCCAGTTTTCTTCACATCTCGGCCAAGGCCTTCCATGGTATTACAGCCAGCAATCAAGAGCGTGAGAATAAAAAGAGAAGTTATAGATCGCGTCATGACAGCACCTCTTGATCAAATTATCCAAATTTATAATTTCAAAGAGGACAATCTCTTGGAAGGGGTATTATCGAGAATATTTCTCGCCTTGGCTTAATGGCATTGTTTTGTGCTGGTTGATCTCAATTTCTAACTTCTTTTGTTCATCCAATAGTGCTTGTGGAATGTTTAAGCCTCGATCGATATAGGGCTGGATGCGGTCAAGCACGATATTGAGTTTGGTTTGATTTCGAAGCTTTTTGACCTCTGCAGGAGAAAGATGGTCGATCTTCTTTTGCTTCATAGCTTCATCGGTTTCTTGTTCAAGATTGGCCGTTGAGCGAAACGATTCTTGAGCAACCCCTTTGTCTTGAACATTTTTATTGGCTTCGGGTTGAGCCCAAGAAGAAATTGTTAAGCTCGGTAGAAGAATAAAAAATAATAGAATTTGTATCATTTGATCCGTCACTTTCCTTGAGAATGGAAAAGATTATAAATCCTGTTTGTTGGCAGATTCCTGCGCGAAGGAGGAGGGGGTGTTTGAAATAGGTGATAGATTTTTGGATGTCATGTTTAACATGTCAACGATAGAGGTGACGATGATAACCATGAACGCTATGACGACAGCATATTCAAGCAATCCCTTATCCCATTCTTGACGAAGATAACACCATATCTTTTTCATCCAAGCCTCCCAGTCTTTAAGGCCCCTGGACCATAGAGAGGTTGCATTAAAATCCCTCTCTATTTCCAGAATAAGGAAAGAAGATTGAAAAACTCTTAATGAGTTTTGCTTCATCTATTATCCCCAAAAACTTAGAAGAAAAGAACCTGGAAGTTCTTTAGTTTCTTCAAACATCAAATTGGATACCTTGAGCGAGCGGCAGATCAGTGGAATAATTAATGGTGTTAGTGGCGCGACGCATATAATTGCGCCAAGAATCGGTGCCTGACTCTCGCCCCCCTCCCGTTTCCTTTTCCCCACCAAAAGCTCCACCAATCTCAGCTCCACTGGGGCCAATGTTTACATTAGCAATCCCACAATCGCTGCCTGCTGCAGACAAGAACAGTTCTGCTTCCCTCATATTATCCGTAAAGATACAAGAGGATAGACCTTGGGGAGCTTGATTGTTGAGGGCGATGGCTTCTTCCAAAGTTTCATAAGAGAAGACATATAAGATGGGGGCAAAGGTCTCTTCTAAAACAATTGGCGTTTGGCCAGGCATTTCCACTAACGCGGGTTGGACATAGTATCCTTGAGGATATTTTTCTGCTAATACCCGCTCTCCGCCAAAAACAATGCCGCCTTCTTCTTTCGCTCTTGTAAGGGTGTGTTGCATGCGTTCATAGGATTGACGATCGATAAGGGGACCACAAAGGGTATTTTGCTCAAGAGGGTTACCAATACGAAGGTTGCTATAAATTTTCTTCAACCGTTGGATAACTTCTACTTTCAAGGATGAATGAACCATCAAGCGTCTCAAGGTGGTACACCGTTGGCCGGCCGTTCCAACAGCTGCAAAGGTAATGGCTCGTACTGCAAGATCGAGATTGGCTGATGGAGTGAGGACCATGGCATTATTACCGCCCAACTCTAAAATGGTTCGACCAAAACGAAGGGCTACTTTTTGGGCTACATCTCGACCCATGAGGGTGCTACCGGTTGCGCTGATCAAAGGAATCTTTGGGTTCAATGCAAGGGCTTCGCCAATCTCTTTGCCCCCAAATAAGAGTTGGGATAACGGACGTTGAGGTTGGCCAAATTTCTTCAAGGCTTTTTCAAATAAGTGTTGGCAGGCAAGGGCTGTTAAAGGTGTTTTTTCCGAGGGTTTCCATAGGGTTGTATTCCCACAAACGATCGCAAGGGCAAAATTCCAGGCCCATACTGCTACGGGAAAATTAAACGGAGTGATCAGACCTACCACGCCCATAGGATGCCATGTCTCCATCATTCTATGGCTGGGACGCTCACTGGCTATGGTCAATCCATAAAGTTGGCGGGATAAACCCACAGCAAAGTCGCAAATGTCAATCATTTCCTGGACTTCGCCTAAACCTTCCTGGAGAATTTTGCCACATTCAATAGTTACTAATTCCCCTAAAAGAGCTTTATGGTGACGCAACTCTTCCCCAAATAAGCGGATGAGTTCCCCTCTCTTAGGGGCTGGCACGGTTCGCCACTGGATAAATTCGCCATAGGCCTGATCAATGGTTTTTTGAACGAGGTGTTCTGGAATAGAATTAACCGATCCAAGTTCGCTTCCATCTATGGGAGAATAGCTGACGATATCCCCTCCTTGATAAGCTTGATCTTCAATACCCATTTGGTGTAGAAGGTAATGCGCTCTACTTGGCAGTTGAGGATTCAAGGTTAAGGAGTCTCGATGTAGGGAATTTGTCATGGGTATATCTCTAGAACGGGTTGTTAGAGATATTTTATGGAAAATTTACAAAAATTTATATCTATTTTCTTAAGAAGAAAGAGAACAAAAACTACGCTTCTTCTCCCCAATATTTAATGGTCTGCATTTCTTTTAAACGGGATAAGGTCCGCTTAAAGGGGATGGCCGGGTCATAAAGCGTGAAAAGATGGTCCAAATCTGTTTCCATAATCATCACAAGCAAATGATTCTGATCATACCAGGTATCAATCAACGAGATAAAGCGACGCGCTTCATTTTTTAGATCTTCAGTCAATTCGGGGACATCGATTAAGAATAAAAGATTATAGTTTTCAGATAAAACTAAATAATCACTGGGTCCGAGGGCTGTCCCACATAAATCCTTAAAAGAGATCCAAACGGTTTTCTTGGCAGTTCTTGGTAATATAATTTCCCGTTGATTGACATGAAGGATACTGGAATGGAATACATTTGTGCCTGTCAATTGAGTTAAGAGATTTTCAGATTCCGCATAAGCTTGGGGACTATTCTTGTTAAAATAACATTTTTGAGGATGATAAGCCAAGCGACGATAATCTCGATTGGCCTCATTGTTTAAGTGGAAGATGGTAAATTTTGCTTGAAGTAATTCGATGAAAGGGTAAAAACGTTCATAATGAAGGCCTCCTTGATAAAGATTTTTCGGATGGATGTTAGAGGTCAATATCACTTGGACACCAGATTGGCATAAGCCAGAAAATAGGCGGGATAAGAGCATCGCATCAGCAATTTCTGTGACCTGAAATTCATCTAAACAAATTAAATCCGCTTCTTTAATGAGGTTATCAATGACATGGTTAATAGGCTGATCGGTGCGGGATTGCTTTGCTGCTTTTTTGAGCTCTTTGTGAATGAGCGCCATAAATTCAGAAAAATGCCATCGCCGCTTTTTATTAAGGGCTATATGTTCGTAAAAAAGGTCCATCACCATGGTTTTTCCACGTCCCACATCGCCATAAAGATAAACCCCATAAGGAGCAGACTTCTTGGACCAACCGTTTAACAGTCGATTAACCCATGATGGGGGAGGTTGAATGGTTTGGTTTAATACTTTTAAGGCTTGTTCTTGTGTTGCATCGATTTTCCAATGGTTTTGTTTACAAAGGTCATGATAAGCATTAATAATTTCAGTTTTGTTCAACCTTCTGCCCCTTTACAAATTCCCATGGTTTTTCCCCTATATCTAATGTTTTTCAATCCTTTGTGACAAGAGATAGTTATAGAATTTAGTTGCTCTTGTTTAAAAGTTTAACTACAAGAAATTAAGTTAAATTTTAAAGGAAAGAGTCAATGCGGTACAAAATATTAACTTTTCTTACCTTTCTTACCGTTCTTTCTCCTGCTCATTCTCATCCCATATCGAGCACCGATCCCTGGACATCACGGGTTTATGTGGGTGCGAATGCAGGTTCTCTGGGGGGGCGAGGAGAGTTGGGATATTATTTCAATGATACCCTGAGGGTTAGGTTTGCAGGTGGTGGTTTCTATTATTACAAGAAGAAAATTACCTTCGAAGATGTAGATTACCATGATGTTAAATTCCGCCCCATGACCTTTATGGCATTTGCCGATTGGTATTTTTTCAAAGGTTGGGGATTTCGCATAAGTGGGGGTGTTGGATATAACCGGTCCAAAATTACCTTGAAGAAAACCTATACCATGGGCACGTTGCTTGGTAGAGATGATGCCCCTTACACCAGTATGGAATTAGGAAAAATTACTGCTAAATATCGCTTCCGCCGTTTTGTGCCCTATGTAGGGGGTGGGTATGATTCACCACGGTTTTTTAATAATCGAGTTTCATTTAATATAGAAGCAGGTGCTCTTTTCCAAGGCAAAGTTCGTGCCAAGGTCCGCTCCACGGGTGAGGCTGCAGGAAATCCCCAATTTCAAAAACGTGCAAAGGATGAAGCTGAAGATCTGATGAATAGCAAAAAGTGGGTTAAGGTTTATCCTGTGATCATGATTGGGATGAATTTCCATTTTGGTTAAGAAAGCTGAGGGATATCCTCCCTCAGCCGATGGTTTTATTAATCCTCAAAATCATCAAGAACACCTTTTTCTGATTCTTGATGTTCAGAGGGGTGGATCGCTTGTCTGCGTGTGATCATCGACTCATTAAAGAATCTAAATAACTCTGAATCTTCCTTTTTCACCATTTTTTCCAAGACGCGATCTCCAGCCGGTTTCAAAAGAGCCCGAGGATTAGCACCTACTTTTCTTAACTCATCTAAAAAGGGAAGCGAAGAATTGGTTTTTGTAAGATTCCTTTGGGATGGTTTTGGACTCAATGTTTCATTCACCTTCACCGTGTTCAATTGCGTACGCTTAGTGCTTAGGACCTGACTAAGGTTACTCATGAGGGCTTCTCGGCCTTGAAGAGATGGTTTAGACGGGGTTGCGGTTGAAAGACCTGAGGGCAAAGGGGGGGGCATAGGAATGTTCTCTTTTTTGCGTTCCATGGCAAGACGTCTCTCTTCTTGACGTTTTTCTTCACGCAACCTTTTTTGTTCTATCTCCTGTTCTTGGCAATTCTTTAAGTAACTTGCTTTTCCAACCGTTTGGAGTTCTTTAAGTTGCTTGTCAAAAAGATCATGATAGTTATGGTGCAATGGAGGGGCTTTGATCGCTGTTTCAATCTTTTCATCAATCTCAATACCTGTTGAGCGAATCGTCTCCAATTGTTCTAACATATATTCTTGCAATTTAATGGCCAGCGTTTCTAGGGTAAAGATGAGGTGTAACTCTGATGGGGTATAGGAGAAGAATGTTGAATAACTGTTCGGATATGCCTTGAGAATGCTTTTGCATTGTTGGTTGTAGTAATGACGAAGCATCATCTTTGCTTTAAGGTCAGCGACAATTTTTTCTTGTTCTGGATCAGGATTATCTTCATCAAAAAAAATTTCATTGAAGATGTCATTAATTTTTTTTGAGCGTTCTAGATAATCGTCTCGTGCCCCATTTTCATATAAACCATAAAAATAACCTTGGTTCTTTTTCTTAATCTCAGTCCAATCATTTTCAAAGGGTCGCAAATGGATTGCAAAGGAACGATGGAGCATTCTTTTTTCAGCTAATTGGGCATCATAAGCAACATCCTCTTTGTCAGAAGCGAAGGAGTGGGAACTGAAAGACAGGTGAATAGCCAAGCTGAGGGCTGTGAGACGTAAATGGTTCATGAACTCACCTTTTGATATTTAGACCATATTAAAAAATTGTATATGTCTATTAATAATTTTCATATAGACTCATTAATATTTTATTAATTTTTATTTTTTTTCCTATGGATTTTCAGCAATCTTTCTATACTTCCCTCGCCTATATCTTTCCCTCCCAGGTAAGGTATTCAAAGAAAAATGTCGAAGATAAGATTCAAAAAGCTCTGGGCGATGGTGATGCCATTTTCAATGACTCAACCCAGAAATACGATTTTCGCTACCATCAGAACAAAAGTATATTCGATTTAAATGTCGCTGTGCCTGTTATCCGCACGACTAATAAAATGATTTTGGCCGATGGTCACCATAGTGTTTTGGCTAGTTTAGCATTGGGCTGTCAGAGTATTCCGGTGTTTGTTATTGATGAATGGCTCCAAGATTTGGATGTGTCGTTTTGGGATTGGGCTGAGGCACACAATTATGCTTATTTGTGGGATCTGGATGGTAAAAAATTACCAGAACCCCAGACATTTTCCGACTTGAAGGATGACCCTCTGCGATATTTTGCGGCCCTTACTGCCCGTAAATACATCATTGACTTAAATCCACTCCATTCCACAGGATTAGATTACCCGCTGTGGATCAAGATCGGCAAAGATATCCCGTTTATTGAAATGCGCATGGCTAATACGCTTTATCAAGCAGGTTTCCGCTACACTTATGGCCAAGAATTAACCGCCTCTTTTCCCGAAATGGTAGAACAAGCACGTCAAATTCTCATCGACAATCCCATTGATGGTTTAAAACTTCTGCCTCAACGGGAGTACTATCTATCCTCACCCACTATCAACCACTGGTTGGGAAAAGTCACTTCGTAATCCAAACTTGGCACGGCTTTTGCTTATCCTCCTGTGAGATATTTAGGAGTGTGCCAAAATGCCCAATGTTTCTGTTCAAAGAACGACAACTGTAGCCCTTTCTCTTCAAGAAACCTTATGGCCTCGTTTGGAGGCAACATCGTCCAACTTAAGTAATGCGGGCACCACAGGTTTTAAAGCGCTCGTTGCCAAAAGCCATGAAGTTCCTTATCAAGTTCCAGGTGAGAGATCCGTTTCTTATGTAGAACTCTTTTCAGTAGAACGTGATACCCGTCAAGGTGCTTTAAAACCCACGGGCAATCCTTTGGACATGGCCATTCAAGGAAAAGGATATTTCCGCGTTCAGGGAGATACATTTACCAGAGCTGGGAGTTTTCAACGGGATATTGAAGGAAAACTCATTACCGCATCAGGGCAAGCAGTTTTAGACGCAGGTGGGGGGGAGATTATCATTCCGGCTGACGCAGGTAAAATTACCATTGCACCTGATGGGACGATCAGTAGTGAAAAAGGTGTGTTAGGTCAGCTCGGCGTTGTTCAATTTGCCGATGAACAACAGCTAGAGGCTATTGGTAATGGTCTTTATCGATCCAATCAAGCTTTTACACCCGCTGTCGATGTAACTCTTCATCAAGGCATGCTTGAAGAATCTAACGTAAATCCCATTCAAGAAACTTTAAATATGATTACCGTTCAACGGCTTTACGAACAAGCTCAAGCACTTTTAAAGGAAGAAGATCAGTTAGTAAAACAGATGATTAACGTTTCAGCAAGAAATAGTGGTTAAAAATTAAATTAAATTGGAGATAAAAGATGACTTTTTCATCCGCATTTAACATCGCTCGGACCGGATTACAGCTTCAAGAGCTTCACTTAAGCATTAAATCCCAAAACTTAGCAGCTCAAGGGGTTGATGCTTTTAAGCGTCAATATTTGGTTTCGCAAGACTTACCGTATCAAGATTTACTCATGGTGGGTGCCCAAACCTCGTCTACAGGAACCTTAAATAACACAGGTTTGCAAATTGGTTCAGGGGTTAAGGCCATGGGTGTCTATCGCTCCTTTTCTCAAGGGGATATGGTTAATACGGGAGAACCTTTTGATTTTGCTATACAAGGCGATGGTTTTTATCAAATTTCAAGGCCTGATGGGTCCATAGCTTATACCCGCATGGCGACTTTTACCGTCAGTCCTACGGGACAAATAACCACCCCTGCTGGCCATCCCCTCATTCCCAACATTACAATTCCCAACAATGCGGTTGCGGTTGATATCAACAATGATGGAGAAGTCTCCGTAGAATTACCTGATGGGAGTATTACGACTTTAGGCCAACTTCAAATTGCCACCTTTGTGAATAATAACGGACTTAAATCCATCGGCGATAATTTATATATTGAAACCCCTGCTTCTGGTACACCGATTCTCGGAGTTCCCAACTCTGATAACCGGGGCTACATTATGCAGGGTTGGAAGGAGCTTTCCAACGTTAATTCCGTTGAAGAAATTACTGACTTGATTAAGATTCAGAGGTGGTATGAGCAAATCACCAAAGTGATTAATACAGGCGATTCCATGATGGAAGCATCAAATAGGATGGCAAAAGCATGATTAGATTTTTGATATTTTTCCTCTTCATTGCAACGGTACATGGCCAGGTCTTGACCTCTCAAGACATTGCCCAGTCTATTAAAGATCATATCCAAACTCAAATCCGAGGGATTGAGGATTTTGATGTGATACTCGCGCAAGGTAAATTGGAGCTCCAAGGAGAATCAATTGCTATTGACAAAGTTACATTAAGTGATAATGAGCGGCAATTTGAAGCTTGGCTCCAATCCCCAGTAGCCGTTAAAATTACAGGTCGAATTCAGCCCCTAACCGAGGTGCCTGTATTAACTCGACCGATCAGCCCGGGTGAAATCGTTGCCGATTCAGACCTGGATTGGAAAAAAATACCTAGTAATCGTTTAGCACCCAATATGATACGTCAGGTTTCAGATATTATCGGGAAAACTGCCCATACTCGAGTCCTACAGTCAGGTCAGCCTTTATTAAGATCAGATCTAAAGGCACCTTTGTTGGTTAAAAAGGGAGATACTGTCTCCGTTAGTTATCGCGTGCCAGGAATGTCAGTGACGGCCGTTGCCACAGCTCTGCAAGATGGGGCTAAAGGAGAGACCATTCGTTTTCAATCTTCCTCGTCGAAAAAAGAGATTCGTGCTCGCATTCTGGATCACAATCGTGCAGAAATTACACCGGTGGAATTTTAATCATGATCTATCGTTTAGCCACGCCCGTTTTGTTAAGTGTTTTACTCTCAGGCTGTAATTTAGCACAACGATTAGCAACGGTCGGAGAGCCCCCCCAACTCAGTCATATTCAAGATCCGACTTTAGCCTCTGATTATCAACCCGTATCGATGCCCATGCCTTTTCCTGAAGGGCATCCACGTAAAGTAAATTCCTTGTGGGAAACAGGATCTCGGGCCTTCTTTAAAGATCAACGGGCTGGTCGAACAGGAGATATCTTAACCGTTATTGTTGATCTTAATGATACCGCGAAATTTGACTCCAATCCGAAGTTAGAACGGGATGCGAAGTATGATGTGACGGTGCCCAATTTCTTTGGGTATGAGTCTAAGCTCAATCATGTTTTTCCAAAAGCTGTGACTCCCAATCCCTTGGTGAAAACAACTTCTAAACCCTCCGTAAACAGTAAGGCAACTTATGATCGTAAAGACACTGTTTCGGCAAAAGTTGCTGCCACAATCATTCAAATCTTGCCGAATGGCAACATGGTTATCCATGGGCGGCAAGAAGTCCGCGTCCACAATGAAGTTCGAGAGTTGGAAATTCATGGTATTGTCCGTCGTGAGGATATTTCTTCTGGCAATACCATTCACTCTTCAAAAATTGCTGAAGCTCGATTCTCCTTCGCTGGCCGTGGTGACATTACCGATATCACCAGTCAACCCTGGGGATATCAAGTGGTTGAGCGGTTGTTGCCTTGGTAATCTATGAGAATCAGGTGGAAAGGGGAAAATTTCGTGAATTTTCGTTCGACATGAAAGGTTGAAACTTATGTTCAAGAAAATGATATTCCTACTTACACTTTGCCTTTCATGGAAGTCTGAAGCTATGCAAATGTCTCCCCATGGATTATCCAGTGCAACAACAATCAAAGGAGATGAACGGGGTGGAGGAGAAGAAATGGGATTTTCTTCTCCAAGGGATAGTAGCCCTAGTGTCCACCTTCTTGATCTTATTTTGCACAACACTCGGGAATCTATCCAATATGTATGTTTAAATTTGGGTGATCAAAATGCTTTCCAAGCCTTATGTTCTTCTGATTTAAGGCCTATAGATAAGCTTCCCCTTGATGTTATCGGATTGATACCCTTTGACCAAAAAATTGATATTCTAACTGAGGTCTTAGCTCATCCTATCAGTGCTAAAGGAATCGTATCAGGTAACGTTCATGGACAAGGTCTAAATCTTTTTAACTTTTTTAGTCTACCCTTTAGTAACCTACAATCATTTGTCCTATCTCTTAAGCAAAGCGTAGCCACTGAGATCAAATTTAATCGACAAGAATTCTCAGCGCTATATACAAGCATTAACTCAGGAGTTGGTTTTCTTTATGACGTTTATTCGGAATTGAATCGCCAAATTGATTATCAATTGGAGCACTTAAACGAATCTAAAATAAAAAGGGATGAAAATAATTCCATATATATGAGAGTAAGTTATGATAAATGCACCGATGAAATTTTAGAGCAAATTAAAAGCGGAAATGATCGCTCTCCTATTGCTGAAAAGTGTCTGTTGTCCACTAATTTTTCTCCCTGGAGCAACATGTTGCAAACAGGCGAATCTACTTTTCAGCTCTTTTTGAAAGGAAATGCGGGGGGGGATTTTTATAGTCTTTTGGAACAATTCATTTTAGATATCACGCCCACAGATAAGATATCACCGACATTTGCTTCCCTTTACAAAGCTTACCAAGAATTATATGAAAACTATTATTTTCCGGCTTATGATGAATCGGGTATCTTGGTTCAAATTTTAATTCCTCAATCTGTCATAGATAAAATAACATACATTTCAGCAGCTTATGGAATAACAACAAAGGATATTATTCCCGTCTCAGAATTTTTAAGTCAACTTGCTAATTTATCTGCAAATCAACCCACGGACTCGCTCGTAAAAGACTTTTTAAGTCAAGAAATTTATTCGAAGCTAAATTTGAACAATCCATTTTTTGGTAAAAAGCATGATCGTGCTGCTCCTATTGATTTGACCCATGCTATGCCCCAAATCAGGTTGTTTATGCACAAGGATTATATGAATCAGGTAAAAATCTATATGTATAGAGCTGGGGTAACCTTTCCAAGGAAGGAACAAGAATATCGGCAACAGTTAAAGCGATTGGTTAGCCAGCATCTAAGTTATATTCTTGAACATTCCCAAGAAGGCCATGAATGACAAGACTCGATTTTTATTCATTAAACAGAGTCTTTGGTCAAACGATGCTCCTTTAAGTAGCCTTAAGGTTAAGAGTAGAGGCAAAAAGTTCCTCCCAAATGGAACTCAAGATCTGATTCATTTGGATTAAGATTCTTTTATATTCTTGTTCTTTTCCTTGATCTTCAATGCCTGACATCAACTTCTGGAGATTTCTCACACTGGCTGTGATCATCATCACACTGCCTTTAGCAGCAGGAAATAGAAGATTTCGACTTTCTAAATGTTCTCTTTGGGATAAACTGGGCGGAGAATTTGCCAAGATATCTTGGGTTTGGTCTAAAACTCTTCGGTAATAGGGGAGGTGATCGGGTTCAAGCACGACCAGGGGAGGATTTTTTTGGGCTTGGGTGCGCGCCACCGTTAAACGAGAGATATGGATGAGATCTCGTTGACTATTAAATTCATTCTCAACACCGCAAGAATGGCCCAAAACCAGTAAATTGACCACCGTTGTGTGGGCAATCGATGTATGGCCGTGGTTAAAGCTTACCTGACACATATCTCCAGCGGTAATGTTCTTGGGATTGAGATAAGAGTAAAAAGCACTCATGCCCATGGTGGTTTGAGTAACCTTCTTTAGGTCCTTTAGAGCAAAAGGATAGTCAGGTGCAATGGATAGGCCAATTTCATTGTTGTTTTGAACGTCATTGAGGTGGATTGGAATACCCCCAATGCCGGCTAAGGCTACAACAGGTTGAGCAATAAAGCGACACTCTTCATCAAAGAACATTACGCCTGCGTGTTTCATCAATGCGGTAAGTTTAGTTTCGGAAGGGACAGTTTTAATCTCTTCCCACAAAGCTTGTTGATCTATGACCACACAATTATCGATTTGTTTGACAATCCTTCTCATCATGCCGCCTCTTTCATTTTCATGGCATTCAAGGCAGAAGCTTGAATAGCTTTAAATTGAGGGGTTTTAGATTCGTAAAAAACATAAAAGGGATCAAATAGAGGGTGAATTTGTTTAAAGACGCCTTGATCATCCTGGGAGATCACACGATCTTCAGCAAGCATATCAACAAACAAGTTGTAAAAAGCGCGTAGTGTGTGAATGTCATGGCGTGTAAACACTGATTTTTCCCGCAAATACTGGGAAAGTTTTTCCCCCATGGTATAAGAGCCGTTCACAAAAGGATATTTTGCAAAAATCAGGCATTGACCAATCATGTATCGCCTAAAGGCATTGGAGATGACTTCTTCTTCATTAAGAGAAGGGGCTTGCCTTAAGGCTGGCCAAATAATTTCATCAAACACTGACTCAAAGACAGCATAAACAATGCCCTCTAAATTTTGAGAGGAAATAAGATATTTGCTTTTAATATGCTGAACATACTCATCCAGGAGCATGAGTCGCGCTTTTTTAAATAAATCCCGTCCGATTAAGTTAATCCAATGGCTATAAACGGAAGATCGGGAGGCCATATGATCAAAATTTTTTGCAGTCCATTGATAATCAGCTATAAAGTATTGCTCATACTTGCCTTTATAATTTTCCAAGGCCTCGTGATCATTATCCATAAATAATGCGCGAAATCCCAGATCATCACCCAGCAAAGCATACCGCACATTTGCAAGCATAAGTTCTTTAATGGCTTCTTTAAAATTACCTTGAAAATCCAAATCTAACTTTTGAAATAAAGGATAGATGCGTCGCTTGGAAAAGTCATAATCAATTCCAGATTTAGCAAGGGTGTCGACGAATAGCATGTCAGCTAAGACCAAGGTTGCGGCTTCGCTAATCATCCTATAGGCCACATATACTTTGCGAGATAAGAAATCTGTTTGCCCCGTAAAGACGAGGTCAGGCATAGCAAAATGCATGAGATCATGAAACATAAATGTAATTTCATGAATATCATCTCGCTTTGGCGTTAACGGAATGCCGCCGTTAAGGCCGGGTGACCAATAATTTTTTTCTCGTCGATTGGCAGCAGAGCGAAAAAAAAGTCCTTGCTTGACCACGGACTTCAGAATGTTTTGGAGATGATAGTCAGTCATATGCTTATTGTTAAGATACGGATTGCCTTGGATAAAAGCATAGACAGAGCGATCAAAATCCACCGTTTCTTGACTGTTTTGGGGATTGAACTGCAGGTCAATACGTTGATCGTAATGGAGGTAATGTTTAAAGAAGTCAGCTAAAACCAAATCGCGAGCTGATTTTTTCAGCCCTTGATTTTTCATTTCGTGATAGGTCATTTGAGTTGAAGCCACCACAAAAACATCATCCCAATCAAAGGTATCTTCATCAAAGGACTTCTTTGTTAAATCAATATATCCATCAATTTGTTGAATAAACCGTTGGGATTTGGTGGTACCAGAGGAGTCAAGACGGTAAACAATAAGCTCAGCTTTATTGTAAGTTCGCTCTAAATGAATTGTTTTAGGACTGACTTCGTGGGTTGAATAATTGTAGAGATCACTGGTTTCTCGAAGAACAAATTCGACTTTGTCATTTTCTTCAAATAATTGGATAACTTTTTTGCCTTCCACGGGTTCACGTCGTTCCAGTTTAAGACCATAAAGGCCCAAAATCGTTTGGTATTCTTCAAATTTCCTCAAGTTTGAGGTCAGCATAATAATCATGACAATTTTCCTTCTTGAGCTAAGTTAAATCCCCATCCATAAACGTGATGAGAAGAAGCGGAGGGAGGATTAAAGGCAGTACCATCAAAGGTAAGTAAGTGAAAATAATCAGGGAAAAGATCCCGATATTTAGGGGAGATCATCAGGATAACATCATTAATGTGATACCGATCTATAATATGTTTCTTGATAAAAGGTAAGGTTGAATAGGGTGGGTTACTGATGATCCCGTAGGGGCCTCCAGAGTGCAAGAAATCGAAAGATCTTTTGGTAAAATCCCCGCCTTTAATCAAAAGATTGGGGTGGGTAATCTCCACAAGATGGGGATCAAGTTCGTAACCGATCACTCTTTTAGGGGTTTGATCAAGAATGAATTGGGTGATTTCGCCATGGCCGATGCCAAATTCTAAGATGGTATGAGAAGTTAAATTAAGACGAGAAATTAAGGCTTTATAAGGCGTAAGGACGGTTAAAAAATGTTGCTCATGGTGCGTCATTATTTATCCAAAATTTTCTAAGAATTTTAAAATGATGGGGTGATCCCCATCATTTTACAAGATAAATTTGGACAAATCTGTGTTTTGAGCAAGGCTGCCGACTCGGCTATAAACATCCTCTGCTGTGATCATAATGGTTTGCCCACTCATATCAGGAGCTTTAAAACTAATTTCCTCCAATAATTTTTCCATAATGGTATGCAGACGGCGTGCTCCAATATTCTCCACGTCGCGATTGACATTAGCTGCCAGGCTCGCAATGGCCTCGATGGCTGCCTCTTCAAAATTTAACTGGAGGCTTTCGGTGGCCATCATGGCTTTGGCTTGGGTGATCAAGTTGGCCTCAGGCTCCGTCAAAATACGGATAAAGTCATCTTTGGTAAGGGCTTTGAGCTCAACACGAATGGGAAGTCTGCCTTGCAATTCTGGGAGTAAATCTGAAGGCTTAGCGAGGTGAAAGGCTCCAGAGGTGATAAACAAAATATGATCGGTTTTAACTGTGCCATGCTTGGTGGCTACATTGGTGCCCTCAATAAGAGGCAGTAAATCCCGTTGGACACCTTCTCGGCTGACATCAGCACCTTGACGCTCAGTGCGGGCACAGATTTTGTCTATTTCATCAATAAACACAATCCCGTTTTGTTCTACAGCTTCAATGGCTTCGCGAATGACGCGATCTTGGTCCAAAAGTTTATCGGACTCTTCTGCCATGAGCACATCATAGGCCTCAGTCACTTTCATTTTGCGCAGCTTAGTGCGTCCTCCAAAGGCTTTTCCAAACATATCACCAAGATTAATCATTCCCATTTGAGCACCAGGAACGCCTGGAATATCAATAGAAGGCATAGAAAGGGATGATGAATCGGTTACTTCAATCTCGATTTCTTTATCGGCTAACTCGCCTTCACGTAACATTTTTCGGAATTTTTGCCGTGTTTCAGCACTTGCACTTTCGCCAACCAAAGCATCTAAAACCCGTTCTTCTGCATGAACTTCGGCTTTGGCGGTCACTTCTCCTTTCAGCCGTTCACGGGTGATATGGATGGAAATTTCGGTTAAGTCTCGGATGATTTGCTCCACATCACGCCCCACATAACCAATTTCCGTAAATTTGGTTGCTTCTACTTTTAAAAAAGGGGCTTGAGCTAATTTGGCCAAACGACGGGCAATTTCTGTCTTACCGACCCCTGTAGGACCAATCATGAGGATATTTTTAGGCAGAACTTCATCTTTGAGTTCTTTGGTGAGTTGTTGGCGGCGCCAACGGTTGCGCAAAGCGACAGCGACAGCTCTCTTTGCTTCATCCTGGCCAACTATAAACCGGTCTAATTCGCTGACAATTTCTCTTGGAGTTAATGCCGTCATGACTCAATACTCTCTACAATAATGTTATGATTGGTATATATGCAAATATCAGCAGCGATTTTAATGGCTTTACGGGCAATTTGTTCTGCATCAATACCTTCTACGTCAATAAGTGCGCGGGCTGCAGAAAGGGCAAAACTTCCCCCTGAGCCAATCCCGATCAATCCATCTTCTGGCTCCAACACATCGCCATTGCCCGTGAGAACCAAAGAGGTGCTTTTGTCTGCTACAGCTATCATGGCCTCAAGGCGGCGCAAATAACGATCGGTTCGCCAATCCTTAGCCAACTCAACGCATGCGCGAGCCAATTGAGCTGGATACATCTCCAATTTGGCTTCAAGCCGTTCAAACAAGGTAAAAGCATCAGCCGTTGCTCCAGCAAAGCCAACAATAACGTTACCATTAGCAAGTCTGCGAACTTTTCTTGCTTGAGATTTAATGACCGTATTTCCAAGGGTGACTTGACCATCGCCAGCAATGACAACTTTGTTGCCTTTGCGTACAGAAATGATGGTCGTGCCTCGCCAAGATTGAGTTGTTTGTTGTTGCATATAACACCTAAAATTTTATTGAACACCTTGACCTTTAGGAAAGAACCAGGCAAATTCTAAACTAAAAGAGGTTTTTTTCCATGTCCTATGATCCAAATAACATATTTGCCCGAATTTTGCGCAAAGAAATTTCATGTACGCCTGTGTTTGAGGATGATCAGGTATTAGCCTTTTACGATATTAATCCCAAAGCTTCTACCCACATTTTGGTTATTCCCAAAGGGGAGTATGTTGACTTTTATGATTTTTCTACCCGTGCTCCATCAGATACTATCAGTCATTTCTATCGAATTGCTGCGCAAATAGCTGAGCAATATGGTCTTACTCAAACCGGTTTTCGTGTAGTGGCTAACGTGGGTATGAATGGTGGCCAAGAAGTTCCCCATTTTCATATCCACCTTTTAGGCAGTAAGACCAAATTAGGGCCGATCTGCTAATTTTTACAAAAAGCCAAATTTCTTTGTAGACATCAGGTGAAATTTTTTCTATACACAATATTACCTGAATCTGACTTTTCTGTTTGCCCAGATAGCTCAGTTGGTAGAGCAAGGGACTGAAAATCCCTGTGTCGCTGGTTCGATTCCGGCTCTGGGCACCATTTTTCTTGTTGTTCCCAGTTTTAGTTAGGTTGTTAAGTTATG
>CAZITL010000026.1:0-6999 GCA_964542195.1 uncultured Verrucomicrobiales bacterium
AAACTATATTTATAGATAAAAACGGTGCTTTTATAATAGATTCAGAAGGCGCTTTATCTATTGATGATTGTAGTATTATTGTTGAAAGGGATAAATATTCTCCACATCTACCAGTATTTTCTTTTTCTGGGTTAAGTTTTAGTTTATCCAATTGTGGTGTTTTATTTAAATCCCATCTGATTCTTGAAAAAAAGGACTTTGATACTTCGGCACCAACAATGCTTATTCATGGTCATAATGATAATTTTAAGAAAATAAGCTTGTTAGAAAACAGTTTTTACAGCTACTTTCCCTATTCGGCAGCAATCCTTGGATCATCTTGTTTAGAAGGTTGTATAGAAAATAATATATTTGAAGATTTCCATGGAGTTTTGATGGCTTTAGAGAGTAATAACTTAAAGATAAGATCCAATAGACTTAAAAGAAATTCTTTTTATAATTTATTTTTTTCAGGTTCATGTTTCACCATTAAAGATAATTTAATTGAAGAGGCTGGAAGAGGAGGGACAGGAGACGGTATAACTCTTGGAAATATTAACAATACAATTATATCACATAATAATATTCAGAAAAGCTCTTGTTATGGGATTCAATTTTTAGGTAGTGTTGACAAAGTTTCTATAGTTGGGAATGTGTTTTTTAAATGCTCAACAAATTGCATATACTTTAGAGCTAAAGACTCAGAACAGAAAATATTAGATAATATCCATATTAATCGGAATACATTTCTTGAGAATATTGGGTTTTGCGTTGCAATAATGGTTAGCCTTACTAATTCCTCAATTACAGATAATTTATTTTATATGAATGCAATAAATTTTAATTGTCCAATTTTTATCAACTCAAAAGTTGTTCCCATAAAAATAGAAATAAAGGATAATCAATTTGATGGATCCACTAAAGACATAATTTATTCCCTGTAAAGATTAGGAATATTATAACCTTATATCCTAAGATACGTGGTATTAATGATTTGAAAAAGTCACTTATTACTACCTAGGGGCTAGACTGTCCAACAGATTTTCTTAACGATCAAATAACTAATAGCGGGTAAGCTTAAAGTAAGACTTTTGGATAAAGGCCCTGCATGATAAATAGCGCGACTTTTGATACTGATCCCATTTGCGACTGTAGTCGTCAAATACTTTAGTATGGGTTAGCTTATAGAGGGCTTTAAGTTGCTCAACATGCAGGTTGTGATAAAAATGACTTGCTATCATAGGTGGCTTTTGACTATATAAATCGGCTCTGGACCAATAGCCTAAATCATATTTGGGCAAAATTTCGGCAATGGTCAAAAGGGCTTCATCTAGAGTTTTTTTTATTTGAGAATCTTTTGTGACAAAATAGTAATCGAAGACTCCAAAAATTGAGAATATCATGCCATCAAGTATGGCGGTTAGGCGATCAGAAACGACTTCTTCAAAATAAATTTGATGACCATCTCGATATAATAATCCACCTTGCTCAATGGGTAACAACATTCCATTCAAGGCTAACCGAGACTTTTCAAGATATTGCTCATCCTTGGTCATTAAATAATATCGAAGTAATAATGAAATGCCTTGGCCTTGGGCTAGGGCAGAAGCCCATGGGGCCTTAACATTATAAGCACTTAAATCAAAGTCATATTGCCAAAAAAGCGTCTTTTTATCATGAGGAAATAAATTATCAGATAGCCATTTGGCGCATCGTTTGACGTGTTCCTGGGCTTCGGTCTCACCATTAATATATCTGAGGTACCAACCCAAACCATATTGGGCAATTGCGCATGGATTAAAGCGTAATCCAATATTACCTTTGTAATCTAGTAGGGGAACCCCCTCAGAGAAAGGTCCCTGGTAATGGGTTTTTGCAGTCAAGTCGATATAATAACCCTGCAACCCTGAAAAATCATAATCATAGAATTTGATTGGTGTGTGCCAAAAAGAAACACTTCCACTTTTTGAGAAATAACGAGATAGATTCGTCGTAAGTTGATTGAATTTCATTTTAAGTTTCATCACAGATTTGATTAATGGTGCGAGGTTCAAGCATCAAGATTGACTCTTTTTTTAGCCTTTGAAGTAAAAAATTTAAATAATTTGGCAAAACTACCATTAGACATTAAGGCTGTCCTAATAATCTCTTTTAAGTTCTTATCTTTTAATAAAATTAGTGTGCCATAAAACAGCATTACCGTTAAAAATGCTTGAATGCATAATTTTAACACACCTCCCTTACTATGAAATTGGGGGAGTAAAACCAAGGTTATAATAGCTGATAAACTTGGTTTAATTAATGTGGACACCTTAAAATGAAGAGGAGAGAAAGTCCTCATATAGTAGAACAGGAGTAGAATGTTGATTAAGGCATAAACGCTTGTAGCCAAGGCGATACCACTGTGGCCTATAAATTGGGCGCAAACCCAACATAGTATGGCATGAATAACAACGCTGATCAAACCGAGTTTGACAAATAATTTTGCTTGTTTATGGGCAAAGTACACACGATTTAGGTATATAAGTAAGCCTTGAAAAATCATGCCAATTGCATAATAAAGAAGGGCGCTTGACGTTTTATCCACTGCTATTTGATCGAAATTTTTGCTGGAAAATAATATAGAAACAATATTATACCGTTCCACTATGAAGAAAATAGTAGCTGGCAAAAGACTGTAAATAATTAAGATAATCCCTTGTTTAAAGTGGTAATCTAACTTTGATTCTAATCCTTTTGAGGTTTTTTCTTGAATCGTATTAATCAAGATAGGAAAGGAAACAGTGGATATAGCTATTGCAAAGATGCTTACGGGAAAACTAACCAACTTTGACGCGTAGTTTAGTGAAGAAATACTACCTTGATCTAAGCCGGATGCAATTGTTTTTTGAAAAAGGGCAGCAATCTGGTCAAAGATAATTAACAGAAATAAAAAGGAAGACTCTTTTCCAACTGAGCGTAGTACATAATGTCTGCTAAAGCTAAAGTTTCGTTCTATATAGGGAACTGTATAAGCCGTCATAAGAAAAAAGGCAGCTACGGCTCCAAAAACATAAAGATAAGACAGCTTCACGATTGTATTATTTTCTGAAACCATCAAGAACGCAATGACGCAAAAATTATTCAATGTTTGTGTGAGTAGGGGACCAACAAAACTATGATGGGAATTACAAAGGGAGTTAAATAGGCTGGAAATACCGAATAATAAAATTAAGGGGGTTAATATTTTTGTTAATTTTATAGTCAATTGAACCTGATTTTCATCAAACCCTGGCGCAATCCATGGCACATAAAATGTTGCTAAGCAATAAATAAACATTGAGAGTAACGATAAAATAATAAACAGAATAAGAAAGAAACTATTAAAAATTTGACTGGCTTCCTGAGCTTTTCCTGTCTTTAAAAATCCTTGATAGCTTGGCATGAATAAAGATTGAATCGTTGTCGGATTAAATATCAAAAAAACGAAGGAGATAATGGAAAAAGCAACCACAAAACAATCAATCTCTGAACCAATTCCAAAATTTTTAGCAATCAAAATTTCTCTTAAAAAGCCTAAGAGACTAGTTATGACCGTAACGATAGATACATAAGAAACAGCTTTAATATATGACATTTTATTGTTTTTCCGCGATAACCATTAGATTGTTGCTTTTATTAAAAAGTCCGCCGATAAAATCTAATTCCTCCATGAGAAAAGAATATACATAATTGAGGATTTGGTTAGCTTTGGACGTTTTGGTTTCTAACGGATGGGGGAAAGAGATGGTGTCTTGGCCGGGAATCTTTTTTGAACCTATTTTTTTTAATATATGTCTAATACTTTTCTTAATAAGGTCATATTGGGTTATGTAATTATGGCAATTGTGTTCTTTAACACGGAACCCCGAACTATTTAAGAGATAAGTCAATGTCTTGATGTTAAAATAGGAAAGGTGATTTGAAATATATCCAACCCACTTTTCTTTCATAAATTTAGACTGCAAGCTATCCTGGTTTGGCAATCGGATGAAGAGAAGCCCTTCTTCCTTAAGCATGCCGTGCAGCCTCTCTAAATCTTTTTTTGGATTCTTTGTGTGTTCTAAATAATCAAACAGGGTAATAGCGTCGAAGTCTAACTCGAAAACTGCATCATGTAATGTCCCAGTGTGTATATTTATATCATACATTGATCTGGCTTTATGAGCTGTTTCTTTGTCAAATTCTATACCATGGGTTTTCCATCCGGATTGTTTTGCAATGCTTAGAAATAATCCTGATCCACAACCTACATCTAAAAGTGTACCCTTTTGTGAAAAATAACGATTAACGGTTTTCAAATGGAAATTTTTGAATTCTTTTTCTCGATCTTTTATAATGTTTTCATCAACAAAAATGGCATCGTACGCATACTTGTACCAGTGATGATAGAGAAGGGATAGACTAGCATCAGATAATCTTGGTGACATAAAAATAAGACCGCATTGATTGCAGTGAATCCTTTGATTTCGGATGATTGGAAAAGCCATGCCTTCTTTAAAAATGTATCGATTGATCTCTTTCAAGAGAGAATCTTCTACTTGATCATAGGAATTAAATTGGGAATCATGTGCCCCACAGCATAAACAGGCAGTCACATTCTCGAAAGTTACATCAAACTCTAACATTAAATTTTTCAATCCATTGATCTAAAATAAATACCCTAAAAATTTGGTTTAATGATTTTCCTTGCTGCAAGGACTCTTCTAGCTGAGGAAGGTTAATATAATTCTTCAACCAAGACTTAGATGCCTGTAATTGGGAAAGAATGTGGTTTCCTAATTGCCCTTTCATCCAAACATCTTGAGGGGTTACAAATCCCATTTTATCGCGTCGAGACAGTATATTTGAGGGAACAAAATTAGTAAATGATTGTCGCATAATATATTTGCTTAGACCCTTATGAAGTTTATATTCCACGGGAAGGGATACTAAGAATTCTACAAGTCGATGGTCAAGAAAGGGTACTCGAGACTCAATTGACCACGCCATAGAATTCCGATCTTCATATCGTAATAAAGAGGGAAGGCTAAAGTGAAATAAATCGTCATGCTGTTTTTGAGCAATCGTGGTGCTTGAGCCAAGGTTAATAAGGCTATTTAGCAAATTATTGGCTATAAATTGGTGTCCTTTACCTTCTAATTTGTTTCGTAAAAATGGTGGGAGATAGCGAAATCCGTCTCTATAGTTAAGGATATTTCTATCTCCCCTCACCATCAAAGCAAATGATTCTTTTAAGAACAGGGAGATGTTTTTCCTTTTAAGTAAATTTTGTAAATAGAAAAGGTAAAATTTTCTGTAGCCACATAAAATTTCATCAGCTCCTTGTCCGTCAAGCAAAACGGGTATAGACTTCCCGCGTGCCTGGGCCATGACCGACCACTGTGCGTATATGCTTGTCGTGGTGAAAGGTTCTTCTTGATGCCACAACAGTTGAGGGAGTTCGTCTAGAAAAGAACTGACCTGGGTTTGAATAAAATTTGGCTGAGCTTTAACGTGGTTAATAACAGATTCAGCCCAATCTTTTTCACTATACTGTGGAAGATCAGAGACTGCTGTAAAAGTTTCTAAGTGATCATGTGATGCTAATTTTGCAACGCCACATACAATAGATGAAGAATCTAACCCTCCAGAAAGACAAAATCCGACAGGCACATCACTTCGCAAACGTAATTTTAGGGAGGACAAGAAGAGTTCTTGAAGGTGATGCTTGGCTTCCTCAAAACTTATGGCAGATATCTCCTCATTTTCTAGAAGATGCCAGTACTTTTTGGGGGTCCAATGATGTGGATGATCGAGGGATATAACTGCATACGATGTGGGAGGGAAACTTTTAATCTCTTTAAAAAATGTTTCATCTGTATGATTAGCGACGCCAAAACGCAAATAATCGGTTATAAGGGCAGTGTTTGCTGTAAAGTCTTCTTGAGGTGCAGCTGCAATAATCCCCTTAATTTCTGACGAAAAGATCAAACTCTCGTTATATTGAAAATAATGTAGAGGTTTTTCACCAAATCGATCGCGTGATAACACTAAAACTCTTTGTTCAAGGTCGAGAATTGCAAGAGCCCACATCCCATTAAATTTTTTAAAGCAATCAACACCCCATGCTGCGTAGCTAGTCAGAATAACTTCGGTATCAGTACCTGTCTTAAATTGATACCCTGCTTGTTGGAGTTCAGACTTCAATTCTAAATAGTTGTAAATCTCACCGTTATAGGTAATCCAGAAGCGCTGATTGGCCAATGACATTGGTTGAGAACCAGATTCAGAGGTGTCAAGGATACTTAAGCGACGATGTCCTAAGGCAACTGTCCCGTGTATATTATTACTTCGTTCTGGGTTAATAGTTATCCCTTCTTTACTGTAAATTAAAAAACCCTGCCCATCTGGGCCTCGATGGCTTTGGATATCCATCATCTCATGGATCATGCTTAAATTAACTGGGTTTGGACTTACAATTCCGCCTATGCCACACATGAACTTTGATCCCTTTTCTGTATAAACCTTGAATGAATAACCATCCAAAATAAGGCCAGGATAACATTAAAACTGATGAGCCTAAATGCTGCAAAAATTGATGCATAAGAGGCTAAAAAGATAGTTGATGCCATGATAAATAAACCCACGAGATCGGGCTTTCCACTAAGAAATATATAGAATCCTGGGTAAAACAAGATAATGATGTACAATAACAAACCAAAAATCCCACAACACATGAGCATATAAAAGAAGAAGTTATGAACATAGGCAACCTTTTGATGAAGAATGTGACCAAAGCCTGTATCAAATTTCATTTCATGTTTAACCCCAAATCCTGCTCCAATTAGAGGGGATTTTTTAAAAATATCAAATGCTATCTGATATTCGACCAGTCTAGATGTGATGTTAACGTCTTTCTCAAAGGATGTTTTTTGGCTTTTACAATAATCAAAGAGTATCCCTCTATTTATTTCATTAATTTTGTTAGGTTCTGCATTTATTTCATTAATTTTGTTAGGT
>CAZITL010000026.1:7099-21361 GCA_964542195.1 uncultured Verrucomicrobiales bacterium
ATTTATTTCATTAATTTTGTTAGGTTCTGCATTTATTTCATTAATTTTGTTAGGTCTTGCGTTAGCTTCGTGTTCTAAGATAGAGTCGCAAATATAACTGTACAGTTGTAAAAATCTATTAAAATAAACATCGCTCAAACCACAAGAAACTATAGTAATAATTGTAGTAAGTGTTAATATAACCACGTTCTTTAGTAATGTAAGTAATAAAAATCTATAGTAAATCAAAGAAATGACTAGCAATAATAGCGTGGATAAAATAACGCTTAAGAACATACTTCTTGTGGCGGTTAAAGTGATAGCTGAAATGGATGTTATACTTAATAGGACCCCGCTATGCTGAACTGATTTCTTTGAGTGCCAACAAGATAGAATTAGGCCAATGATTGCTCCTAATGGAACCATGGGATTTGTTGACTCTGGTAATAAAGCAGTAATTCTCTGCTTAAAAAAGAATAATGAATCTTGATTATAGTTACCAAGGTCGTTTGTGGAAATGCTAATAAATTCATGGCCATCATAATAATACCATTGATCCTCATAGAGATGATGAAGCAAATAATAACAAATTACACGCAAGGAAAATAAAAATAATAATAAAAATAAAGATAACTTTAATTTTTGTAATGCTTCTTTGTCGTTATTGTAAATCTCAGTGAATGGTAAGCAAAGTAAAATGAAGGTGAAAGGCAAAAACCCACGTATCCATTCATATATGGTCATATCTGAACTGAAACAAGCTTTCAAAAAATTTGAAAAAAGAACTAGTGCCAAAGCGGAGACAAAAATTATCTTCTGACGGCTTATCTGTGTCATAAGAGAGAACTTATTTTTATAAATATAGTGAAAGAAGATAGTGCCGCATATAAGCATGAAATATAGTTCATTAAAACCAAGGGAGCTTGGAGCTTGTTTCATTAAAAATAAGCCAGGAAAAATAAATAAAGAAAGATGTTTTGGATTATTAAGTTCTAGGGCCAGCCATGAGAATAATGCGATTTTAAGGGTATAAGAAGCGCTGTCAAGATTGTAAAAATCACACAATTGGACAGTAAAAATGATACCATAAGCCAAGAAAGAGAGATAATTATCTTTTATCCATTTAAATGGACTTTTCGCTTGTAAAGAAAAGCTATTTATTGGCTGGGCTATGATAGAATTAATCATTCAACAATTACTCTTATTCTGAAATTAGTTAAGTTTTTTATACTCATAGAATTTGGGGAAATAGATCATAATACAAGGAGTTAAGAAAAAATTTGCTGCTATGAGGATATATAATTAAGCTTGCGTAAATCATCTTTTATCGTCAAATATTACATCACATTTAATAACATAAATACAATATTATAGGCGCTATAATATTGAGATGGACTTTCTAGGGTATTATCTGCTGTTTGAGCAGTCGAGCCCCATTTAAAAAAGCTTAAATTAAGTTATGTGCAAGAAACACTAACATTGCTTGAGCCAATAATAGCACGAAGCAGTTGGTGTTTTCATTATAAATTTTGTCAGAAACATTAAGATGGTGATATATCATTTTTGCAAAACCTGCTTAAGAGAGGCGTTAAAGAAAGTTTTGTTAATCCAAATACTAGACCTTCTGCGTAAGTAGAAAAAGAGTATCCCACCTTAGAAAATGTCTAAAAATAAAATTTACCTATCCCGGATAAGTTCAAACAAAAGCAAATCCATTCTTCATATTCACGATACCTGCAATAATGTTAACTTTAACCTTGTGACATTTACGTTTATTACGATACCTCTGTGAGAGAATTCGGAATGTTTTCATGCTCGCAAACACATGCTCCGCATGCACTCGGAAAGAAGATAAAGCCGTGTTATATTCCTTTTGTTCTTCATTTAACGGATGATTTTTCGAAGCTTTATAAGGAATCTCAGAATTAGGGTGTCTCTTATCCAGACCTTGATAACCCGAATCCGCATAAACGGTTGTTCCATCAGGAACGGGTGGCTCCTGTTTATGAAGAGCAAAGTCGTGGATGGATACTGGTCTACCCTTGGATACATGGACAATCCTCTTGTTAGCGGTGATTCGAATCTCAGTCTTAATAGTATGGCGCTTCTTTTTCCCAGAATAATAAATCTTTTGACCTTGTTAAAGAGAAAACCAATAAACTCTTGAGTAATATAGCAACGGTAATACAAAAGAAGCATCAAGACCATATCCTCGAGGCTCAGCTTAAAGTCTCGACCTGGTCTTTTGTAACGAGCAATAACTCGTTTTTCCCACAATCGGTACAACTTTCCCATAATCTTTTCGAATTGGTCAGGAGAAATTCCAAATAAACGTAAAAATGTTTGTGGATGTTTTTTGATTTTTAGGTATCTTAGGCTCATGGGAATTAACTTTGGTTAGTTTATTCACTATTTTTTTTCACACTTTTTACGAAAATTGCAACTTACGCAGAAGGTCTACTATATTTTGTAATTAAGATAGTAGTTTTTGAGATGGTAAACTGCGTTTTAAGTCAATCTATATTAAGCAAAGAATTGATAAAAAAACATGGGAACCAATTATTAATATTCTGTTAAATCAAGATAGGGCGTTAAGGAAATTCACTTAAGCGCACTAAAATTAGAAAAGTGACCATATGCACCTTTTTTCTTGGAACTAACCGTGCTTTAAAGGAAATCAATTGAAAATTGGGCGCCTAAAGCAGGCAATCGTCTTTATCATTTCACAGTTTGCTTATAAGTTAGGCATTGTAGTCAACTTATACGGCTCACAAATTTAGTGAGTGTTTGGCTTAGCTTCTGAGCTAATTTTTCAAAATTGTGGTTTTCTTCAACGTATAATCGCGCAGCTTCTCCCATCTTTTTTCGCTCAGACAAAGGCAGGAGGGAGAGTTTGATCATGGCATTTGCTAAGTCTTCGGGATTGTTTGGTTGTATAGTAACCCCACATCCTGTATCAGCTACGGGATTATTTTTTGCTTCACAGCAAAAGATGATTGGCTTAGCAGCGGCCATGTAATCAAATAGCTTATTGGAGCTGATGCCATATTGAAAGACTGGCAAATAGGCTAAGTTAAATATAAATGCATCCGCTTGTTGACATAAAGTTATAATCTCTCTTTTGGGAACTGGGTCTAAAAAGAGTGTGTTTATTAATTTTAATTCTGAAGCTTTTGTTTTTAGGTGTTCTTTTTCTGGCCCATCCCCAATTAGAGTTAACCGAATATGATTATACTCTGGATGGTTATTTAAAAGAGCCATAGCATCCAACAGATTATCTAAATAATTGGCTTTGCCGTGAGCACCAAAATAGTAGAAATTAAAATTATCCTCCTTCTTTTGCGGCGTTTCTAAGAGGGGAAATTCTTGCAAATCTATCCCATTTGGAATCCAAACAACTTTCCTGGGATCAATTCCAAACTTGGAAAAATAAGTTGCAGCATTAGGCAAAAGAACAATAATTTGACTTGATTTTTTGGCAAGAAAGACTTCAATCGCACGTAAAATCTTTGTTGTTAAACTCTTTTCAGACAAATGACCCATATCGATGAGGGTTTGAGGCCACAAATCTCTAACTTCATAAAAAAACGGGATGCCATATCTTTTAGCCAAAACATACCCAGCTAAAGCTGCAAAAGGGTGGACGGTTGAACCTATAATCGCATGGGGTTTCGGTAAAGAACGAGTATACCATGGAAGTAAAGTTCTAAGTGAGAAAAGAAGCATGTTTATGAGTCGTTTAAGCCCATTGTTTTTGTAAGTATTGGATCTTATCCTTAAAAAGGTTACGCCTTCAATTTCTTGGCTTTGGAATTTTTCCCTATCATTTATGAGCTGCTGACCTGTATTAATTTCTGTGCTGCAAGCAATTATTACACAATTCCAACCCTGCTTTTGAAGATATTTTGCAAGAGTGAAATGTCGAGTTCCTCCAAAATTAAGAGGAGATTGAGCGTAATGGTTAATGATCCAAAGTGTTTTTGTAGAATTTACTTCTTGCATCCTATGTAAATTTATCTTTGCCATTATTTTTTTTGTAAGACTTTAGTCAGGTTAAAATTGATAATGGGCCAAATTGATATAGTTAGCAAGTATTATAAGATTTATATTGTGGGCAACTAGCTAATTTATGTTAATAATATCCCAGGAAATTTATTTAGGTATAAATAACAATGACAAGAGTAGCTGTAATAGGTTGTGGGTATTGGGGGAAAAACCTTGTTCGAAATTTTTATGAATTAGGGGCTTTAGGAGCTATTTCAGATGCGAGCGAGGTCCAAGCTCTAGAAATCTCTCGTCAATTTAATAATATTCCGATTTTGTCTTTTGAGCAAATAGCTGCCTCTTCAGATATCCAAGGAGTCGTTATTGCCTCTCCAGCAGCTCTCCATGCTCAGCATGTACGTTATTTTCTTGAGGCCAATAAACATGTGTTTGTGGAAAAGCCTCTGGCTCTTGACATTAATCATGCTAAAGACCTAGGTGAATTAGCTAAACAAAAAGGCCGTACTCTCATGGTTGGCCATTTACTCCAATACCATCCGGCTTATCTAAAATTGAAAGAGTTGGTCGCCGAAAATACTCTTGGGAATCTCCGTTATGTCTATTCAAATCGCCTAAGTACAGGCAAAATTCGCTCAGAAGAGAATGTCTGGTGGAGTTTTGCTCCCCATGATATTTCCATGATATTAGGGTTGGTGAAATCACCTTTGGCTCAAGTGCAAGCATCATCATCAACCTTTGTGACGCCGAATATAAGTGATTTTACAACAACTCATTTCATCTTTGAAAACGGTGTTAAGGCACATGTTTTTGTCTCCTGGCTTCACCCATTTAAAGAACAAAAACTAGTTGTTGTAGGTGATAAGGCGATGGCGGTTTTTGATGATTGTGAATCATGGCCAAATAAACTGACAGTGTATCATCATGACTTAGATGTTTCAGGCAAGGTACCTGTAATTCAAAAAGGGCTTGGTCAGAGTATAGAAATTGAAGTTCAAGAACCATTGCGCCAAGAATGTGAACATTTTTTGGCTTGCATTAAAGGTCAAATTCAGCCTAGAACCGATGCTCAAGAAGGTATTCGGGTCTTAGAAGTATTAAGCTTAGCTGAAGAATCTTTGAAAAAAAGCCAACCTATTCATTGTCAAAAAACTTCCTCTCACTATTTTAAGCATGAATCAGCATATGTTGATGAGCATGTTTCCATTGGAGAAGGGACTAAGATATGGCACTTTAGTCATATTTTGGGACATGTGGAAATTGGTCAGAATGTTATAGTTGGTCAGAATGTTATGATAGGGCCAAACGTCAAAATTGGTAATAATTGTAAAATTCAAAACAACGTGAGCCTATATAAGGGAATCACATTAGAAGATGGGGTCTTCTGTGGTCCTTCTTGTGTGTTTACCAATGTCAATAATCCCAGAGCAGAGATCGAACGTAAGGATGAATTTCGCCCGACCTTAGTTCAAAGAGGTTCGACCATAGGCGCAAATGCAACTATTGTTTGTGGAGTGACGCTCGGCGCTTATTGTTTTATTGGTGCAGGGGCGACAGTAACGAAGGATGTGCCAGCTCATGCCCTTATGGTTGGGGTGCCCGCACGCCAGATAGGTTGGGTCAGTCATTCGGGTGAAAAATTAGGAGATGACCTCGTGTGTCCCAGGGATGGAACAAGTTATGAGATTGTCAATGGTGAGTTACAAACAAAACAAAATTTAAAAGAGGTTGGCTAAGAATGGCGCAAGTTTTAAAGAAATCTCTTCAATGTGATGTGGAACAGCTTGTCTCTAACATTGTAGATAAAAAAGCAACCATTGGACTTATAGGTTTGGGGTATGTAGGGTTGCCTTTAGCCTGGGCCATCCATAAGCAAGGTTATAACGTTATAGGCTTTGACACAGATAATCGTAAGATTGAGAGTATCAATAAGGGCAAATCCTACATTAAGAGTGTTCAGCATGACCAGGTAAGATTGCTTCAAGAATCAGATCGGTTTATGCCAACGAGTAACGTGAGTGACTTGGCGAAGATGGATCTTATCCTGATCTGTGTGCCTACACCTCTTACTAAAAATCGTGAGCCCGACATGCGCTATGTGGTAGCTGCTGCAGAAACAATCGCAAGCCAGTTGCGCGAAAATCAGCTTATTGTTTTGGAATCTACAACCTACCCTGGGACAACGACTGAATTAATCAAGCCTATCTTAGAACGGGCAGGATTGATGGCTGGTCAGGACTTTTTCTTAGCTTATTCACCAGAGCGTGAAGATCCTGGTAATGCTCATTTTGAAACATCTACGATACCAAAAGTTATCGGTGCAGATGATTCCTATTCCAGGGAGTTGGCTTTAGCTTTTTATAGTCAAATTGTGCCCAAAGTTGTGGAAGTGAGTACAGCTGCAACAGCCGAGGCAGTAAAACTAACAGAGAATATATTCCGTTTTATTAATATTGCCTTCGTTAACGAGCTTAAAACCATTTACGACAAGATGGGTATTGATACTTGGGAAGTTATTGAGGCAGCAAGCACTAAACCTTTTGGTTATATGCCTTTTTATCCAGGGCCAGGATTAGGAGGCCATTGTATTCCTATTGATCCATTTTACTTAACCTGGAAAGCGCGGGAATACAATCTGTCCACACAATTTATTGAACTTTCTGGCCATATTAATAGCCTTATGCCGTCCTATGTTATTGAAAAATTACGAGAGGAATTGGATTTGCGCTTTGGCACCGGGCTTAGAGGCACAAAAATTCTTGTTGTTGGCATGGCCTACAAAAAGAATATTGACGATGTACGTGAGAGCCCTGCAATGGTGATCTTCGAGCTATTGCAAAAAAAACAAGCTATCGTAGACTATTTTGATGCCCATGTGCCTGAAATTCCGGCGACAGAGGAGCATCCTCAGTTGCAAGGATTGAAATCGATTTCCCTTACAAAGGAACAATTGGTAACATATGATGCGGTCCTTATTTGTACCGACCATGATAATGTGGATTATGAATTGATTACAAATCATAGCAAACTCGTAATTGACACGAGGAATTCCATAAAAAAAGACTCTAAAGGGAAAAACAATGTTGTCAAAGCCTAAAAGCCAGGAAATAAGCCAAAGCAATGCGTCTATTGAATTCATTGACTTAAAGTCACAGCAGCTTCGCATTCGACCCCAAGTAGAAGAGGGGTTTAGGAAAGTTCTTGACCATGGCCAATATATCATGGGCCCACAAGTTAAAGAATTAGAGTCCATGCTGAGTGAGTTCTGTGGAGTTAAACATTCTATTTCTTGTGCTAATGGGACAGATGCGTTAGGGCTTGGCCTTATGGCTAAAGGGGTGAAGTCGGGAGATGCGATTTTTGTGCCCACATTTACCTTTGCCGCAACAGCTGAAGTTGTTGCGTGGATGGGGGCAACAGCTATTTTTATTGACGTTCTGCCCGACACCTTCAACATCGATCCCAAGAGCTTGGAAGAGGGAATAGAAACGGCCAAGAAATTAGGGTTAAGGCCTGTAGGAATTATCCCTGTGGATCTTTTTGGCCAGCCAGCAGATTATGAGGCTATTGAATCCATTGCTCAAGAGAATGACCTCTGGATCATGGCCGATGGTGCTCAATCCTTTGGTGCTTACTACCAGAATCGACGGGTAGGCAATATCGGTACTATGGCAACAACCAGTTTCTTTCCAGCTAAACCCTTGGGCTGTTATGGGGATGGTGGCGCTATTTTTACCAATGATGATTATCTAGCTGAGGTTATTAAGAGTCTTCGTGTCCATGGCCAGGGTGCTGACAAATACGATAATGTGCGCGTGGGTATGAACGGACGTCTAGACACGCTCCAAGCCGTTGTTTTGATTGAAAAACTTAAGATTTTCGATGATGAAATTAAAGCCCGTCAAAAGGTTGCCGACCGATACCATCAAGGTCTACATGATATTGTCAAAACACCTCAGTTACTGGATGGTTGTACTTCTGTATGGGCGCAGTATACCCTACAATTACCTGAGTATGTGAATCGAAGCCAACTGATGACGTTTTTAAAGGATGAGGGCATCCCTTCCTTTATTTATTATGTTAAGCCCCTTCATCAGCAAAACGCCTATAAGCATTTTCCAACGGCCACGCAAGATGCTTTGCCGGTGAGTGAGAAAATTGCAAATTATGTTTTAAGCTTGCCTATGCATGCTTATTTAACGGATGCTCAACAAGAATTTATTATCGCGAAGATCAGAGACTATTTGGCTAAATATTAATTACGCTAGCGAAAGGTAGATATTTGATGTCTTTCTTATATTGAAGAAACCTTTCAAATTGCCTTAATAGAATCAAAATCGTCGATGCCCTGATTGAAAATAATCAATCGGGGTGTCGATACTTAGGTTTTAAGGATGTTTTGAACTTCCCAATCGTAAACTATTCCCCATTTTTTAGACATGATGGCTAAAGTGTGCCCCAACTGAGGAGGCAAAACGACGTATTCTTGGTTTGCGGAACCTCGACGGGCGAGGAAGAGATATAAAACACCCGATCGGGTTTATATGTTGCTATCATAAGTTTAAAATGATATAATCATCCCGAAAGGGTTGGTTAATGTATAGAATTAATTCAGTTGAAGATTTGGGAAAATTAATTCATCAGGTTCGCAAAGAGCAAGGCTTAACTCAGGAGCAGCTGGCGGCATTATGTGGCGTTGGGGTTCGTTTTTTGCGTGAGCTTGAGCATGGCAAAGAGACGTGTCACTTGGGTAAAGCCCTTTTTGTCGTGGAGGCTTTGGGTATTGATCTTCTTGCTGATAGAAGAGAGGCATCAATACGATGAATCGAATCCTTGATGTGTATTTGCATAATCAGTTAGCCGGCAAACTGATTCAAGAAACATCTGGTCAGCTTACATTTCAATACACTGAGGATTATCTTCATTCATCTAAGTCTATGGCGATTTCTCTTTCGCTACCTCTTGGCCCCGATGTCTATGAAGGTGGGAAGGTACGCGCTTTTTTTTCAGGACTCTTGCCTGATGATATGGCAAGGCATCGCTTGGCTCAGTATTTAGGTCTTTCTGAGACTAATCCTTTTGGATTGCTGGAGGTAATCGGAGGAGAGTGTGCAGGTGCGCTTGCTATTTATCCCGAAGGCCAATTACCACCATCACCCAAAGCGGAAGACGTTGAAAAGTTGGATCATAACCAACTGAAAGAAATTCTTGAGCTTTTAAAGCGGCGCCCTCTTATAGCAGGAGGAGATAATATTCGACTTTCCCTTGCTGGAGCTCAGGATAAAATTGCTGTCAATCTGGCTGAGGGGGCAGTGGCTCTGGTAAAAGGAACAACGCCAACTTCTCATATCCTTAAACCTCTCATTGAAGATATTGGGGAAAGCGTACAAAACGAATTGTTTTGCTCTCATCTTGCTCAGCGTCTTGGTCTAGAGGTTCCTCATACAGAGATTCGTTGGCTTGATTCTACGCCCTATTTCTTAATTGAGCGGTATGATCGAGTTTATATCCCTGGTAAAGGCATCCTCCGTGTCCATCAGGAAGATTTTTGTCAAGCCTTGGGGATATTGCCCGAATTGAAGTACGAGCGGGAAGGTGGCCCAGGTGTAGACCAGTGTCTTGGATTATTAAAAGAATATGCCAAGCGCCCGGCTGTTGATCGGCTCAACTTCATCCATCGATTGATCTTTAATTATCTCATTGGCAATTGTGATGCCCATGGTAAGAATTTCTCTCTTCTTTATGGTGAAAAGCAGCCAAGGTTAGCACCAGCCTATGATTTGATGAGTACGGCAGTTTATCCCAATCTTTCTCATAAAATGGCTATGAAAATTGGTGGACAGTATGATCCAGATATGGTGGTTTTGCGCTACTGGCACACCATTGTCCCCGATACAGCAGCAGCTAAAAAAGCATTAAACAAAGAATTGATGAAACTTGCGCGCAGCTGTCAAATCCAAGCCCTGCAACTAAAAGCAGATTTTACAAAGCAGGGGATAACATCTCCCATATTTGATATGATTTGTGCTGTGATTCAAAAGAGGTGTCAATCTATTCTTTCTCAGTTTTAAGCTATTTTTTTCAGAAAGGAGAAAATATAGGCATATTCTGAAATTATCTATGAATTATATCATATATTGTTTTGCTTTAAAGCAATGCTATTTAAAAGCGAACCTGTTTCTATGATTCTCGATATATCGTTTAAATTGCCTAAATGAAGATTTAAATGTATTTCATTTTTTCTAGGGATATCACAACTAAATCTCCATTCTTTCTGCCATTCATAATCAGTATCTTTCATAGGAGAAACGCTTGTTTGGTTAAGATGAAGGGGCTGAGTGGGGGTATTGGAAAAGCTCGTGTATTTCACTTGGATAAACTTCCATTTATCGTTTAAACAAAAATTTTCAGCAAAAGCTTTTTTAAAGCGTCTAAGAAACTCATCAATATCTAAAACTATCACAGCATAGGAGCCAAAATACCTAAAGTTATTAGATATTTTTATTTCCTCCCCTATAACTAAATTAAATCCTGACAAAGAAAAAATGTATTTGTCTTCATAAAATTTAACCAAAGTTTCTTTTGACGTTTCTATTCCATCGACTTTGCATCGCCCTTTATATATGTATTTAAGAGCTTCATTTACATCAGTGCGTGCTTTTTTTTCTTGTTCTTGATATTCGCGATAAAAGTCTGTCCTTGTTAATCTAACTGTTCCCATATCTATGAAAGAATCTGCGTAATGCTTTTCTTTAAAAAATTTCACCAATAATAAACGTTCCATGAAGCCTCCCTCACGAGTGAAAGTACCTTTTAACCTAATTCCTTCTGGGGCTATCTAAATAAGCATTATGAGTTATACCGAGCCTTAAAAAGTTCTGAAAATGAGCTTATTTCATCCAGTGCTTAGAATAGAGAAGTTGATTAAGCTGTTGGTCTAACATTTCAAAGCCGTTTTTTAGATCTTGCATGGGGAAAAAGGCGTCCACAGTTTTAGGGAATAAAAACATTGTGACCCTTTTTCTTAAGCTCTGCATATTACTAATTTGTAAATCTAGCAATTTGGATGGCATTTCATTTGTTTTTAAAACAATCATTGCTAAATAATTAGAAATTTGCTCATTTAAAATTTGGGGCAACTTGTTTCTTTGATTCTCAATCTCCTTTGTTATATTAAATACAATTTGATGCTTTTCTTGCATTGAAAGCATTAAGCACTCTCCTCTATAAAAGATGGATTAGTATTGTAGGCAGGTAAAAATAAAAAAACATTCCATAACGTGCCCTTGAAAATCAACTAAATAGTATTTTAAAAATGAATTTCAAGTCATTTTTTATAAAATTTTTTAATATTTATAAAAAATTAAATCAAAATATAGTATAAATAAGATAGCGATGTTCTTAGAAGCTGTCTCATAAGTGCCTGATAAGAGTAAGAATGGAGAAAATATCTAAGAAAGCCTGAAAGACACGGACATATTTATCGAATCTGACAAGGAGTCGCCGAGCAGGCTTCATCCACCCAAAAAACCTTTCAACAACCCATCTTTTTTTCATGCGTCTAAGTTTACGACCATCCTGGGTTTTTGTCTTTTTCCGATTTTGTTTATGAGGGGCAATGAGTTCGATGCCTTGTTTGCGTAAAGATTCATCATGAATATGAGAATCATAAGCTTTATCACCTACAAGGACTTCTGGCCTAATCCCTTCAGGCAAATCATTAATAAGATCAGGAAGGAGGGTAATTTCATGAGGGTTGGCCGAAGTCGCAAATGCCGTTAATGGCCTTGAATCTTGATCAACAATGGCCATAATTTTTGTTCCTTTACCAATTTTTGTAGCTCCAATCTCATCTCCGCCACACACGGCCCGCACAAAGGTTGCATCTACAAAACCAACTTCAAAAGTCTTACCACCTTCCTTTAAAACTTGAAGGATTGTATCTCGAATGAGAGAGAACGTTTCTGTTTCTTGCCAATGGCGAAAGTGCCGGTAAACAGTCTGATAAGGTGGATATTCTTTGGGTAATTTTCGCCATTGGCAACCTGTGTGTAGAACATATAAGACTGCTTCTAAAATTTTACGATCAGACCATTTGCGAGGACGGCCAAAGTTTTGTTTTGAAAAAAATTTGGAAAATACTTTCCATTTTTCTTGAGTTAATTCTATTATCGACACTGTGGTATTACTTTGTTTGAATTTGCAAAAACTTTAATGCCACATTCTTTTCAAATTTTTCTTAAATCTTCACTTTCGAGACAGCTTCTAATTATATTAAGCAAAAGTTTCTCTGAAATCTGTTTTGTACTAACTACTGTCTCTTTCTCATCTCCAACCCTCACTTATGAGCTTTTTTTGTTGCCATAATTTCACCTGTAAAAATCTCAAACTATCTTGCCCAAATTTTGAATAACATTTTTGAACTTTATTCATAAAGCAATCTACATTGCCTGCAATGCCCTTTCAAAATACTTAAAAAAACTAGGGGTGCCATGGCGTTGAGGGCAGTCGCACATTCTTAATAATTTTTGATCAAAATGAGGTTGAATTACATAATTCATGAGTTATAAACGCTCGACTTATAACTCATAAAATAGCTATAATATGAGTTATAAATGGGAGAGATATAACTCATGACTTGGAACTGGCAGTGTAAAAATTGGCCCAATTTTACCTATGACAAGGGGGTCTTAGAATCTCTTGAAGTTGATTTTTTGAAAAGCTCCAGCTTTTTTCAAGGGATGCTAAAATATCTTCCTGAGCAAGATAAGTTGGCTCTTACCGTCGATATGATGGGCGATGAGGCTCTCAAGACGTCGGAAATCGAAGGGGAGTATTTAAACCGCGATAGCATTCAGTCATCCATTCGGCGCAATTTTGGGCTCGAGGCCGATCAGCGTCGTGTGCCACCTGCTGAACGCGGGATTGCGGATATGCTGGTGGATCTGTACAAGACTTATAACGGGCCATTGAGTCATGAGATGCTCTTTTCCTGGCATGAGTCATTGACCACAGGACGGCGGGACCTTGTGGATATCGGCCGGTACCGAGCCCATCCAGAGCCTATGCAGGTAATTTCAGGGCCAGATTATAAGCAAAAAGTTCATTTTGAGGCCCCGCCTTCCAAGGTGGTGTTTCAGGAAATGGAGAGATTTGTTCAGTGGTTTAACGAGACGTCGCCTTTAGGGAGGCATTCGTTAGCGCCGCTGACACGCGCCGGAATTGCCCATCTATATTTTGTATGTATTCACCCTTTTGAGGACGGTAACGGGCGGATTGGTCGAGCCATTGCGGAAAAGTCACTGTCGCAAAGTTTGGGGCATCCAACATTGATTTCTTTGTCGCATACCATTCAAAAGCACAAGAAAGCCTATTACCAAGCGCTCGAGGATAATAACAAAAAGCTAGAGATTACCAACTGGTTGGTCTATTTTGCTCAAACTGTTTTAGAGGCCCAGAGTTATTCCCAGCGCCTGATCGAGTTTATCATTGAAAAAACCAAGATTTTTGATCGCCTCAAAGGGGAGTTAAATCCTCGTCAAACAAAAGTACTGTTGCGGATGTTTAGGGAAGGCCCTGATGGGTTTAAGGGGGGCTTGAGTGCTGAGAATTACATCAGTCTAACTGATGCCTCAAGAGCAACCGCAACCCGTGACTTGCAGGATTTGGTAGATAAAGGAGTGTTGGTGAAGGTTGGGGATCTTAAGGGGACGCGCTATCATTTAGCGGTCCATGGAGAGGGATAAAAATTCATTTTAAGATCCTCTCGGTGGTCTTTGTTTATTCTGACTACCCCATATAAAATTACTCAAAGGGTATCTGGCGGCTCTCTAATGGTGTTTAATTGACATTTAAATTGTCAAAAAATGGTTAAATTTATGTTTTTGCTAAGAAGTGGATCAAGAAACTCACTCATCATCTTCCTCTTTTGAAATTTCGAAAATGGAGGAGTAAGAGGAGGATGTATTCTCTGGTTTAGTACTCTCTGTATCCTTATTATATGATCTGGTCATTTTGACCAGATCGATCAGGACAAAATGACCAGATCGATCTGCCCAAATGGGCAGACGGGAGAATGCTAGGGTTTGCCTCATTTTTTCGTAAAAGCAGGGTATTGTGTTACCCTTAAACTATCTCTTCAGGTGCAAAAAGCGATTCGCCCTTTCTATCATTTCAAATTATCACCAAAAAGTGGTGACAAAATTCGTTCTCGTGGTGACAATTTGGGGCTCTCCATTAAAGAAGGGGGCAAGAAGGTATATTCTTAAGTTGTGAAAAACA
>CAZITL010000027.1:0-13964 GCA_964542195.1 uncultured Verrucomicrobiales bacterium
TAAATTTATTCTTCCCCATCCAGTTCCGGATTTTGTATCCAAGGGGGTTTACAGTACAACCTTAGGCACGGTTCAATCGATTATCCCCCCTGTAAGCAGCGTGGTAACAACAGGAGTAAGTAAAGTTTGTTCAAAGGCTTCTCCTAAGGATTTTATCAAAGCCAATGGCCCGAAAGTGTCTACAACTATTTTGGAAAATGAAATTTTAAACAGAATTGAGAAGATAAACCAAAGGTTCTTAGCAGCTCTTAAAATTCCAGCCGCTGAAATTCATGACCTGATGGAAATTGTCAATAACTTTGAACCTTTTGAAGAATTGATAGGTTACAATATTGAAAGAACTGACTATAAAGAAATGACAGAACTCCTTGAAACTGTCTTTTCACTGAAGAACAAAAGTCAACGGGTTGATATTTACGACCCATCAAGCAAAGGGTTGTTTTATCTGCTGGACCGATTTAAATTTTCCTCCAGAGGCCTTAAACCGACTGAGGCCTACAGGAATTTTATTGAGGAACTCAACACCATTGCTCAAGGCAATCACAGGGATATTCAAATCAAGGACAAACAAATTGTCGAAAATCTTAAATTATTTATTGCACGGTCTTCAAATTATCTTGATCACCGCTCCCAATTACGCCGATCCTTAGATTCCATCTATAGAATCTTAAAATCCCATAGCAAAGCTTTAGCCAGAGCTATTTTAATGGTTAATATAAGTCCTAACCGGGAAGAAGAAATTGAGAAAAGTGCAGCTTTCTTTACCAAAATGATGGATAGCATCATCAATATCGAGTACTCATGGAATCAATAAACGAGCCTTACAGGATCCTGATGTTAAGAAAAAATCAGAATCCTCAATTAACCTGTCCTATGAGTTGGGGTAAAAATTTAATATAAATCACCTTGAATTAAGATACGACAGCATCTAAATCAAGAATAGAAACATTTCAGAAATGATGGATTATTATGAATTGTCTACGTCGTTTCATCGACACGTTCTTGACTCACACCCGATTAACCTGCCTTTACCCAGCTTTCCTTGTAGTACTCACAACGACGATCCATGCCTTAGATTGCCCTTTTGATCAAGTTCCCACTGAAATAAAGAGACACATTTTTTCTTGTTTAGATACCAATGATTTAGCCAGGGTCGCTCAAACAAATAGAGATCATAATCTTATTGCGAATAATTTGTTTCAGGATCAAAAATACTTATCTGAAAAAATAACCGGTCGCTACATAGCTCATTTTAAGGAAACCCCGAATAAAAAAACTTTTATTGAGGGTTTTATAATTAAATTATCCTCGACACCTTTAAAGGAATTAAGACCTCAAATGATTTATATATTAGCTTATGCTTACGACCATGGAATCGTACTTAAAGCCGATAATAAAGCAGCCCTAACTTATTATGATAAAGCGGCTGATTTAGGCCATCAAGAAGCCCTAATGTCTGCCTTGAATTATTACAAAAATGGATATGCTGGAACACCTAATCATCAACGAGCAAAGGAATTAGCACAAAGGTTGCCTCAGGACAAAACAGTAACAACTATTATTTTTACACCTGCAATCATTATGTACAATTTCGTAAAAAATTATCTCTTTAAGCTTAGCATTAGCTGTGAATTTAATTTCTCGTGATAACAGCACCAGGGGGACATTTCATCATTTCTTGCCACTTGCCCCCCTTTAAACCCTATCTCTATCTAAAAATACAACCAAGAAAAGAAAGCAAAGATTGGTGTTAGGATTGCAAAAGACCACACCATATATCCAAAGAAGGAAGGCATTTTGACATGATGCTTTTCAGCTATGGATTTCACCATGAAATTGGGGGCATTGCCAATGTATGTTAGAGCCCCCATAAAAACGGTACCGCAGGATATAGCTAACAAGGTGGAATTAAAGGACACAGCCAATTGAGCCCCATCTCCGCCCGCCATGTGCAAAAATACCAAGTATGTAGGGGCATTATCTAGAAATGCTGACAATAGGCCCGACATCCAGAAATACAGAAAGTCATTAGGTTTTCCTCCGGGATTGGCAATATTGAGCAAAAAGGCAAAAGGACCATCTGTATTGCTATGGAGCATGGCAATTACCGGCATGATGGTTAAAAAGATCGATGCAAAAATTTTAACAATCTCCAGATAGGGTTCCCAGGTAAACTGGTTGTAGTAGCGATAGGTTCCTGGTGTAAATCTCCAAGAGAGCAAAGCTAATCCCAAAAGACAACCATCTCGGACAACCTCACTCAAACTGAGGCCAAATATAATAAGAGGACCACTTTCCATTGTTCCTCCGATCAAGATGGTCAAGACAACACCACCAAGGAAGATAAAATTTCTCTTTCCCTTAATTTTAATCAATGCATCTCCATGCGCTGTCTCGGGATGAGGAATTCGGGGATCATGGTAAAAATAATAGGTATCTAAAGCAAAGAAAACAGCTACCAGAACCCCTAAATGGAGCATGGCCGGCCAGAACATGTTTATTAAGGGCCACAGGAAGGGTACTCCATTTAAAAAACCTAAAAACAAGGGAGGATCACCCAAAGGGGTTAAACTACCCCCAATATTTCCAACCATAAATATAAAGAATACAACCACATGGGTCTTATAGCGGCGAAACTGATTTAGAGCAATCAAGGGGCGAATGAGCACCATAGCCGCTCCGGTAGTACCTATGATACTAGCAAGTAAGCTTCCCAAAATTAAAAAAATTCCATTAATTGCAGGCGTGGCGTGCCCCCTCATGGTAATATGAATACCACCACTGATGACAAACAAAGCACCGATGAGCAAAACAAACGGAAGATATTCATGAAATATTGTATGAGCCATTTGAGAAGTTAAGATAGTCCATCCAAATTTTTCATAAAGCGCAACCAATCCGATGAAAGCCCATGCCCCTGTAATTTTACCATAATGCTGGTGCCAGAAGTGGGGAATTATTAACGGCCCTAAAGATAATGAGAGTAAAACACCAAGGAAAGGCAAGCCATAAAGTAAATTCATATAAGATTGTTCAAAGGCCATCTTGATTCTCGCGTCAATCTTGCTCAACATGTAATCATAAAACCAAGCTATTGAATTTCGGATGAAGATGCAAGCGAGTACCTCAGCAGAGAAAAAAAAGAACCATCACACCTTTCGCCTTCGCATCCTTATTGGCGTCCTCTTTATCCTCGTATCTACTGCTTTCGCCCTCTATCGGGGCATGCCAGCAAAAGCAGTTCAATATATAATCTTCAAAAACATTTCATCCATTGGTGGTCATGACATACACCTAGATCAAATTAAACTAACCAGGAACCAAACCACCATTTACAATCTCACATTTAAGGTCGGTCAAGCCAAGCATGAAGTGGTCATCCCCCAAATTCAGGCAACTTACTTTTTAAGCAAGCTCTATAAGGGCAACCTTGAGGGTCTCACCCTTCAAGGTTCTAAAATCATTTTAAACCCTGACCCCGAAGCCCCCATGCCTACGCTGTCTGAAATGACTCAAAGCATGGAAACCACCTTAAAAACCTTAAATGCCATTGGTAAAATCTCCATCGACAACATCGAAATTGAGATGCGTGGGGCAGTTCAACCCTTTAAGATTACCGGTGAGGTCAAACAGCAAGATCAACAAAATGCTTACGACATAAATTTGCAAGGAGAACATCTAAAGGCTCATGGTACAATTATGAGTCGGAACCATATCCTGACCATAAATCTGGAATTAAAAGATGTCCATCTACCTTCAGAAAAGTTTAAATTTGAAACACCAGAATTGAAAATCGAGTTGGAAAAATCCCTAGGGAGTGATCTGATCAAGATAAAAACCCAAGGACAGATTAATCAATTAGATCTCTCCTCATACGGCCACCTCATAAGCCCTTTTGTCATTGAAGCAGCATTGCAAAAAACCGACAGCCTGGTAACGGGCACAGCTCTTTTGCACTTGAAAGACAATGCAGGGTCAGAAAAAGTTTTCATTTCACCTGATTTTGATTTTGTTAAACTTACAGGCAAGATTCAAGTGGATGCAGACTTCTCGCCTCATAAATTTTGGCGTTTTGACCAATTATTGCCCCATTTTATTCCCCCTCTTTCAAAAATAGAAGGGCATGTTAAAGCTGAAGGGGAAATTAAATGGAATGGCACTTGGAAAGATATGGATACTAATTTAAAGATTAATATCCAAGACGGTATTGCTCACATGGAAGATCTAATCATAAAAGGTTTAAACACCGATTTTTCCCTGTCAAAGCTATTTCCCTTCATTACATCTCAGACTCAAACCATTAAAGTTTCTGAACTTATCTATAAGCATCTACCTTTAACCCAGGTGGTTGCCGACATTTCCACATCAAACGAAGGGCTCATAAAATTTCACAGTTTTAAATCTAATCTATTTGGTGGAGATATCAGCCTTCACACCTTCCATCAACACGGCAAAACCATCGAGGATGGTATTCAATTCAAGGCAGATTGTAACAACATTGAACTCTCTGACCTCATTAAGTATTCTGATATCGTCGATCTTCAAGCTGAAGCCAAATTAATTGGCGAAGGAGACTTTAAATACTCCTCCAAAGGCTTAGAAGTTCTCCAAGCCACATTACGGTCGACATCATCGGAGGGAAGACTCTACTATAAGACCAAAGGAGACCCAGAGCATGTGGAAAATCAAGCGGCTGAAATTGCCTTAAAGGCTCTGGAGGATTTACACTTTACCCTGTTAGAAATTATCATCTCGCCCAATGAGTCAACACCAGAAAATGATATTCAAGCTCAAATTAAACTTTTGGGTTTTAACCCTAAAGTCCTTAATGGCTACCCGTTTGAATTTAATATCCAGACAACGGGTCAATTAGGGGACCTTATGCGCAATGCTATTAATAATCTTGCGCCCGTTAAAAGCATGGATGATGTTAACAAAAGGCTTATAAATCAATGAAGTATCAAATTTTATTTTTAGGATGTGTTTTACTGGCCAGCTGTTCACCAACTGTAAAAGTTGAAGCCCCTGATAAACCCATTGTGGTCAATATGAATATTAATATTGAACATAAAGTTAAGGTTAAAGTGAAACAAGACCTTGATAACACCATTAGTAAGCGCCCAGATATATTCTAACAGGAGGCCTTTCATGAACTATTTACAGAAACTTTTTATGGTTATTGGGATCACAGCAATCATCCATTCAGCCCATGCCTTTAATTTAGATGAAGCACGGCGCCAAGGAAAAGTGATAGAACAATCCAATGGGTATTTAGTCGCTCAAGATCCCACTTTGCAAAGCGAGGTGGAGAGAATTAATCAAGAGCGTAAGCGCGAATATGAACGCATTGCCCGAGAGAAAAATGTCCCTGTGGCTGCTGTTGAAAAAATGGCCGCTGAAGAAATAAGAAAAAAGACCAAAAAATAAACGAGTACAAACTACTCTAAAGTTCAAAAAAAGGGGGAGATAAGGTGCGCGTAGCTCTTCGCCCCCCAACGCCAAACATCTTGCGCCTCAAATTTTTGTTCATTACAATGAACATTAACATAATTTATGTTCATTATAATGTTCTTTCCTGTTGAAAATCAGCCAATTATTATTATATATTAATTTATAAGCATACGTAGAATGGCAAGAGATCGATGTCCAAGACTAAAACAAGGGCCTATTCTCGTTATTCTCAGAAAGCAACAGCGATCCTGGGAGAACTGATTGGTTTTCATAGAAAGGAGCGCAAATTAACAGCTCAAGATTTAGCGGATCGTGCAGGTATAAGTCGCACAACCCTTCAGAAAATCGAAAAAGGAGACATGAAGTGCGAAATTGGCATCGTTTTTGAAGTGGCTATCCTTGTGGGGATAAAACTGTTTGATAGAGATATAAGTTCCCTTGAAGCTTTAGAAGAAAATATTTTGGATAAAACCGCCCTTCTCCCAAAAAGAATTAGAACACCAAAAGAATCTGTAGATGACAACTTCTAATAACAAACGATATACTGAAGCCTTTGTGTGGATTTGGCTACCCTATGCCACAGAGCCCGTTGTTGCAGGAAAATTAACAGCAAACGGCCCAAATCTCATCTTTAATTATGGTAAAAGTTATTTAGACCGCAAAAATGCAATTGGGATATATGAACCTGAACTCCCTTTAAAAAGGGGGAGTTTACCTTTGCTTCCAGGAATGAGTATGCCCAGTTGCCTTCGAGATGCTTCCCCAGATGCATGGGGACGTCGGATCATCATTAACAAGAAGCTTGGCGTTCAAGGAAAAGGGGTTAACGTTGCCCAACTTGATGAATTAACCTACCTCTTAGAATCTGGCTCTGACAGAATAGGTGGTTTGGATTTTCAATTATCACCGACGCACTATGAACCCCGATCCTATACGAATGTATCTCTAGAAGAATTATTAGAGGCTGCAGAACGCATTGAAAAGGGGATGCCCATATCTTCAGAGCTAGATCAGGCTATTAATCACGGAACATCAATTGGGGGAGCACGGCCAAAAGCGCTGATAGAAGACCAGAATAAAAAATTTGTCGCTAAATTTTCTTCCTCGACAGATCTATACAGTTTTGTAAAGGCGGAATTTATCGCCATGCGCTTAGCTCAATTGGCAGGTCTAAATGTGGCCCCCGTTACCCTCGTAAGCTGTTCTAATAAAGATGTGCTCTTAATTGAGCGATTTGACCGCATCCCCTCATCTAAAGGATGGATGCGGAGATGCATGGTTTCAGGACTAACCATTCTGGAATTGGACGAAATGATGGCACGTTATGCGAGTTACGAAAACCTTGCTGAAGTTATTCGTTTTAGATTCACCAACGCTTCAATGACCCTCAAGGAGTTATTCTCCAGGATTACTTTTAATATACTCACAGGGAATACGGATGACCATGCCCGTAACCATGCAGCTTTTTGGGATGGAAAAATGTTAACTTTGACGCCAGCTTACGATATTTGTCCTCAAGGACGATCCGGAAACGAGGCTACTCAAGCCATGATCATCTCAAAAGATAATCGCATGAGCAAACTATCCGTATGTTTGGAAGTCGCTCACAAATTTTTACTTTCACCTCAAGAGGCCCTATTAATTATCGAAAATCAGACCAACACGATTCATAACCACTGGCATTCGGTATGTACTGAAGCACGTTTAAGTGAGATCGATAAACGATTATTATGGGGTCGGCAGTTTTTAAACCCCTTTGCCTTTGAAGGCGTGGAATATTTAAAAGATGCAATTTAGCCCTGCTGGGAGACACTTATGAGACAAGGGCTAATACTCTTTAGCACAACCTTCTTAGGGCAATCCCTAAGCCCGTGTAAAATCATGGTAAACTGCTTTACCTATTTGCCAAGCTCCCTTTGCTAATATTTTAATTCCAGACCAAAGCCCATCCGCTATTACAGGCAGCAACCTTCTACCCACATTGAATGTCACTTTAAAACTTTTTATCAAAAACGGTCTGACAGAGGGGGCTGCAGCTTTACCGAATTCAATTCCTCCCCGTGCAGCTTCACACAAGGCCATAACTAGGAGTTGACCACTGGTGAAGAAATAGACAGAAGCATTAGAATATTGTCCATGATCGCCTAATTTTAAAGGGTTTTGTTGGGAAACATGAGAGTCACCATCTTCCTCATAAACATTATTTTCTTGGGTATAATCTTTCCTTCGATGAGTGAGGCCATCTTTATCCTCGCCTTCTACTTGTTCATCTACCTCATCAACAGAGTCAGAAGAGTTTCCAAGGATCTTAGAATTATCATTCATTGATGTTGATAGATCAGGACCCGCTTCTTCATTAACTTCCTCTTGGTCAAAGAGTTCGCTCAAACACTCCATGGCTTCTTTGAAGTTGACTTGGCCTTGCCCATAAAAATTTTTATTTAAATTCCCCTCAGCTACTTGCTTAAGTGCTGTTTCATAGATAATTTTAATCACCTCATCGATGGGTGCTTGAGGATAGGCAGTGAGAAGTTCTTCAAACCCCTTCACTACTCCATAAGCCGCATGAAGAGTTAAATTTTCCTCCTGCCTTGCCCCTAAATCCTCTTCTGAATGGCTTGAGTCGGCCTGCATGGTTATAAAATGTTTTTGGGCATCACCGGCTCGGTTGCTTTTCTTAGCAATCCTCTGATATGTTTCTTTTTCTTCGGTAGCTCCAACAAACACAATGCGACCTTGAACAGCTTCTCTTTCAGCTAAATCGACTAAGTGCTTCTTAAAGTCATTAAACCCAAGCTTTTTACCATCATCCCCAGCAGCTAGTATAATAATCTTTTCTCTGAAAGCTAAATTGGCAAGATGATCAATTAATGCAGAAGATTCAGGAATCTCAGTGAAAACACCTACAATTTTGATGTCTTCCTGGCTCGTGGTATCAAGGAATTGTTGCCAATAAATATCATGAATTTGAGACGTCCCTGGGGAGTATTGATCTTCAGCCTGTTCAGGAAGGTCAAAAACTTTGACTGTCATACCTGAAACTTTAACCCCCTTTAATCCATCACTCTCACAATGAAATGAGCCATCCTTCTCCTCGTACAGTTGACTGGCAAAGCCCGAATAACTGGTTAGAGCGAGCACCATACATCCACAAATCAAGGTATTTGTTTTCATAGTCTTTTCCAAAGTTTAGTCTTTTTGATATTCATATCCCCTTATAAAGGAAAAATAAATTAAATATTTAACATTATTTTAGCATTTTTATTACAAAAAACTTACAAGCTTTAATCTAACCTGTGTCCACGTTTTGACGAAGCCTCTAACTTCTTTTAACAGGGCCTGTAAAGGATAATTTTTGCTTTATTCATGTCGAATAAAAAATAAGCCCGATGTAGAAAAAGAGAGTCAAAAGAAAACTAAAGGAGATGTAGAAAACTAGAGGAGATAAAGAATGAATACATTGAAAAATATTTTTTTAACTGTTCCCCTATCTCTTTCCTTACTTGGGACAGGAGAAGCAATTGTATTTGGCGATAAAGATTCTTTAGGAGAAGCAATATCTTATCAACCTAAAGGAGTTTATCCCCTAGAGGTTATTTCTAATGAAATTATCAATAAAAAGAAAACCATGGGAACGGCAACGGTGATAAAAACGAGAGAGGGAGTTTATGGTCTTACATGTGCTCATGTGCTTCGAAAGAACTGTCCTGAGGATCGCTTAGGACTACTTCTTAAAACAGAAAAACAAGCAGTCTCAGGAGAAACCTTTTCTTTTGCAAATCATAGCTTTATTAAGAACTGTACTTCTCACTCGAATGCTGAAAAGAAAGAAGCAACATGGGCAGAAAACTCAAGATACGATATAGGTCTTTTTACTGTCTCAAAGAAAGACTTACCCAATCTTACGACATTTGAAGGAGAAATTTTCGACGAGCCCCTAATATCAGGAGCAACTTATGAAATCCGAATGAAGAGTTTTGGTCCAATATTTGATAACCAACTTAGTTTTTTCAAAGAACCAGGTAAATGTTATCATGAAGCACCTTTAAAATTAACCTATGACGACGAAAAAGGCTTATATAAAAAGCACACTTCTAGACACTTTTATTTGATCTTTATCCGCAGTTCAAATGACTGGGACTGGCACTGTGATCTTCTACCCCAGGAAGGTGATGTAAATTCTATCGGAGGAGATAGCGGAGGGATAGCCGTCACTCCTGATGGGCGTCTTTTGGCCATGATGAGGGGAACGGATTGGAAAGAGTTCTATGAAGAAAATAAGCAGCTAGCAGAATTTATGAGTGAAATAAAATCTCACTCAGATTATTATGCTTCTAAAGACGGGGTTAACTCTCTTATAGCGCGCATTCATCAAGAAATTGCTGATGAAATTCATACTCAGAAAATAGAATTAGATGAAAGCAAGTTTTTATATCGATTTACTCTTAAAGAACCCCATTCTTCAATTGTAACGTACCAAATTTTTACGCCCTTATCCATACATAAAGACTTCATCGAACAGTACATTAAAGAACATAAATGGTCCTGCAATCCTTTTCTTAAAAAGCATCAATCCTACGTGGAATTAAAAGAATCTTTAAGACCTTTAAATGACAAACAACTTAGAACCTTAAAAGAGAAGGAAATAGGAAAAAGATTTTTACTTCTATTTAAAACAAATCAATTAGAGGAAAAAGTAAAAGAAATGGATGAAAAAATAATTGTCCCTTTGACAAAAGCAAGTGATCCACTATTACCTGCTCAAGAGAGAGAAACATACTTGATAGACATAAATAGTCAGAAGGCTAAATTCCAGCAAGAATCTCTAACTTTAGAGGCGAAACAGCTAGATTTAGAGAGGAAACAGCTAAAATTAGAGGTAGAACAATTACTGAACGATTATAATTGTCTTCAAAGATTAAAGGAAGAAAATGAAGTATTATTAACTTGGTTCGCAAGCAACAAGAACAGATTAATAGAGGAAAATAGAGAGCTGACAACTGATGATCTCCAATGCTTGAAAGAGCTTGAAAATCTTGTACACCAAATTAAAGCGGTTGCCGCGATGAAAGAACCTCTATAAAGGGGCACATGTAAACTCATCTCTGTTTCGAGAGATGACCACGGGCCAACATCAATGGTCGTTTATGGGTAGCTAAAGAAATACCAAGAAGACCCCTTTAGCTACTCAAAAAAAGTACACAATGTTTTACCTCATGTTCTAAAAACACAAAGGAAGAAGAGTTAACTTTGTTTAGAGGTAAGCTCCTCTGTTGCTAAGACTTGAGCCATCAATTGAGCACGCATCATGACCCCTTCAGAAGTATTTTTATCTTGAGCCAACTTGACAAAGATTTCCGAAGCCTTAGCCTTCTCCCCATTCTTATAGTGAAGCATGGCTTCTGTTTCTAAGGCAAGAGCTCGCCAGGGAGCATTCTCTCCTTGTAAGGGCTCAAGTTGCTTGACCAGATCATTATACCCTATCTGCCCCCGTTCAATCTCTATATAGACTTCCAAAACTTTTGCTAGATCACGCCAACTGGCTTCCCCTTTGCGACTCTGACCAAGTTCTTTATAGATCTCGACTGCTTTGGTTAAATTGTCTTCCCCGCCCTGACGTTTCAAAAGAGCAGCTCGAGCAAACTGAGCAAGCACCGGATAAGTTTTGGTGGACTCTTCCCCCATGGCAGCTAAAACACTTAAAGCTTGTTCTACTTGTCCGCGAGCAATAAGCTGTTCTACATCAGCAAATTTTTGCGCTGCTTCGAGACGACGTTTAGATTCATAGTTATTGTATACATTGATTCCAGCCGCAATGACCAAAACGCCAACCAGGATACTGGATGCGAAACGACCGTATTTACGCCATAAATTCAGGTACTTTTCGTGGCGTATATCTTGCTCCACTTCCTCAAGAAACTCATCAAACTTATCTTTTTCAGCCATTAGGGCATCCCTCACATTCTGAATTAAACATTTTTTATCTATTTTAACTGTACTATAACAGGTGCATAGACAATACAAAATCGAAAACTCATAAGAGAATATGTCACGAGAAACTTCTTACAGTCTAGAAACAAATGGGGTAAAAGTTACCGTTCTACCGGTATTTTTAGAAAGCCAATCAACCCCTGAAGATAATCACTTTTTATGGGCTTATCATATTCGCATTGAAAATAACACCTCTGAGGAAATTCAACTCAAGACGCGGTATTGGCGCATCACTGATTCCTTTGGACGGGTTCAAGAAATTCGAGGTGGTGGCGTGGTAGGTGAACAACCTATTATCAAACCAGGTGAGGCATATGAGTATACCAGCGGCACGCCTTTATCAACGCCTTCAGGGGTGATGGTAGGGCATTATCAAATGGAAACATCCGATGGCAAGACTTTTCATGTAGAAATACCAGCTTTTTCCCTTGACAGCCCCCATCAAACCATCTCTTTAAACTGAGATTAATTCAAATTTTGTGGACTTTTAACATCACACCTGCTTACATTTAATGTTAAAAGTTCCTTTATTTGCAAACGGGATCTGAGCTTGAAAAACGCTATAAATACTCTTGAAACCTTTGACCGCCCCACCCGCGAAGAAGCGGAAAATGCTGTACGAACCCTAATTCGCTGGGCAGGCGACAATCCCATGCGGGAAGGCTTGATCAACACGCCTGAACGGGTGGTTCGCGCTTTTGAAGAACACTTTTCCGGCTACTTTGTGGATCCTAAAGCTTATCTTGAGCGTACTTTTGAAGAAGTTGGTGGGTATGATGAAATTGTCATGTTGCGTGATATCCGGTTTGAATCTCACTGTGAACATCATCTAGCGCCTATTATTGGTGTGGCCCATGTTGCTTATCTACCCAACCAACGCGTCGTTGGTATTAGCAAAATCGCACGCGTGGTAGAAATTTTTGCCAAAAGGTTGCAGATTCAAGAGAAAATGACGACAGATATTGCTGATGCCATTGATTCCATCCTTAAACCACATGGTGTGGCTGTGGTGATTGAGGCAGCTCATCAATGCATGACAACTCGGGGCATCCATAAACACGGGGTAAGCATGATTACCAGCCGTATGACAGGTGCATTTAGAACCAACCCAGAGTTGCGTCGCGATGTCTTTGCTATGGTTCATTCTCACCAGCAATCTACCCCTTTCGTCTAATCCCCCATTCTGGGGGACTAAAATATTATTTTACAATTTTATAAAATTTTATAATATTTTAATTTAATACCCGTGCTTAATAACAGTATTGAGATCTATGGAAAAATATTAACGATATGCTGTTATCCTGATGATGGCCGCTATTTGAAGGAAAGGAATGGTCATGATAAAGTGGAAAATTCTTGTTTTTTTAATCACAGCAAATTCTTGCTATGCTGCTGACGACAAAAATGAAGGATTTAATCCCTATCCGCTTTTGGGAGCTTTTTACAAATCTCAATCGAGCAGTCAGCCCTCCCCTATTTCTTCCCCCACCTCGACCGCTCATTCTTATCCGCCTTCTTATACCTGGTCTTATCATCCCAATTCTTCCCATGAGATGCCGCCTTATTCTGCATCAACGCCCATTCCTTCTGCACCACCTGAATCGGATGAAGAGGACACTCCAGACCTCCAAAGCTCTGAACATCTAGAAAAGCGACATCCAATAGCGACAGATTTTAGTTCCACAGGATGGCAAGTTATCCACGAAGAGAGCCCCGAAGAGGCGCCAAAAACAAAATCCACTTCTGCCCTGAGCTATCAGGAACAACGACAGCTTTTATTGCCTCAAGAAAAGAAAGCATCAAGTTTTGAAGAATTACATCAACAGGTCGTGATGTTACAAGAAAAGAACAAAATTTTGGAAGAACTTCTAAGATTAGCTCAACTCAATCATAAAATTGGTATTGCTAATCAAGAACAATTATCTGCGATATCAGAAGCCTTGGGGATTAAATTTGAACAAAGTGAAAAAAACCAGGAACTTATATCCCATAATGTGGAAATGATAAAAGACAAACTTTCTAAGGTTACAAAAGAAATTAAAGACAATAAAAAAAGCACTTTATACATGGTTTACCACACCATACAAGGAGGCGTGCAACTGGCCCAAGCGGGAATGGTAACCATGGCTACTTTTAAGACCCTAAGCCTGTTACCAGCTTTTGTTATCCCTGGCTGGGCTGTATATGTCAGCGCTGCAGCAGCAGGCGCCTTCGTTTATCTTGCAAAACTTTAAAGGACTGTTTTTTCAGTTTTTTTTTAAAAGTTCGCAAGGAACCGACATAAGATAATTGACAGGCTCCATTTTGCTCGATAGATTACAAAAAGATGATGGAGGGGTGGCCGAGTGGCTGAAGGCGCCGGTTTGCTAAACCGTTATACGGACTTAAATCCGTATCGAGGGTTCGAATCCCTCTCCCTCCGCCATTACCCCAAGGGTCCATTTCGGAAACATAGGTAACACTTTAACGGCTCTATCCCAAATAAGGGGGCAAGAGGTCTATCCACAAAGCACTTTAACTCG
>CAZITL010000028.1:0-11262 GCA_964542195.1 uncultured Verrucomicrobiales bacterium
CATATCACCAGCTTAACACTTTTATGTGTTATCTGGGACAGCCCCTAAATTTATTTTATTTCAGTTACTCCAGAGAAGGATTTTGCACGTACAAAAAATATCTTCTCAATTGAACATTTTATTAGGGAAAAATAGAAAGATATGAGGGAAGGAATATAAAGTTAATGCCAACTCTATTTACAAAGGATGATTCAGTAAAATAATAGGTTTTGGGATGAACATTCGCAAAAAAAACAGCACCTAAGCAGATGCTGTTTTCCAAGATACAAGAGAAATCTAAAAGCTTATTTCTTCTCGTCAGCTTTAGCTGGAGCAGCTTCAGCTTTCTTCTCATCAGCCTTAGCTGGAGTAGAAGCGTCTGCTTTCTTCTCTTCTTTTTTGTCTTCTGGCTTCTTTTCTTCAGCTTTAGCTGGAGCAGAAGCGTCAGCTTTTGCTGCTTCTACTGGAGCTTTGGAAGCATCAGCTGCAGGAGCTGGTGTACCGTTAGCGAAAGAAACTGTAGCATACAAAGCTGCTACTGCAGCTAATGTAACGAACTTGAACATTGTTATACTCCTAAAAACATCAAATGAATAACTTAATCATGGGACCATATGTACCATGCTGAACTCATATTTACTTGAGCTATTAATGGCAGTCAACATATTTGAATTTATAAAGTTTTAATTTTATAATTTTTTTAGAGCAATGACGACCAAAATTTTAGTTATTTTCCCCCTACCAAAGGAAAACCAATGATTTCACCCTATAATCTCATGTACCTAATGTGCTCTAAAATTTGCCACGATCTAGCAACACCTCTAGGAGCTATCTGTTTAGGATTAGATATGCTTCCTGAGGATCAAGATAAGGATTCACCCATCAACCTTCTAAAACAAAGTGTGACAGCAGCAGGACACAAGCTCGAACTCTTTCGATGTCTTACCGGGTACGCCAACACCCCTGACAAGCCAACATTAGCCGAAATCCATGACCTTCTATTCAAACAAGTAGACCCCTCAAAATATCATCTGCATTGGCGTGTTAAGGAGACCATCGACGTTAAAGGAATGCCGGCTCGCCTCATCCTCGCCTTAATTATGATTGCTTTAGATGCACTACCTCGAGGTGGTGAAATTCATTTGGAAGAAGACTTCTCTATAAGATTTTCAGGAAGTTACTGCAAAATTAATGAAGCTACTCTGGCAAGTTTAAAAGGTGAAATGCCTGAAGAAGATTTAAATTCTCGAGTAATCATTGGGTATTTTATCACACTTATATGCCAAGAATTAGGCACACAGCTAACCATAACTCAACCTAAGGCCAACGAAATTCAGTTTAAACTCAGTTAGGAGACCATCATGTTTCTTGCTCATCATATACTTGGCCGCGGTCAGGAGCCTGTAATTGTTCTTCATGACTGGTTTTGTGACAGTACAAGCTATGACATCCTTCACCCCTTTTTGGATACTTCTGCTTATCAATTTTGTTTTCCTGATCTTAGAGGATATGGCCGTTCTAAATCACTTCAAGGAATGTGTACTGTTGATGAAGCGGCCAATGATATATTCGCTCTTGCTAACCACTTAGGGTATGACCGTTTTCATCTCATTGGCCATTCTATGAGTGGAATGATCGCCCAGTACATGAACGTCATAAACCAGGAACGCATTAGATCTATTATCGCTATAACACCTGTACCGGCTTGTGGCAGCCCAGTTCCTGAAGATGTACTAACCTTTTTAGAAGATGGCGCTAGACAAAATAATGAAACAGCTCGACAGATGATCCATTTCATGAGTGGCATGCGTCACAACGACCTTTTTGCCAATTATAAAGTTCGTCTTTGGCGTCAATGTTCTCATGAGGAGGCTCGGATCGCTTACTTGCACATGTTCAGCCAAACAGATTTTAGTTCAAAAATGAAAGGGCTTCAAACACCTTACTGCATTGTGGTTGGTGCCCATGATGCGGAAGCTTATCAAGAAAACACACTCAAATCTACTTTGGGGCAATGGCTACCTCAAGCCAAATGGATTAAATTAAATTGTGGTCATTATCCCATGATAGAAACGCCTGTCGATCTTGCTGATGTGATTCACAAGTTCCTTGAGAGTCAACACTCAGATACGTCGCAGTATTAATTTTTAATTTTAACTATTTATATTTTAACGTTGAATTTTTTCAATTGGTAAACTATTGATGAGTAGTGATTCTGTTCTCTTTTAATGAACATCAATCCATTAATAATATTAAATAAATTATGTAATATTTTGTCACACAAATTTTTTTGGAATTAAAACACTCTTTTTACTTTTTTATTATTAAATTGAATCAAGGGATAGAGGATGGTCCTGTGATCTTTAAAAAGATCATCCTTTAATGAAGAGAGTGCCATTTGAACCTCTCTTAGCTAAAGAGGAAGACATGAGATTAGGATCTTATTCACCATTAGATCATAAAAAGAAACCTCTCAAACCTGCTCCGCGTTCATTATCTCGTTGGAGAAACGATATTGGCTCTATGTTTTTACAATTTTGTAAAGATCTTGGAGCCACGTTTCCGGAATGCCCCGAAATCAAAATCGAAGTATGGGGTGATAAGGAAAAAATGATTATTTCCGCAGAAATGCCTGGTGTTGATGAGACAGATATCACCCTTGAACTCTCCAAAGGAATCTTGACTATAAACGGCTTTAAGCGGCCAGAAATATCTCCTCAAAATCGTCAATTTTATTTGACTGAGCGATGTTATGGATCTTTTAGCAGGTCTTTTCATATTCCATTCAAATTTGATCTCTCCCGGGTCCACAAAGAATTATCTAAAGGTGTCTTGATTTTGACCATTCCCAAAAAAAGAAAATCAGTTACCACGGATTCTTCATCTGCCCCTTCATAAATGCAGATAAATGGATACCAAAGAAAATTTGCTGGTGATCCAATCATTAATATCTGATGGAACTTGTTTTGCATATCCATTTTTGAGATGATACTTTTTTGCTATCTAGCCCCTGCCCCTTTTGCGAAATCTTATAATTAATGAATATGGAAATACGCATAAGGACACGTCGATGAGCGCTTTGTTATGAGGAGGAAGAAAATTTACCTCCTCAATTAGGGCAAGAGAGGGCTTTCCACTTTATAATTTCATCACTTTACTAGAAAGTTCAGCCCACACGAACAGGCATTGATCCTGCAGCCAATTCAGTAACAGAACCACTATTAACCGCTTGGTCAATCTCAGCACGTACATTTTGGAAGATCGCCATTTCTTTGGCATCTAGCTTCGTGGCTGGAAGTTGCTTTATAGTTTGTGGGTTTACTTGGCTGCCTCGATAGATCACTTCATGGTGAAGGTGAGGGCCTGTTGAACGCCCTGTTGTACCGACAGTACCAATCACTTGACCTTGCTTAACATGCGTTCCCGGTTTAACTGAAATTTTGTTTAAATGGGCATAGGCTGTTGAATAGTCGCTATTGTGGCGAATCAGCACGTAATTGCCATAAGCACCATACCATCCTGCTTTAACAATAACCCCTTCCCCTGCGGCCATAACAGGTGTCCCGACAGGAGCGGCAAAGTCTACCCCTTTATGGAGCTTGGAATAACCAAGCACGGGATGATGACGAACACCAAAACGGGAAGTTACTCGCATCTTAGTCGGATCAAGGGGGGTTCTCAGCAAAGATTTAACAATACTCTCGCCTTTTGCAGTGAAAAAACCACTCTGGCCCTTGGAATTTTTATAATGATATATTTTGCGAATTTGACCATTGGGTGCAAAGGAAGCGTATTTTAATCCCCCTTGTTTGACAATATTACCTTCTGGATCTTCATAAACATCAAAAACAATTTCAAACTCATCGCCCGACTGAGGATCATGTTGCCAGTTAATATCATAGCTGAGCGCTGAGATTGCCTCTTTAACAATATCAGCAGGAACCCCCTTCTTTAGGGCAGCAGCATAGAAACTGGAGTTAATTTGACCGCGAACACGCCGCTGAGCCTTAGTTAATTGGATCTCAATTTTCTTAGATTTAAATTGACCGTCTTCATAACAAAGGATGAACTCATTCCCTGTAGGGGCTTTAAAATCTATGGCTAACAACTCAGATGCTTCAGGGCCTTTTTTATATTTTAATCGAATCTCCTGACCGATCTTCAAGGCTTTCGGATTAAATACTTTGGCAAACTCTAAAACGGCGCTATGAGCCGATTCTCTATTGATCCCCTTAGCCGTTAGAATAGACATTAAAGTGTCCCCTTTGCCAATACGCACCATTTCTGTTTGCTCAACAGGCTCAAGGGATTTTAAAGAAGCTTCATGGACTGAGATTTCGCTCGATGCTGCAATAGCCTGATCTTCATTTCCTGTGAAATCTGCATCAACGGCATTGGAGGTAGAAGTAGTTTCTATTGGGGATTGAACAACCATGTATTCTCGTATCGCGATGGTAGAAGCCATTAACATACAGGATAAACTAACCCATTGTCGTCGCGATAAATTCACCAAATCATCCTCCAAAAAACGGCATTTCAGTCAAGTTTACAAAAGTTAATTTTTGGTTAATTCTGTCTTAGAGTGACAAGTTTGCCACATAATGTCAACCCCACCAGCGTGTTTTTTTATAAGTTTTTCATTTATTGCTCGTAAAAAACAGGGAATAAAATAAAATTATATTTAATATTTTTTTTCCCAACTTAACCCCCCAGCATTAGCATGCCGTCCTGTTCCCGCTTCAAATTCAGCTTTAGCGTATTCAGTCAAATCATATCGCAGTGATACATCTGTACTTGCTTCCCCAGTCACCCCTTGTTTTAAGGCGATATAAGCGCGATCGGTTAACTGTTTCCCAACGTGAAAGCTATAGCCTGTTGATAGTTCTCCGCTATTATCGTCACTGTTATCTGTACCCTGAATTCCAATTTCATCAAGTCCAAAGGCAGTGCGGAATTTCTCTGTTATGCTTTCATTTCTACCCGACGTTTTAAGAGAGGCAATCGCTGTTGCAAGTTTCAAGCTTTGAGCAGCAGAGACGGAATTTAACGGTTTACCAAATAGGATAAGTGAAACGACCTCTTCTTGAGGCAAGAAGGGATGCGAGACAAAATTAATATCTGGTCGAGACGAGCGTCCTTCAATTTTGATCATAGCTTTTACGTCACTTACGGTTTTCGTTGCAACGATCTTTAAATATGGATCAATGGATCCAGATTCAGGAACAAACTTAATCAATCCCTCAGTCAAAGTTAGAGTTTTGCTAATAACATCAATCTGGCCTCGAATTAAAGAAAGACTACCGTCAATCTGAGGTTGATTCAAAGCCCCCAAGAGACGCATCTTTCCTTTCCATTGACTCGTCAAGCCGAAGCCACGGACAAACAATTTTTGAGGAATTTCAACCTCTAGATCAATCCGACCAAAAGGGGGAGTTTTCTTTGCGTCCAGATGTCGAACGCTGTTATCGTGACCTTGAGATAAAACCTCTTTATTGCGAATTTTTAATAGTCTTGTCTTTGGGGCCGTGTCTGCCAAAAACGCATCCGCTGAATTGATCATAACTTGACCTAAAAGAGTGAAGGGTTCTTTATTGTTTTGATAAAAGCGTAATTTGCCTCCTCCTCTAATCAACAGCAGATCACTGTTGGCCATAATAAGGTTTTGGATGGATAGACGTATATCCATGACAGGATGGAGAACCTCAGACCATTGAATAATGCCACTTCCCGATACCGTTCCTTGTGCCACATCTTTACCTTGCATAGAGTCAATCACGATCTCATTTTTAGAGAAATGTCCATTGATCATGATTTTTTGAATCAGCAGGCCTAATTCACCGTTTTCATACATCCCATCTTTAAGTTGGAAATTGCCTAATAGCATTGGATGAGCCAGAGTACCATGGGCATTGTGAGATAGATGGATAATCCCTTTAAGGCGGTCCCCACTATCCAAGAAACCATTTAATATAGATATATTAAGATGGCCTTGAATAGACCATGATATAGGATCACTATCGTCGGGCAGAAAACCTTGCGAGATAACTTTAGCTTCTCCTTTAAGAGAAGATTGAAGAGAATCCTGGTACACCCCTCGAATTCGATATTCGGCGCCATGACGTTCAATGGATACATCCCCATTAATATACTTTTTGTGTTTACGGCTCTCATCAGGAAGACTAATTTTATCCATCTTAAGGGTAGCAATAAATTCTGGATGCTCCCAAGTTCCACTTAAAGACAAACTTCCATTTAGGGTTCCTTGGATATCACTTTCCATTCCTAACGCCGTCAATAGACGCAAGGATAGATTTTTAAGCCGCACATCTCCTGACAAATGAGAATTTAGGGTGCCTTCTTTAATCTCTAATAGACCTTGACCAACGTGGAAAAGTCCTGGTGAAAATCGAACATTTTCTCCCAACCATTGGATGGTCCACGGCTTTTGCAAAGCAAAGATTGAATGATCCTGACGAACGATCGCACATTCCTGAACCGTAATTGTTTTATCGTGATTGGAAGGTAATTCAAGACGTCCGACAAGCTTACCATGGGTTTTTTCATAATCCCAAGAAACATCATATGTACCCTGCCCATTCGTCATGTGAACTTGAAGGCGATTTTGTCCCAATAAATTGATTCCCACGATGGGCTTAAGCACACTTAAATCCCTGACATCTGCGTTCAGGTTACCGGAGATCAAATCTCTCTGGACTAGGTCTAAATGAATAGTAAAGGGAGCGTCTTGGATATTAATTTTATCCAACACCCACCCCTCTTGATCTTGATGCCAACGCCCAGAAAAAGTTGGCCTAAGCCCGGGCAATCCCAGTTGTCCTTTAAAATCTATTTGAATGTATGGGGAGATTTTCTCAAAGTACACCTGACCCTGAGATGAGTTAAGAGCTTTACCCTGATAGGTTAGACCTGTTAAAGTCCAATTCATCACATTTTTATTGATCGTACTTGTAAATATGAGGTCACCTGCATAGGCATCTCCCAACCATTGAAATTCCTGTATATTTGGAATTTTGACGTGCATTTGCCCCAGAATTTGTTGAGCTTCCGACAGAAGTTCAGATTCCCATTTCACATCCAGTCCAGCAGCAGAATGAATTCTTCCTACGAAATGAAGATGAGGATCAGGGCGTTTAAAATTGGTATTGATAGTCCAGTCCAGATCTCTTCCAATCACTTGCTTCATAAGCGAATGGGTTGTTTCAAGATCTTTTATATGACCCGAAAAATAACCAGAAATTTCTTGTAGCTTTCGGTTAGAATAAAATTCAAAGTTCGAACAAATAGTCCCCGCCTTTAAATGATTTCTAAAGGTCGGAAAAATTTGAGCTATTTTTTCAAAATCATCTTCGAGATTAAAGGTTAATGCAACTCTGTCATCCACAAGAGAGCCATTAAACTGCATAATTTTATCATTTCCGTCATTCGAGATAAGGTTTAATGTAACTCTATGGCGATCTTGCGTTAAGGTGCTGATTTGACCTTCCAGCCCTGTATGAATCAACCCAAAGGCTTTTAAATTATTGATCCTTATTTCCTTAATATTAATAAAAGGCAAATGATCAGGCAAAAGCGATTCTTGAGTTGATTCGGGCTCAGGAATATGCTCGGGAATACGATAAAGAGAGACACCGCTAATAGCAAAGTGATCAAAGGTTATTTTTTTGAATAAAAGATCAACTCCGCGCCAAGAGTAATTCACATCCTTGAGCTTCAACCATCGACCATAACGATCATGGATAGAGATTCTCTTAATGTTAATCTCAAAAGGGAACGTCCCAGTAATACTATCGATCGAAATGCGGTAAGATTGGGGTAACCATAAATTAAATAGTGTTTGAACGACCCAAGAATTGACCTTAGGAATCTGAAGGATTAACACAAGAGCACAAACTCCAGCGATCAAACTTGCCATTATTTTTTTGATCATTTTACCCATTAAAATGCCTGACCTATGCTCAAATAAACTTGAAATGGTGCATCCACTTTTTTTCCTCGAACAGTACGACGTTTTAAAGGCACAGCAAAATCTATTCTAAAGGGACCTATTTCAGTGTAATACTTCGCTCCAATACCCACACCATAAAGAAAATTATTATTTTTATTGATACTCGGTGTATTGGTTTTTGTCACACTTCCCCCTTCAACAAAAGCAGAAAGACCAAATTTCTCCGTTAGCCTTAGACGAGGTTCAACGCCAAATTCGATAAGCCCCCTTCCCCCTTCAGGTTTTCGATCTCGATCAACAGGGCCTAGCAATTGATAACCATAGCCTCTTACCGAGCCAGCGCCCCCTGAATAGAATCTCTTGTTCAAGGGAATGTCACTTCCTTTTGCAAAGAATATGGTTCCCAAACGCGTCCACGCCGCTAAAACTAAAATATCTTTTTTAATAAGACGCAGGTAATACACCGCTCTAGCCCGCAAACGAAGCATCTTGTTATCTTCATCAATCTTCCCAAAATAAGGAACCATTTCCAAATCTAGTTTCCCCCCCTTGATGGGATTTAACGGGTCATTACTGGTATCAATATTTATCCCCATAGGTATGCCCCAGTATTGGCGCTTGAATGTTTCCCCTTCTCTTTCTAAATGGGAGTATTCATAATCTCCTCCCAGATAGTAAGCAAAAATGTCACAATATTGGTGCCTAAACTTGCCTGATGCATGGTAGGTAGCCCCCTTATATGCCTCTGTGATCTCATACTTTGCTCTCGCTTTTGTTAAAAGATCAAAATTAGCCATGATCAAATCTGGGATATCATAAGTCAATTGGCCGAAAGACTCTTTCTGACCATATTGCCCTGTAACGCCCAATTTTTGCCCACCACCCCAAAAATTCTTGTGTTGCCAGTAGGCACGGGCACTATAACCATCGGTAACTGAGTATTTAATGCCCCCTCCGATCACACGAGGGGGGCCTTCTTTAATTTCTAAATCAATAGGTACTTGCTGCTGCGAAACTAAATTCTGATCCTGTACAGGCTTTATATAAACCCCTGAAAACAGCTCGCTTTCAATAAGCTTACGCTTTGTTTTCTCCAATAATCGTTCATCATAAAGATCATTCAGATGCCAAGATACACGGTTATGTATATAGCTCTCACTCAGATGCTTTTGACCATGAATCTTAATGGGGCCAAAAAATTTCTTTCCTTTCAGGGATACCTTAAAGTAGTAAGTGACCTTTTTGGATTCTTGATCAATGACAGCTTCAGGATCCTGAACCATCACAAACGGAAAACCATGATTTTGGAAATATCGTTGAAGACGCAAAGAAGCCTCTAAGGCTTTTGCATAATCAACCTCCTCTCCTGACTTAATATTTAGAACACGCTCAATTTTATCTTCAGATAGAGATAAATCTGTTTCATCATCGTTCTCAATGATCAGTGAATCAATGGTGTACCGTGGGCCCGATTTAATGTGGACAATGACCAGTTTTTTTTCAGGATCATGCTTTAAGGTAAAATAGGCATCAGACTCAAAAAAGCCATGAGCCATAAGAGCTTCTTGAATACGCTCCATGTCCTCACGCGCTCGATACCTAAGAGCATTGGTACTAACCGGAGGCTTATCTTTTAATCGAATAAGCTGGGCGCTTTCCTCGACAATTTCTTTAATTGTTGAATTCTCAACACCAACTAATTCCACCTCATAAGATGTCTGAGGAAAATTTAAAGAGATCCGGTCCAAATTCGATTCCATCCCAGAATCAGAAAATAATTCGGAGCATCCAGAAAGAATCACCCCCTGAAGAGACAAAGTGAACAATAGGGAAAGTCTAAATGATCTCAATTTATTTATAAAAAGTTAAAAGTGTTAATTTGATGAAACTATAGCACCCCTTGAGGATGGTTTTAAGAAAAGAATAAAGCCTTAGAAATTTTCATAAATTATCTGACTAATAATAATTTCTTATATTGCGTAATCAGGCAGAAATAAAATTATTCTTATGCATCAATATTTTCAAGGTTGATCATATTATATAATTTTGCTAAAAAAATGTTAAGTTACCCTTTAAAGGTGACAGGTGGTTGCAATAAAGTGTTATGGGGTTTTCCTCATAAAATTCTATTAAAATTATTGTATTTAAGATGTGCAGCACCCATATAAAGCTCATGAAGCTTATAAAATTATAATTAGAAAAACAGAGTTTTAAATGAATTTTGCCTCTCCGCACAAACTAGCCCAAGAGTTACGAGTTGCTTTGCTAACCCGTCAAATTCATTTAGCCATTCAACCTAAATTTTCCTTAAAGACTGGCACCCTTGTAGGAGGTGAGGTTTTATTGCGTTGGGATCATCCAAAGCATGGAATGATGAGTGCTAACCAATGGATTAATCTCGCAGAATCCCATAAGCTCATGCCTCAATTATCTCGTCACTTGGTTGAACAAGTTATTAAATTGATCAAAGGTCGCCCAGAGCAGATCTTCCCATTAGCTATTAACATTTCTCCCAGCTGCCTGGATCCTGAATTAGCAGATTTTATTATCAATCAACTTAAGAGCGCCCAAGTTAGCCCGACTCAAATCGAGATTGAAGTGACCGAATCCGCCCTTCCTAAGGATCATCAGCTATTAGTCAATGCCTTATGGGCGTTACGCCAAGCGGGGATTAAAATATCCCTAGATGATTTTGGCGTTGGATATAACTGTATGCGGTATTTAGTTGACTTGGAAGTTGACGCCATCAAAATTGATAAAAGTTTTATCCAAAACACTCCGCACTCTAAGGTCGCCCACCTTACTCTTAAATCTATGATTGATCTTGCTAAGACCATAGACCTTGAAGTGGTTTGTGAAGGCATTGAAACCCAAGAACAACTGTTTCTTGCTAAGACATTAGGAGCTGATGTTGGACAGGGGTATTTACTAGGGCGCCCTGAACTCGTTATTCAAGGAATGACTCATCCGATTAATTCAATAGCCATAAACAATCTAAAAAGAGCCTAAAAACAAAATTTTTAAAAAAAAGGTGTTGCAATACCAAGAAAAGTTAAGATATAAATCAGTCATCTTCCAGACGCGCCCGTAGCTCAATTGGATAGAGCGTCAGACTACGGATCTGAAGGTTAGGAGTTCGACTCTTCTCGGGCGCGCCACTTAAACAGCGGTTTAGCAGAAAGTAAGGGCTCTATCCCAAATAAGGGGGCAAGAGGTCTATCCACAAAGCCCTTTAACTCGTAATCGATAATTTTCAAAGTTTCGGCTCTATCCCAAATAAGGGGGCAAGAGGTCTATCCACAAAGCACTTTAACTCG
>CAZITL010000029.1:0-8321 GCA_964542195.1 uncultured Verrucomicrobiales bacterium
CCAGGATTATCATAGGGTAGGCCAACCATTTTAACTTCATCGAACTGTACAGCGCTGTTCACAACGATGTCCACGACGCCCCCACCCTTGACAACGGCAGAGACCACGGATGCATCAGACACAGACCCATCTGCACTGACCAAAACTTTTTTGACCAATTCCCCTTCCCGGTAAAAGAAGAATTGCATCACCTCATTTTTACCTTGATCAACCCCACTGGCAGCACTATAAAACTGGCTTAATCCAAAGATAGCTTGGGTAACCAGGTGACCAAAGTGAAGATTTAATCCTTCACTTCTGTTAATGCGTGGGTCATAGCCTGTTTCAGGGTTAGGGTTAGGGCTACCTGTCGTGTTACCTGCAACCCCTATGCCTGCGGCAATAACCGCTAAAGTTCCAGCACTGTTGGTGGCATCGACCACTGTTGCGTTGCCGTTCTTATCATAGGTAGTAATTTTGACGTCATCCTGGAGCCACGTGCTCTTAAATGTGCTTTGATCGCTAGCGAGAGCACCTAACTTAACTAACTTATATCCGTAAGAGCCCTGATGATCTAAATCATCTCCATGGATAATATCATTCCCTTCGTTTCCATGAATACAATCATTGCCGGCATTGCCAAATATCACATCCCCAGCCCCGGCCTCAGTTTCCGCAGGAGGGGGTGCTGGAATAACTTCTGTTTCTTTATAACAAATGGTAACGGCTTTGATGCCAAAATCACTGCTATCGTGTGTGTAGGACCCTTGACCATTATCGATTTTCTTGGTCGGCGCTTTATCATAAGGCGCGGCTGAGAACTCCAATTGGTCAAAAACCTTATTATTATTTAATTGGATTTCAAAGGAAAAATTAGGACTGGTCGTTTTATTGTTAATAATATCGCCTTCGCCAACCTTTTTGCCATCATTATAAGCAACCCAGTGAAGAACTTCATTTACATGATGGTTATTAATGACAATGTTGCCATCCGCTCCACTCTTAACGCCATAAAAATATGTTAAGTCCACTTTAGCGCTATGGACATCTTTGTGAAAATCCATAACCAATTTTTCGGACCCCTTTTTCACAGGGTCATATCCAATTTCATTGCTATAAAGGGGGCCAGGTGTTGTCACCCCTTTAACTCCTAGCCATATGCCTTCTACATTATTTCCATAGGTGACAATACCCTGGCTGCCGTCAGCATTAAATGCTTTTAAAGTCACTCCGTGGCTCGCCCAATCAGCTTCTCCGCCTGTGATTTTCTCTGTTACTTTATGGGTTTTGGTGGTAGGACCTGGGTTTTGAGGTCCTTTGTCACCATAATCCCCATAGATGACATCATCGCCCGCACCACCATACAAGGTGTCTTGATTGCCGCCGCCATAAATGACGTCTTTACCTGAATCTCCTTCAATCAAATCCTTACCATCTTGGCCAAAAAGTTTGTCATTGCCTTGACCACCGCGAAGGGTGTCGTCACCTTTGCCGCCATAAATAACATCATGGCCACCCATACCGTTGATTACATCTTTTCCTGAGGTTAAAGAAGGATTCTTAACAGTGTCATTGCTCTCTGATAAAAAGGTTACAGTTGAGCTATTGAAAACACCATTCATAGGTGCCCCATTGGCCACATCATAATTATCGGTCATGCCATCAAAAGGGTTTTTTGATTGATTAAAACTTACCATATGACCTTGAGAGACCTGGAACATCTTACCATCGCCTTCATTTTGGCCATCAAATAAAATATTGCCAATCGCTGGAGTGTTCAGATCCACATGAGGACCTGACTGAGGGACATTGTCTAAATCATAAAGGCTGAAATTCTTTAGGATTACCATGGTATCTGGGATCAGTTGGTTTAAATTATTTGGATCCTCAAATTGGATGACTAAATCATCTCCACTCACGGTTAAAACCATGTTTTTAGCCTCAAGTCCTGCTCCAATAAACTTTAATACATCCATATTGGCTTTGGTTGAGGCATTTGGATTGGAGCCGGGACCCACACCGATGAAACCGTCAATTGTTACCGTTCCCATGCCTCTTTCAATGACGAACACATCATTTACATTGTTGTTGGAACCCACAGAATAGGAGGAAAGACCATGATGTATAACAGTAGAAGATGTCACCATATTATTTCTCCATTGGATATAATTATCCCTTATGTTGGAAAAGTTAGTGTTAATTTTCGCAGAATCAATGGCTTTAACTAAAAAATAGGAAAAATTTTATGATTTGATGATCCAAGCAAGATAAAAAAAGAGGTGCACAAAGACACCTCAAATAGAATGGGTTTTGCTTTTTTACTATTTAACTGGCTATAGGTAACACTTTTCTTAATACACTTTTTGGATCAATCAGGAATTCCTCTGATTTGCTAAAGGGTTGAAGAGGATCAAACATCCAACTAATTCCCTTAGCCAAAGTCTTAACATAATTGTCTTTAAACTTTTCATCCGCAAAAGCCAGTCTATCCATAGCCTGCTGGTGCAACTTTAAAGATTTAACATAATAGGCGTAGTAGGGGGGAACTGTTTTCGGATCAGAGCTATTAGGATGTGCTTTCAACCAATTAGCCTCGAGACGATCCCCAGCCCATTTGTAAACCAGGGCAGCACTAAACAGAGCATCGGATTGTTGCGCTGGTTCAATTAAATTTATGTTATCCTCAGCCAATTTAGCGGCCTTTATAAATTGCAGGGCTACATATTTATTTTTATAGGTCCTGAACTGCTCTTTAAGCATCGCCGGTGTCGGATTGTTGTGGAACATAAAATCAGTGCAGATTTCTTTAATGGGATTAGGCAAAGCTATGCCACTTAAATTAAAACCATCCACAAACTTTTTGATTTCTTCAAAATTTCCTTCCCTGACATTATGATCTACCAATTCTCTATTATCTCGAATCATGGCGAGAATGTAGTCAGGGAGTAGGTTGCAATAGCCAATAATTTTCAAGCCCAAGCGATATTGTTTTTGACTTAGGGTGATGGGATCATCTCCATCCTTAAAGTCAATATCCATTAAAAGTTCTATGGGGATGAAATCAAGGATTTCCTTATAAACAAAACTTCTCGCCTGGTTGCGTTGCAATTCATGAAGTGTTTCTATTGCTCGCTTCGATGCATCCGCTACTTCCGTCTCAGAGCGTTGATTTAATTGATTTACAACCTGGGAAAAATCCTGTCTATATTCACTGGTTGTTCTCAAGCGACTCATGGGCGTATCAAGCCCTGTGCGAATAACGCTTGGAAATTGGGGTTTATCATTTGCTTTGACGTTCATCGGGAGGATGGCAAAACAGGTGGTGATTAAAAAGAACAGTTGATTAATTTTCATAAAAACCTCCATCAAAAGGGTGCGCCAACATCAGACTTTAAATGAAATTTCCTCGAATACTTATGCCTTAAAACTTTATAACAAAAATATGGTAAATAAAATAATAAAAATTCGGGTTATCCTGAGAAATATTTTCCGTGTATCATGGACACAGCAAAAAAGTGAAAAAATACGGATGAGTTCGCCCCATGCTTGATTTAGGTTTGATTGGATGCTGTAGTGTTCTTACAGTTCTTGCATTTTATCTTTTATTTCGTGTTTCCTACTACAAGCGACTTTATAATACGCAAGTCCAAACGCTAGAACAGCTGCGCCATGATCAAACTCATCATCAAATTGTCCTTCAAGATCGAGACCAGCAATTGTATGAAATGCACACCCGTCTTGGGGAGGAAATGTCAAGACGGGCCGCAGCGGAAGAAAGAGCACGCCATAAAGAGCTTATGGAAAAAGAGTTAAAGGATGCTAAAGCTGAAATCACTCATCTCAAGAGTCATGTAGCTGAACTTCAGGCCAACCTTGATCATGAGAAAGCCAATAGCCAAGAAAAATTATCCCTTTTAGAGCAAGCTCAAGCCAAGCTTACCGACGTTTTCAAAGGTCTTTCTATGGAAGCATTATCGGCCAATAACCAAAACTTTCTCCACCTTGCCCAGTCGACGCTCGAAAAATTCCAGGAATCGGCGAAGATGGATTTAACTGGCCGTCAAAAAGCCATCGTCGATTTGCTCCAGCCTGTTCAACAAGCCTTGCTCAAGGTAGATAGCAAAATTGGTGATTTAGAGAAAGAACGCGTGGGAGCCTATCAAGGGTTGCGCCAACAAGTGGCAGATCTCATTAACTCTCAAAAAGAACTCCGCCTCGAGACCTCTAATCTAGTGAAAGCCTTACGTGCCCCTTCCGTGCGTGGTCAGTGGGGCGAAATTCAATTGAAAAGAGTTGTTGAAATGGCTGGCATGGTGGCCCATTGCGACTTTTTAGAACAAGTCCATACCCAAAGCGATCAAGGAAAATTCCGCCCCGACATGGTCATTCATTTGCCCGGGGGTAAGAAAATTATTGTGGATGCCAAAGCTCCCCTGTCAGCGTATTTAGAAGCCTTGGAGGCGCCAGATGAGGCTGTTCGTCAGGAAAAGCTGAGCGAGCATGCCCGTCAGGTTCGTAGTCACATTCGAGCTTTAAGCCAACGGGCTTACTGGGATCAATTTGAGGATTCTCCTGAATTTGTCGTCCTCTTCTTGCCCGGCGAAACCTTTTTCAGTGCAGCTTTGGAGAAGGATCCATCCCTCATTGAGGCCGGCGTTAAGGAGAAAGTGATTTTGGCCACTCCTACCACGTTAATTGCTCTTCTGAGAGCTGTCTCTTATGGTTGGAGGCAAGAAACCATTACGGAAAATGCCCGCATGATCAGTGAATTAGGTCGTGAGCTTTATAAACGCATCAGTGATCTTGGGGGGCACTTCCATCGTTTAGGTCGTCATTTAGGCCAAGCCATTGACAGCTATAACCAATCGGTTGGAACCTTAGAGCGTCGGGTATTGGTCACAGCCCGCAAGTTCCAGGACTTGGATCACAGCAATGAATCTTTGGATGATTTATCTCCCATCGATCATACCCCCCGTCTAATTCAAGCCCACGAACTCTTAGAGACTGAGAAAGAGGTTGCACCAAAGAAAATTGCTTGATAAAGCACGGTAAAGCTGAATAATGAGCAGAAAAAACATGAGGAAATAAGTAGTTATGGCAGGACATTCGCAATTTAAAAACATTATGTATCGTAAAGGCGCTCAAGATGCAAAACGCGCCAAAATGTTTGCTAAAATCACTCGAGAAATTATGGTTGCGGTCAAAAGTGGCTTGCCCGACCCCAATGCGAACCCTCGTCTTCGCGCAGCCTTAGCCACTGCGCGCAGTGCAAATATGCCCAAGGACAATATTGACCGAGCCATGAAAAAAGCCATGGGGGGAGATGATGGCGCTGTTTACGAAGAAATTCGCTACGAAGGATATGGTCCGGGAGGCACAGCCCTTATTGTGGAAGTTTTAACCGACAATCGCAATCGCACCGCCTCTGAAGTCAGAGCAGCATTTTCCAAATTTGGTGGAAATTTGGGTGAAACGGGCAGTGTTGGCTTCTTGTTTGAGCGGCTCGGGATCATTCGCCTGGCTAAATCTGTAGGCAGCTTTGATGATGTTTTTGAACACGCGGTTGATGCCGGCGCTGATAATCTGGAAGAGTTGGACGATGCTTATGAAGTTAGCGCCAGTGTCGATAATTTTGGCGCTGTACGGGATCATCTTACCAAAATGTATGAAATCATTGAGGCCAAGATCATGTGGCGCCCTTTGAATACCATTGCGTGTGACGAAGAAACGGCGCAAAAACTCTTCAGGCTCATGGACACCCTTGAAGATAATGACGATGTCCAAAATGTTTACGCCAATTTTGAGGTAAGTGAAGACGTGCTGGCTAAATTAACGGCCTAAAGGGATGATGAGATGAGTCAACCCATCAAAATATTAGGCATTGACCCCGGGCTGCGTCATACCGGTTGGGGGTTAATCGCCAGCACGGGTCATCACTTAAAATATCTTGCCCATGGTGTCATTCAACCGACCCAAAAAGGCAATCTGGCTGAACGATTGAATGATTTGTTTCACCATCTTCAACAAGTCATTGAGTTTCACACTCCTCATGAAGCAGCGGTAGAAGAAACCTTTGTCAACACCAACGCCGCCTCGACCTTGAAACTAGGCATGGCCCGAGGAGTGGTTTTATTGGCCCCCGCCCGCTATAATCTTCCGGTCGGAGAATATTCCGCCAATAAGGTGAAAAAGTCCGTGGTCGGTGTCGGTCATGCCCATAAAGATCAAGTGGCCATGATGGTTCAACGGTTGTTGCCTGGCGTGGGTGTTGTGGCAGCTGATGCCGCAGATGCCCTTGCGGTCGCCATTTGTCACGCCCACCACCGCCAGTTTAATCCTCTGTCTGTGAATCTTTAGCTCCTTGATCACCTTCTTGAGCAAGCAGACGTTCCTTGAGCATTGCTGGCACAGGATCGCGCTTTCCATGACCAAAGACGATAAAGGAAATGGCATGACATCGGGGGCTTTCCAGGTTCAAAATTTCCGTCACATAGTCATCACGTAAGGTGGCACTCAGCCAAGTATTGAACCCCATGGCTGTAGCTGTTAATAAAGTAGTTTGGGATAGATGGCCAGCCTCATTGTAACCTACGAGCAGGGCACGCGGTCCTTCATGCTTTAAAAACACACGACTGCTATCAAACACAATAAAAAGGCCACAGGCTGCCTCTCGGATCCAGAATTGATCACAAGTGATATGTTTAAACTCATCCTCTTTCAGGTCTGATCTCACTAAATGCAGCTGATGGTCTTTGGGATTGTATCGATAAATGCCCTTTCCCAACCCCTCGACATATTGGGCAGTTATATATGCCTCACAAGACTGTAAGCCTGTGGCAGACGGACTGCTTTTGCGTTCTCCCTCCAAGGTATGAAGGCCACTTTTGGTGACATCATCCCAGTCTTGACCATGAATGTAGCCAAAACAGATGAAGAGGAGCAGACTTAACTGGTTTAAGGTTATGGGATCATTGGTAAAATTTCTTGAGGTCATTCGGCTTTTGAGCACTTGATAGAAATCTTCCTCCTTCAATAGGGAAAGATCTGGCTTGGGTAGAGGAACACTATCCCCGGTATATGTAACCCGCTCAGGAGCGGCGTCTTTTGATGCCGCAAAAGCCATCATCTCTTGACACATCTCTTCATCACTTTGAGGGGGCGTCAATGGGGCTGGAAGACGGGTCGCCACGTGACACAACCAAGAGACATCGTCACCCTGCCATGATCCTCTTGAATGGGGCTCTGGGATGAGAAGTCGCGCTTCTAATAGCTCTTGATCTTCTGGTGTGTGTTCTTGAGGCGGATTTTGATACCACTCAAAGAGACGGTTAAAATAGTTAGCCTCCAAAGCATAGGTGTTTTTTAAATATAAATCTGAGGCGACCAAGCCTTGGTCTTGGAAATAAAAAATAACTTCAGGATTGACGTAATATTTCTTCAAAATAACACCGTTGTTTGTAAAAATGAGTTTACCATTCCTATCCAGGGGTTGAGGCTTTGATTTCTAAAGTATATATGAGAGATTTGGGCCATATCGTCTAGCGATGCTTTCTCTATATGAAATTTTTATCTCTTGCACTTTCCTTTCTATTCCCAGGAAAGCACCTACGTAAAATATTTTATCCATAAATAATTAAAAATATTATTAATTAATGATAAATTTATACGTTGCGGGCCAGCATTAAGTCTTTAGCTGGATATAAAAGAAAAGGCAAGAGGTGTTGGATGAAATCTCGACTATAGATAACGTGCTTAACATAAAAGAAGAGCGGAAGAATTGATAAAATCTTAATGACAATTCTCCCGCGTCAGAGCAGTTGAAAAGATGAGGCGTTAATTATTTCTTTATAAACGCCTCATAGTAATTTAGGAAGTTGATCTGCAAACATTCCCTGTGGGGTTAGGAGAGGTATTGTCTCCAGGGGGATTAGAAGAAGAACCGCCATCAGAATTATCGTCATCACCGCCAGTTCCAGCAACCTTTGCAATTGTTACTAAAGCAGCTCCAACACCAACAACACCAACTACCCCCCCCCCGCTGCTGCACCTGCAGCCCCTGAGCCTGCGCCTGTACCTGCTGCGCCTGTACCTGCTGCGCCTGTACCTGCTGCGCCTGTACCTGCTGTACCTGTGCCTGCTGTACCTGTGCCTGCTGTGCCTGTTCCTGCTGTGCCTGTTCCTGCTGCGCCTGTACCTGCTGTACCTGTGCCTGCTGTACCTGTGCCTGCTGTGCCTGTACCTGCTGTACCTGTGCCTGCTGTACCTGTGCCTGCTGTACCTGTGCCTGCTGTGCCTGTTCCTGCTGCGCCTGTGCCTGCTGTGCCTGTTCCTGCTGCGCCTGT
>CAZITL010000030.1:0-218 GCA_964542195.1 uncultured Verrucomicrobiales bacterium
ATATTTTTTCAATTTTGAAAAAATTTTTTGAAAATTGAAAATTTATTCGAAACAAAATTTAAAATCTCAAGAAATTTTTGGACCGAAAAATTTGTCGATTTTCGAACCAAAAATTGAATTCATAAACAAAAACTTTACCATCGATCATAAGAAAGAGGTTAAGGATTAAGTCAAAGAACCGTTCCAAAATGTTCCAATGAACCGTTCTGAAACGTCCA
>CAZITL010000030.1:260-8220 GCA_964542195.1 uncultured Verrucomicrobiales bacterium
AGAGCTGCATGCGCATGTACGCGGAACTGGTTTGCGTGCACGCAGGCACACACGCGTGATTTTGTCCCTAGAAAAGACTTTCCTTGAGCTCAGCCTCAGGACTGTATCGATAATCCGAATGTTCTCATCCACAGTCCGAAGTCTTCCCAAGGAAAAAAATCAGACGAAACAGAAACACACGTCACACACGCTTCCGCACGAACCGAATTTGGGCACGCGGAAACGCGCTTTCACACGAACCTAGTTCACGCGCACACAAACGCGCGCGTGGTTCTTTTTCGCTCGGGAAAAGTTTCCTTGAGTTTGTGGAAAAGATCCGAAGAACCCCCGAAACTTTTCTATGCAAATTTTTGGTTTGCTTTAATTTGATAAATTTCTTTTGTTTTCAAATTTTTTAGGAATAAACCTGATTGAATCGATTAAATTGAGGCTTGTTTGCATTGATTGATTTTAAACCTGATTGAATCGATTCATTTTAAGCTTGATTGCATTTAAAGATTAAAATTTTGATCAAACAGTTTGAATTTTAGGCTTGAGAGAATCGCTTGATTTTAGTTTTTACCCGATTAATTGATCGAAACACCACCATTCCTACGCGTAAAAGCCAAGTTTTTTCAACCGCCGACGATAACCAAACAGCCGTGACGATTCGTGTTTTTCAAGGCGAGAGAGAAATGGCCGCTGACAACAAATTGTTAGGACAATTCGATTTGGTCGGTATTCCGTCGGCTCCGCGTGGCGTACCTCAAATTGAAGTGACCTTCGATATTGACGCTAATGGTATCGTCCAAGTGTCTGCCAAGGATAAGGCCACAAATAAAGAGCAACAGATTCGCATCCAAGCCTCTGGCGGCCTCAGTGAGAGTGACATTGAAAAAATGGTCAAAGAAGCAGAAGCCAACGCAGAAGCGGATAAGAAGCGTCGTGAATTGGTGGAGACCAAAAACCATGGCGAAAGTTTAATTCACTCTACCGAAAAAACCTTAAGTGAGCATGGAGATAAAATTTCCGCTGAAGATAAAGCAAAAATCGAATCAGATATCTCTGCCTTAAAATCAGCATTGACCTCTGAAAATCCGGAAGAGATTAAAGAAAAGACTAACGCGTTACTGCAATCTTCCATGAAATTGGGAGAAGCCATGTACAAAGCTCAAGCAGAGGCTGGAGACCAAGCTCAACCTCAAGGTCCTCAAGAAGGAACAATTGTTGACGCTGAGTATGAAGACGTTCAAGATGATAAAGCTAAGAAAGCTTAGTCTTGAAAATTATCACAGAGACTCTCGGGAAAGTTAAATTTCCCTGAGGGTCTTTCTAATATTGGATAAGTTGTTAATCCTAAAAGGTATAGCGGCACATTTATGGCAAAAAAAGATTATTACGAACTCCTAGGTGTCTCTCGCTCTGCAACTGCTGATGAGCTCAAGAAAGCCTATCGCAAGTTGGCCATGAAGTACCATCCTGATCGCAATCCCAATGATCAAGCAGCAGCCGAGAAATTTCGCGAAATCAACGAAGCTTATGACGTTTTAAAAGACGAACAAAAACGCGCGGCTTACGATCGTTTTGGTCATGCTGCATTTGAACAAGGAATGGGTGGTAGACCCGGAGGAGGAGGCGGATTTGGTTTTGATTTTAGCGGCAGCTTTGCTGACATTTTTGATGAAATGTTTGGTGACTTCTCAGGCATGCGACGTTCTCAAGAAGCCAGTATGCGCGGAGCTGACATCCGTTATAATTTGGAAGTAAGTCTGGAAGAGGCCTTTTCAGGAGTTACCTCCAAGGTTAAATATTTGACAGGAATAGCCTGTGATAGTTGTAAAGGAACCGGGTCAGAGAATGGTGCTCCGCCTGTCAGCTGTGGAACCTGCCATGGTCGCGGTAAGATTCGCGCTCAGCAAGGATTCTTCACCATCGAGCGAACCTGCCCCAACTGTCATGGCCTTGGACAATCCATTGAAAAACCTTGCCGTACGTGTACGGGAACGGGTCGTGTCCGCCGAGAAAAATCCATAGAAGTCAAAATCCCGGCTGGCGTTGATGAAGGAACCCGTATCCGTATTGCTGGTGCTGGAGAAGCAGGCATGCGAGGGGGAGCAAGCGGTGATTTGTATGTTTTTATAACGGTCCGTCCGCACAAGCTCTTTAAAAGAGATGGTTCTGATATCCACTGCCGCATTCCTATTCCTATGACCACAGCAGCTTTAGGTGGAGAGATTGAAGTGCCGACCATTGATGGCACCCGGGCTAAGGTCAAGATCCCAGCAGGAACTCAAAACGCCCATCAATTCCGCCTTAAAGGCAAAGGCATGTCGATGATTCGCGGATCTATGCGAGGCGATATGTACATTGAAGCTGCCATTGAAACACCTGTCAATTTAACCAAGCGTCAAAGAGAGTTGCTGGAAGAGTTTGAGCGTGCAAGCAAACATGAATCCACCAGCCCTCAGTCGGCAGGTTTTTTTAAAAAAATGAAAGATATATGGAATGATTTTGGGGGTTAAAATTGTCTTTTGTTAAACTTGGCATTTTTGGGTTAACAGGACGGATGGGTAAGGCAATTCAAGACCTTGCCCCACAATACCCATCTCTGCATGTTGTGGGCGGCACATCGAGATCCACACCAGAATTATCTGCGCAAAAAATTGCTGATCTTTCAGATGTACTGGTGGATTTTTCTGCCCCAGAGTGTGCCAAGGATAATCTTGAAGCGTGTTTAAAGACCAAAAAACCACTATTAATGGGCACGACTGGATTATCAGACCAACATTATCAATCTTTTCAAGAGGCCTCCCGCCATATTCCCATTGTTGTTGCATCAAACACAAGTATCGGAATCGCCCTTCTTCAGCGTTTAGTGACCATGGCCGCTCAAAGCTTGGACAGTAATTTTGATATTGAAATTTTTGAAACCCATCATCGTCACAAAGTAGATGCCCCTTCAGGAACAGCTCTAACTCTGGGGCAGGCGGCGGCTCAAGGAAGAAACATTCCTCACAATCCGTTCATTCGTCAATCAGGTCAACGGCAATCCGGAGAAATTGGATATGCCAGTCATCGAGGTGGGGCCATTTTTGGTGAGCATACTGTCCGCTTTCTAGGAGATGAAGAAGTGCTCGAATTAAAACACACAGCTCTTTCTCGCCTCCTTTTTGCGCGCGGCGCCATAAAGATCGCATTAAAGCTCGTTGATCAAAAACCTGGCTTCTATAGGGTTCATGATCTATTTGCTTAAACAACCTTATTTTCCACATCAGATTTTGTCAAATTTCTTGACTTTTGGCCCCTTTTTGGTCCCAGATACGCTAGACATGCTATAGGCTTAAGAGCTGATTTATTAACATTATTTTTGTTAATCAGCCCTTAACTTTATAGCTTATAAGCTTAAATTATTATTTCAGAAGTTTAGTACTGTTATGAAAAGACAATTCATTACGCTTTTTATCGGGATATTGATCTCTTGCTTAAATGCTGCAGCCCAAACCATTCCCTTACCTGAACAAACACCGAAACTTCAAGAAAAATGGAATCGTTTCTTAACCAAAACTGCCCAAGGGCTTAAAGAATTTGTTACCACCAATATCCTACCGGCAACCAAAGATATTGAGACCGTTTTTTATCCTTTTGGTGGTCCGGATATAACCTATCCTTTAATGATTTTTCCTCACGCCACAAAATTTGTCATGGTTGGTCTAGAGTTTCCTGGTAACCCTGAAAAAGTAACGGAAATATCCGCTGAAAATAGCTATGATCAAGTGGAGTCTCTCTTTACCCGGAGTTTCTTTATTACCTCCCAAATGAGTCAGCAGCTTACGAAAAAAACTGGTGTCCTTGCCCCACTTTTTATGCAGCTTAAACTTATGGGTGTTAAAGAGGTATCCGTCAGCGAGCCCGATCTGCCGTATAGAGGCATTAAAATCACGTTCCAACATAGTGATAAAGAGAAGTCCATCCATTATTTCCGGATGGATCTTAGCGATGGAAAAGATCCTCAAAAATTTTTAGAAGATTTGAACCGTCATCATCTCATTCAAGCCTGCTTGATTAAGTCCAGCTCCTATATCCCTCACCAGAGAAATTTTACTACCATTCGTGATTTTATTAAGAATCATGCCAGCCTCATTATACAAGATGATTCTGGTATTCCTTTCAATCTTCTAAAGAAGGACTATGATGTCCAGGTTTTTGGTAAGTATCAGGGACCCTATGGCGCTGAATTTAAGAACTATTGGCAGAAAGATGTCTCCTCTGGAGATACACCTCTCCCCTTTTGTTTCGGATATGGGTGCCGACGCCAATATAGTATTGTCATGCTCGCTCAAAAGAAAGTTGCTGAGCAAGCCAAACCCGCCGCGGAAGAAAAGGCCTCCGCCCCCTCTTGATCTACCTTTTATAGAAACTATCTTTAGTTGGTGGTAATCCTATGGGGAGGCGAGACCATGAATGTTCGACGTATAGTCATGGTTATAGTGACATCTTTTGTAATGCTCACAGCCCTTACAGCTTGTAAGCATCATCACCATCACCATAAATGGCATAAGTGGCATCACCACCATTAGTAGAGGCAAAAATCTCGTGGTGAGAATTATGGTGTTTGGGTGGGATTAAATAGCTTAGATACGAGATCTAAGCTATTTAAAGTTAATATTATTCTACGGTAACAGATTTTGCTAGATTACGCGGCTGATCTACATCAGTTCCCCGTGCAAGAGCTGTAAAGTAGGAGAGGAGTTGCAAAGGAATAGTGTATAGAATCGGCGCTACAAAGGGATGAGCAGGGTCCATTTCAATCACAGTGCATTGAATACGCTCATCCTCGATTAATGTTTTGCCATGAGCATCGGTAAAACAAGTCACTTGACCGCCTCGAGCAACCACTTCTTGAACGCTCGATAAAGTTTTAATCATCCAATCATCCTGAGGCGCAACGACAAAAACCGGCATATTCTCATCAATCAAAGCAATAGGGCCATGTTTGAGTTCACCTGACGGATACGCTTCTGCATGAATATAGGACAGCTCTTTAACCTTTAACGCACCTTCCAGAGCAATAGGATAACCAGTTCCACGACCTAAGAACAAAGCATCTTTACAAGACTTGAGTTTTTCAGCAATTTGCTGGATCACAGTATCATGGTGCAAAACTTTAGCCACCTGACTCGCCACCCCTTGCAAGGCATGCTGAAATGCTTGGAGTTGTGTTTCACTTAAGGTGTTGCGCTTCTTAGCAACATTCAAGACAAGGCAAGCTAAGACCATCAGCTGAGCCGTAAAAGCTTTTGTCGAGGCAACGCCGATCTCAGGTCCAGCTTGGGTAAATAGGACATGATGAGCTTGGCGAGCTATAGAACTCTCGGGGACATTCACCACAGCAATGGTTTGCTGCCCTAAATCTTTTACCATGTTTAGGGCTTTTAGGGTATCAATGGTCTCACCAGATTGGGAAATAACCAAACTTACCCCCCCTTCCATCAAACAAGGATCACGGTATCGAAATTCAGAGGCAATATCCACGTCTACACTTAAACGAGCATATTTCTCAAACCAGTATTTTGCTACCATTCCAGCATAATAGGCTGTACCACAAGCCACAATTTGCAGACGAGGGACCTGAGCCCAATCAATCCCCATTTCTGGCATTGAAAGGTTTTCTCCGGTCAAAAATTGGTTAAAGGTATTACCAAGGGCCGTAGGTTGCTCAAAAATTTCTTTGAGCATAAAATGCCGGTAATTTCCTTTACTTACCGCATCCCCTGTAACAAAGCTTTGGCGAATAGGACGTTCTACCCGTTCATGATCTTTATTATAAATTTCTGCTCCAGTCGTGGTAATAACAGCGTAATCCCCTTCTTCGAGATAACTCAGATTGCGAGTCCAGGAGGCCAAAGCCATCGCATCCGATCCAATGGCCATTTCATCTTCACCAAATCCAATCACCAAAGGACTGCCTTGACGGGCCACAATCATTAAATCTGCAAACTCCCGAAAAACAATGGCAAGAGCAAAAGCACCTTTTAACTCACCCAAAGCTGTGCGTGTGGCTTGAAGGGGGGACATTCCCTGAGAGAGATACTCTGTAACAAGGTGCACGATAACTTCTGTATCAGTCTGGCTTTTAAACTGATGGCCAAGCCCCATTAGATATGTCTTAAGCTCAGCAAAGTTTTCGATAATCCCATTGTGAACAACCGCAACCTTATCACTTACGTGGGGATGAGCATTTTCCTCACTGGGGCTTCCATGGGTTGCCCAACGGGTATGACCAATACCAATTTTTCCTTGGATAGGACTTTGGGCGACCACCTCCTGGAGCTGTCTTAATTTGCCCTTTGCCCGTCGGAACTGAATTTGTTCATGGACAATGGTCGCAATACCTGCTGAATCATATCCTCTATATTCAAGCCTTTTCAGCCCCTCAATTAGCCGCTCACTTACATCCGTTTGACTGACTAGCCCTACGATACCGCACATTCTACCCTCATTTTATTAACACTCTTTTTTAACTTTAATTTGTTTTTCCCGAAAAGAATTCGCCCAATCCTTTTTTATATGCTGATTGGGGCGCGAAATGCCAAGACTATTTTCTGGAATATCTTGGGTAATAATGCTGCCAGCTGCAACCATAGCCCCATCGCCCACTTTCACTGGAGCGACTAGAGAAGTGTTAGAGCCAATAAAAGCTCCGGTGCCCACATGAGTTTTAGCCTTGGAAAATCCGTTATAATTGCAGGTAATGGTTCCAGCACCGACATTGGCATTGTCGCCAATACTCGCATCTCCTATGTAACTGAGATGCTTAACTTTAGCCTTGGTTCCTAAATGGGCATTTTTAATTTCAACAAAATTCCCCACCTCTGCTTTCTCAGCCAACACAACATGATCACGCAAATGAGCAAATGGACCTACTTTGGCCCCCTCTTTAATGATGGATTGACTGATATGGCAATTGGGATAAATGGTCACATTTTTGCCAATAGTTACCCCAGGTCCGAACGTGACATTTGGGTAAATCACCGTATCTTGACCAATAACGGTATCGCTATGGAAAAAAACACTCGAAGGGTCAATGAGCGATACGCCATTGAGCATATGGGCACGGCGCCAACGATTCTGCATGTGAGTTTCTGCTTGTGCTAATTCTACGCGGGTATTGATCCCTTGGAGAGTTTCAACTTCTTCAATTTCAACCGCCCAGGCAGATATTCCATGGGCTGCCCCTAGGGTCACGATATCCGTCAAATAGTATTCCTTGGCCGCATTATGCGGTTGAAGCTTTGAGAGCAGAAGAGCTAACTCCTTTGCCTTGGCTACAATAACACCCGAATTACACAGATTGACAGCACGCTCTTGAGAATCAGCATCTTTAAATTCTATAATTCTCTCAAGTCGCCCGTTCTCTTGCACAATCATGCGACCATAGGCACCCGGATCAGGAAGACGCATACCCACCACGCTGATGCCTTGACCAGGTGTGCGTTTGTGAAGAATTTCTTTTAAAGTATTTGGGGAGATCAACGGCGTATCGCCACACAAAATCAGAACATCATCCTCTTCAGGAATCAGAGGCAAGGCATGACGTACAGCGTCCCCGGTTCCTTGAGGTGAGGATTGGACAACCCATTCAATGGAACGACCTGCTTTGACTTTTTCAGGATCCAGTGAGGGAGAGAGAACCACAACAACTTTAGAAGGATCAAGGCTTAAAGCTGCATCAATGACATGATGAACCATCGCTTTGCCACCCACAGGATGGAAAATTTTGGGCAGTTCCGATTTCATGCGGGTTCCTTGTCCCGCCGCTAAGATCACAACAGATAGCATATATACACAATATCAAAATTTGGACGTAGATTCTTTTTATCATAATATTTGGTTTTTAAGCGAAGACAAATTCTAACAAATTATTTCTTAGGGGCTGTCCCAGATAACACATAAAAGTGTTAAGCTGGTGATATGAGAAAGA
>CAZITL010000031.1:0-7357 GCA_964542195.1 uncultured Verrucomicrobiales bacterium
TTTTCCTCACCTTCCTACCTCTCTGTTTTTCCTAACTTTTTTTCCTTCTTAGTTCTATTAAATCCTGAAACTTATACCCATGGTTACATTCATATCATCTGCTTCTTTGCTAAGACCAATATTCATTCCTGCATCAAGTACGACATTATCTGTAAGTGCATATGTAAAACCGTAGTCCCCTGTGACAATCCATTTGGATCCGCCATCGGTACTTTTGTCGGTAAATAACTCTACGTATCCGCTTAACTTATCAGTAAAAGCATAACCAAATTCAGCAGATTGCAAAAATTCCGCCACCCTTCTTCCACTTCCATGGCCCTTAATTACATTAACTTGTGCCATAGCGCTAAAATTCAATTTATCGGTGATCTTAACATCAAAGGGAAATGAAAATCCTTCTTCTACAGAGCTATTACCCAGATGATCTTGATTTGTGGCAAATTTAACAAAGGGAATAAGGCCAAAAGCCGTTTTACAATCACCTTCATTACCCCAAAAGTTGTACTTAAACCTTACCAAGGTGTCTCCGTAACCATGTTGTTTCATGGTTTGTAATGTTACAAAGTCTTTGGTTCGCACCCGATTATATCCTGAGAGAATAACCTGCAATTCTAACTTATTAAGCAGACCAGCACGAATACCAGTGCCCATTAAGACCAGTGCTTGGGATCGTTCATCTTCTCCGTGATGCTTATTACGGTCCCAAGTATAATCCATAGCGGCAAACTCCACATGAAAGTGACCTGGGTCAATGGTATATGGAGATTCTGTTTTATCTGGTCGGTCTACAGACATATCTTTCATGAGATCTTTTGGTACGGGCTTAAACAAATGATACTGTGATTTATCTATATCTTTAGCAAAACCACCTGGCACAAAACACAACCCTCCAAGCATCCCCATCCATATAATCTTAAGGCAACCCATCACAATTTATCCTATGAAATTTTGTTATAATTTTATTTAATTAATTCAAAAAAAAATATGCAAGAATATTTTTAAAAAGCGGTTGGCGAGCGCCTTGCCGGACTGGGTATCAAACTGGGGCAAGGGATTTGTTCTGTAACTTTAAAAGCATAATGGCACAACCTGCAATAATAAGACTTCCCACAATCGTCGATACGGTAGGCACCTCGGCAAACATCACATACCCGATGGGAATGGACATACAAAGGCGTGTATACTCAAAGGGAGAGACAAAAGAAGCAGGCGCATATTTTAATGCGCGAACATAAAAATATTGAGAACTTACACCGAGCAATCCTACTATGGATAGTATAGCCCATTGATCTTGGGTGGGCATTTGCCATTGGCTTGCGCCTACAAAAAGCATAATAATTGCTGACACCGAGGTCGCGTACCCTACAAGAGTAACAGGAGCATGATTTGCCGACAGATGTCGTGCAATCACAATACTCATTCCTGCAAGAATATTAGCAACTAAGGCTGCAATGGTTGCACTATCCAAGCTGTGAACAGTGGGCTGAACCATAATGATCACCCCTCCATACCCAACAAAAAGCAGCATCCAATGACGCCAAGTTACCCGCTCTCTAATGAAAACAATAGCCAAAGCAGCTGTAAAAAGGGGACCTGACTGACCAATAGCAGAAGCATAAGCTAAGGGCAAATTGCGATAAGCATAATAAGTACATAAAATAGCAGCACAGGTGATGACACCACGCAACAAATTTAGTGGAACGTCTGCCTTGAGAAAAACGATTTTAAATCCACATCGAAAAAGAACAGGCGTCAGCACTAAAAAACCCAACCAACACCGTATAGCAACTACTAAAACATTAGGTAGACCAGCAGGTAATAGTTTTGTCAAGGCCATCCCCAAGCTTAAAGCAACAGACCACAAAGTGACCCAAGCAACGGCTCTAAGTTTGTTGAGCGGTGTTAATTTTGCATCGGTCATCTTTTACACCTGCAAGAAAAATTATAGGAAACCAAAAAAACAGAAACATTTCAAAATTTTTACCATCCCAATAAGCACTTGTATCCGTCAAACAGGACAAAACACCGTGAACAAACAAAATACTTGCTAATCCTCCTTCTTCACTTCGCCAGACTTTCATGATTTTATGGCCACACAACCCCATAAGAACCAAAAGGAATGAGAATCCAACAAGCCCCTCCCGATAAAATTTACTTAAGAATAAGTTATGAGGATGGTTGACCGACGAATTATTAGACAAAGGAATCCATATCTCTGCCTTATAACCTACACCCCAAAAGATGTTATTTTTGATATGTTTGCATATTTCTTTCCATATATAAAAGCGATAAGAATCACCTCTTTCCCATATACTGCTCCATAACACGCCTTGTGTCCGATAATTCATCAAAACAATAAAGATGAGGGCGCTTATACCACCTAACCATAAAACCACATGCGCTTTATGGGAAATCTTTTGAGGCTGGAGAAATAGGAAATACCCAACAACCATCAGGATCCCTGCCGCATAAGCGACCAACGGTCCGCGAGATAAGCACGACAAAATAACTAAAAAAGATAAAGCAACGATTGCTCCATTAAACAGAATTTGACGCGTCTGGATTGAGATAAGCATACGATAACAGCTCATGACGCCAACCATCCCATACACACTTGCGCCTAAAATGGGATGATAAAGTAATCCTATCGGAGCTAAACGATCTAATGCTTGGCTTGACCACTCCATCTTAAATGCCAGAAGAGAAACGATAGCTGCGACCAATGTGCAAATTTTTAAAGAAAGTAAAAAAGGTTGGACTCCATATCGCTTTACAACCTCATAACTCAGACCGATAAAGCCGCTTAAAAACAAAATTTTATAAAAATATCGAAACGCTTCTGGTTCTCTTAGATCTGAAGCAAAACTGACGAGGACGACTCCAAATGTATATAAAAGACTCAACCACGCAAAACTGATGATAGTCGACACCTCCCTCATCTGCCCCATTTTCCACAACCCAAAGGATAGCACAGCACACCCAACGAAGAATCCTTTCAAGGGACCATGATGACTGTTCAGCAAATATAAGGGGGGCAGAAGACACAAGTATATGAGAGTCGGATGAGATCTAAGATTAATTAAAATATATTCCCAAAGATTAAGAGTTTTAGGAGAATTCACGGTCGTTCTTCCTTGGCTGGGGGACCTGGATTCGAACCAGGGCTGCTCGGTCCAGAGCCGAGAGTTCTACCACTAAACTATCCCCCAACGCTCACATAAAAGTTTGCTATCACACCGAATATGGCATCGCCAAGCAAAAAAAACAAATCAATCTGCGTTTTTTTCTTGTAACTATGATAAACTGGTCTCAAATATAAATGAAATACAATGATGCAAAGATAAGATGTCGGAACTCAATTCAAAGCTGCAACAAAAACATTCTTCAGGGCCCACCCCTGTTATTGCTGCTGTGGATTTAGGCACTAACTCTTGTCGTCTTCTTGTTGCACGCATCGAGGGACAAAGTTTTCGGGTTATTGACTCTTTTTCTCGTGTTGTTCGTTTAGGAGAAGGCGTTCAGTCCACCAATCTTCTACACCCTGATGCCATCGAGCGCACCATAGAAGCCTTGCGCGTATGTCAAACAAAAATCATCCAAAACCAAGCCAGCCGTGTTCGAGCTGTAACTACTGAAGCCTGTAGACGAGCTACCAACAGCGATGAATTAGTAAAACGAGCCTATGAAGAACTGCATCTAACTATTGAAGTCATCAGCGCTGAGGAAGAAGCACGCTTGGCGCTTGCCGGCTGTGGTGGCGTTTTAAACTCAAGAATTCCCTACGCTATTGCCTTTGATATTGGTGGGGGCAGCACTGAGGTTATGTGGCTTAAAATTACTGAACCACGCAGGCTTCATCGCCGACGGTTTCCCGTCATTGAAGTGATGGATTATATATCTTTGCCCTATGGTGTGGTCACCCTTTCTGACCTTTATGAGAACAATTCCACTTCTGATAATATCTATCATGAAATTCGCCGTGACATTTGTCAGAAATTGACCGAGTTTTCGCAAAAAAACAGTATTCATGAATATTTAGAAAAGCGGAAAATCCAAATGGTTGGCACCTCGGGAACAGTAACAACCCTTGCGGCCATCAATCTTGGACTCGAGCGTTATGATCGCAGACTGATTGATGGCGTGTACTTGAATCTCAGCGATATACATCAAATCAGCCAATCCATTTTTAATATGGATCGAGACGAGCGCTCTCTTCACCCCTGCATTGGCACCGGAAGATCTGATCTTGTGGTCATGGGCACAGCTATTTTAGAAGGCATATGTGACACTTGGCCTGTAGCAAAATTGCGAGTTGCTGATCGTGGTGTCCGTGAAGGTATTTTGATGGAATTGATGCAGGATTTAAATCCCCATAAAAAATACTTTAATCACATGATTAAGACCAAAAGATGACTCAGAACATGAAATTTCCCGGACGTTCAGCGCGCGTAAAACTGAAAAGCTCTAAAAAACGAACGCTCTCTTCCCGACGCTGGTTAGAGCGACAATTGAATGACCCTTTTGTCCAACAAGCAAAGATGAGTGGATATCGATCGCGTGCGGCCTTTAAGTTGATCGAAATTGATGAGAAATTCAAAATTCTACGCCCTGGTCAAAAAGTTATTGACTTAGGAGCCGCTCCTGGAGGTTGGACTCAGGTGGCTGTAGAACGTTTAAAAGTTGCAACTACGCCGTCTAGTCAAGTGATCGGGGTTGATTTATCCCCTATTGCCGCCATTGATGGTGCCACCCTTCTGCAAGCGGATTTTACCGAGGAACAAACTCAACAGGAGCTCGTCTCTTTACTCAATGGTAAAGCCCATGTGGTTTTAAGCGATATGGCTGCTCCTGCCTGTGGCATGACCGATGTCGATCACATGCGAATTATGGCGTTGGTTGAAAGTGCCTATGAGTTTGCCAAAGAAATTCTTCTTCCAGGAGGATCATTTGTAGCCAAAGTTTTAAGAGGGGGTACGGAAGCTGATCTCTTAAAACAACTTAAACTGTCCTTTGCCAAAGTTGTTCATTTCAAACCAACCTCCAGTCGCCAAGATTCCTCTGAAATGTATGTGATTGGCCTTCAGTTTCGCTCTAAGGTATAGAGGGATCAATACTTCACTTTACTCTTTCCTTGCCTGATATAAATTCTCAACAAAAGAGATACAACGAAGAGTAAGCAAATAACAATGAAGTAAATATCTCGATAATAAAAGCTGGCTTCGTACTCTTTCTCTTTTATGGAGTGTTTTAGATCAGACGAACTATGAAAATTTAAAAGTTCTGCTTTAGTAAAAAAAGAGATATTTTCTGGAGGATTGTCTAAAAGATTTTGCACCTCGAGCATTTCCATCTCAGCTAAGGCAATATCTAAACCATTTAAAACACCACCCGAGCCAGCAAAACATAAGGCTTCTACAAAAACCAGCAATCCAAGAATAACTACGAGAGCTGTTAATATCTTTCTAGATTTCTTACCGTTCATGAAAATTCCCTAACCCATCCACTAAGGCCGCTAAGAATCACTACCTCTTGTAAAAGATTAATTTTTTAATAGAGAAAATGGCAATAGCAACACCATTTGGCAACAGGTTGTGCCATGAAAATTGTTTTTTAGTTTTTCTATTGGAAAATTAAGAAAATACGGCGATCAAAAGCCGTGTTCCCACAGGAAAGCTAAATCCTACCAAACTGGCATAAAGCCCCATCTGGTTAAATTGATGAGCCCGCTGGACTTGACCCGACCCATGAAGTTTGTGGCAAATAAGATTGATGACTAAAAAAAGAACAATAATCCCAAAGGTTGAGTCTTCCACTGCATCCGTCAAACTAAAAGTTGTCGAATTGGCCACATTATTTTCCAAATAATACTTATTTCCTATGGTCGAAAATATGGAACCAATAAGTAAGTTGTTGCGTGCAATTAGGTTTTCAATAGAGATAAAATAACCACCTATCGTCAACAAAAACCCAACAAAAAACCCAATAAAGGAACTAATAAAAATAGACCATCCTTCACGCTTAAGATCTAAGGAAACATCCACTTGCGAGAAAGAAGATTCCTGAGTTGCTGGATTCCCAAAGTTGGTATGATAGCGATGAGCATTCAAAGACATTTTGAAATTGCTTACCTGCCATCCATCAATTTTTAATCCCGGATGCACACCACTATTTGCAAGATCAGGCTCAAAGCGAAGACCTGTTTCATCAAACAGACTATCTTCGAATTTAATATGTATGGTTTGCCGATCAAAAGGATAATTGCTCAGGTCCCAATCATTATCAATCGTTCCATGGATATGCGTTTGAACACGAATGTAATCACCAACTTTATCAGTTACTGGCTTATCATAGTCATAGTGTTCAGCATTAATAATTTCTACAGAATTTTCTGGTTTATAGTTGGAGATTTGATGGAGCCACCATACATAAGCACTCACCTTATAAGTTTTTTTGACAAAATCTAGCTTTGTGATCCCCATCATATAGATACCAAGGGTGACTTTTTTTGGCGCAACATCATTGGCTAGAACAACGTTTGACCAAAGCAATAAGAGCACAAGCATAATGCTTTTCATTTATTTTTTCCAAGTGATCCCCATGATGTCCTATAAAGAGTATAGGTGAAAATTAATTGAAATATGTTTAATCGGGGCGACATAGGACCTATTATGTGTTTTAGTCCTGGGAGGCGTTTCATTTCAAATCATTAACTATTTTTTCTTAAGCTTTATTTCCTTAGCCCGTTGAAGAACTTCTGGAGATTTAGGAATCCTAACGGTTATCACACCATGATCCATTTCAGCTTCCACCTTATCCGACTCCACATTGAAAGGGAGAGCAATAGAACGGGTGAAGGTTCCATATCGTCTTTCCATTAAGTAATATTCTTTATTTTCCAATTGTTTTTCTTGTTTTTTCTCACCTTGGATAATCAATATATTGTCAGAAAGTCGAAGAGAAATATCCTCTTCACTAACGCCTGGAAGCTCAGCTTTGACATGGATCTCTTTGTCTTCATCGACCACATCAATATTAAATCCGTCCATACCTAAGGCTAAACCGGGTATGCGAGCTAAAGCTCGGTCAAATAAAGAATTAATTTCCCCATGCAAGGTCGTCAAAGACCCACGTGTGGGATTTATGTCTCTGCGTTGACGTTCCCCAAAGGGGATAAAATCTTTTAACCACATCATTTCCTCCATCAAATTAAATCCTTTAAATATAACTTTATTTTTAATTTAAATTGATTAAGACAAAAGCAGAAGTTTAAATAAACTATTTTATTCCCACAAATAGGATCATATGGCTCTCCATTAAAGAAGGGGGCAAGAAGGTATATTCTTAAGTTGTGAAAAAC
>CAZITL010000032.1:0-3523 GCA_964542195.1 uncultured Verrucomicrobiales bacterium
GCGGCAAATTTTTCATCACCGCGCACCCTATCCCACCCCCCGCTCTCCCCGCAAGTCAGATATGGAGCCAATCACCGCAATCCGCTCCCCCCACAACGCTTGACCACCCTATCAAATAGTTCCATGAATCTAGTCGAAATACGGTATCGGCCAGCCTTCTTTTGCGATAGCATTGCCATGTTTATGCGCTGGTGCATAACCCGATCACACAAATGCTAATTATTTTCGACGTTGATGGCACCTTGATAGATTCAGAGCTCCTTGATCACAGGTGCTTTGACGAGGCGTTTGCTGAAGTAACAGGCGCTTCTCTAACTGCTGATACCTGGAAAGCCATCACAGAGATCACGGCAAAAGCAATTGTCCATCAGGCGCTACGGCATAAACATCAAAACGAAATCGCTTCGATTGAAGATGCAATAATGCAAGCCTATCTACGCCGCTTGGAGACAGCCCATCGGGCATCCCCAAACGCATTTAGCGCATTTGCTGGTGGCCCAAAACTTATTCAGGACTTGGCATCATCCCCAAACTTCAAAGTGGGCATTGCCACAGGCTGCTGGTGCAAAACTTCTCGCTTCAAATTACTTTCAGCAGGCTACGACCTTCAATCCATTTACCTCTCATCTTCCACCGACAGCTTCTACAGAAGAGACATCATCAGAAATGTAATAAACCATCACAATTACCCTCTTAACAACGTAGTATACGTAGGCGATGGAAAATGGGACTACAAAGCAACTCTTGAGCTAGGTATTCCATTTATCGGAACAGGTCACAAAAAAAGTTTATTACAGACTGCAGGCGCAAGGGTATTCCTTGAGTCTCTTTCACTCATAAATCTCCAAGAAGCCTTGACACAATTTTAAGAATAATTACTCAATCCCCTGTTTCTTTATCGCGGCCCGCTTAAATTTATTAATGTTAGTGCTTTCCACTTTTTAATGTTTGTTTTTTAGCTTTAAACCACGTTATACAGTCGAGTCATCTTACCAATCTATGTATAAAATCAGAACACTCCTCTTCTTTTCTATATGTGTTACTTTTAATGCAATTCTGCTTGCAAAGAGTGAATCTACACAGCCCAAATTCGTAACTGATTTAGCCACCAAGCTCTTCAGCGATGCGGAATTCGACAACTTCTCCATCTCACCCAAAGGTGAATACCTCGCTTTATCTCTCATTAAAGATGATCACCGTAGAATTAGCGTTATGGATTTGAAGTCCAAGAAGACTAGCCACACAGAGCTTAATAATAATGACTTTTTGCTGTATCTGCACTGGATTGATAAGGACTCGTTAGTTTTCGCTACTGGAGTTATGCACGTATACTTTGGTTCCCTTTATGTTATCCATTCAGACAAAAAGAAGTTCTCTGAATTAGTTAATAATCGCTATGTCCGACTTCTTGATCCACTTCCGGATATCTCAGATATTGCTTTGGTCACTTCCCCGAATCAACACGGTCGTTTTTCAGATGTCTTTAGGCTCAACACAAAGAATGAGGTTAACACAAACCTTACACAAGTTGTTAATAATCCTGGTAATATCAGAGGCTGGCTCACAGATAAAAATGGTGTGGTGCGTGTCGGCATCTATGATACGGATATCCATTCAAATGAAAAAATCCGCTATAGGGAGGATGCTGATTCCAAATGGATTGATATCGAGCTTCCCGTAGCTACCTTTCCTATGGATCTCATGGGCGATGGCTCGTCAATGATAGTATCATCAGCTCAAGGGAAGAAGACTTTTGGCATGTATTTGTTCGATCTAAATACGTCCAAGATATCAAGGCAGATCGTTCACCTCAATGACTACAGCTTGGAAAACGAAACGGTATCTCTTTTACGTGATATCACCACTTACGATATTGTCGGCCTAAAAGTTGACCGTCAAAAGCCACTCTATTTGTACTTTAGCGAAACTTACCAGACTCTTCAAAAAAACATCAATCAAGCTCTGCCCAATAGAAACATCCATATTCTCGGGTACAATGCTGAGTTGCGTGAAGTTTATTTTTATGCGGAATCTGACACTACTCCTGGCGCTCTCTACCTCTTTGATTTGGAAAAGGTTCATATATCCAAAATCATCGATCGCTATCCGTCTCTTCATGATTTTTCATTTTGCCAAACGGAACCTATCGTTTTTAGCGCAAGAGACGGTGTCAGTATTCATGGTTATCTGACCATGCCAACGGCATCTTCGGATCGTTTACCTCCACTCATTACAATAGTTCATGGTGGTCCTTGGGTTAGAGACACATGGGGCTACAATCCAGAAGTACAATTTTTCGCCTCCATGGGTTATGCCGTTTTACAGGTCAATTATCGCGGCTCTTCTGGCTATTCTCTGGATTATTCAGATATTCCGCTCGAAGCCATTATGAATTACTCCATTACCGACGTTGCCGACGGTTGTAAGTGGCTTATTAAAGAAGGTCGCGTGGATAAAGAGAGGATTGCCATCTATGGTGGTAGTTTCGGTGGATATGCCGCATTGGCTGGAGCCGCATTTGAGCCAGACTTGTATAAATGCACTGTGGGCTTCGCTGGTGTCTACGACTGGCCAGCACATAAAAAATCCGATAGCAGACGCAAGAATTTGCCTAGATGGCTGACGGATGCCTATACGTTAGCCGACGAGGCCCTGCTTAAGTTTTCCCCCTCAATGTATGCTAATAACATTAAAACCCCCGTTCTACTTATCCACGGAAAAGACGATACTCGTGTGGACGTTACTCAGTCAAGAATCATGAGAAATGCACTAAATGATGCTGGTGTTCATTGTGAGTTAGAAAGTTACAGTTGGGTTGGTCATGGCTTTTCAAACGAAGACGCCCGAATAAAATTTTACGAGCGTATTGCTAATTTTATTAATCGTTATCTTCAGCCCTAATCTTGCTACCTAAGCCTACCCATTTGTTACCCAGTCACTTGTCTTACCAATCCGCTCTCTTAGTATAAATCAAGCCAACTAGACTTCTTGAAATATCAAGAAGTCACTACGAAAAAGTACTCCGGTGTCCAAAGATGGGTCTATTACATTCCTTTTTTTTAATTAATTGATATTAAAATATATTTTTAATATAACAACTGCGCTTCAGCCTGGATATCCAAAATCAGGTCCTGGTTGATTAGCGGATAATCTCCCCAAAAAGCTGTCCCCCAAATCAGAGGATTATGAGTCCTCTGCTCTGTAATTGTGCCCAAGATTGCCCCAACCCCCATTCTATCCTCACGCTCTTCAATTCAAGTGTTCACTGGTTTTACCATCGACAAAAAACCTATTATACTATACATATACATATCAATTAAGCCCATATACCCGATTATTGACACACTTAAATTTTCAATTTTTGTTCAAACTTCTTTTTACCCCAGAACACCCTCTTTTCACTCCTTTTTTCACTCTCAAAAAAACCTCTTTTCACCCTCTTTCCGCCTATTTTTCGCCCTCTTTTCACCCTCAAATAAAATCAAAAATCCATAACTCACTGATATATGATCACATACAAAAT
>CAZITL010000033.1:0-3448 GCA_964542195.1 uncultured Verrucomicrobiales bacterium
TCTGTAAGATCCCACCAATACTCCACTCCTCGAGTGGTTTTTTTTTTTTTTTGTTCTATTACAGCCTCATAGACTTTATATTCTGCAAAGTATCCAAAGGAAGTTTTCCCTTCCCAGAGTCTGATATTTGTAAATTTTTCAATTAAACTCCCAAGTATAGTCAGACCTCTTGAGTCGCTTTTGACTATTTTATATTTTCTCAAGGTGTCCAAAATTATGTTATCCTCCGGTAAGCGTTCTCTTAAGTCTTTATCCTCTATGTAGTCAGCCAATAGTTCTAGAAGTCCCCAGTCGTAATGAAAAGGAACATAATCTAAAGTTATGAGTGCATCATCTTGATGAACATTGCCTTCATAAATATATTATGATGGTAGTCGCTCAAGCTGGGCATATAGAGTCATTATTGGAATAATTGCTTTATATCCACCAGTGATATTAAAAACGATGTTTTCGTGGCTGCTCTTTAATATACGACTTAGTAAATCAAAAAGGTTAAAGAATCCCTTGTCATAATCTTTGTAAGCGCTCACTCGTAAATCCTTGACTATGTAATCATTTGACTTTTGAGAGTCAAATTCGCTACCCTGGCGTTGAAATAATACTTTTTGGATGTTGCTCTGAGGAAACCGCTCAAACCATCCAACAATGAGTTCTGCTGCGAGCACGGACTGCAAAGTATCTGTAGCTATAAGGTGTACTTCGCAGGGCGCCTCCTCTTGGGCGGCAATTTTTAGAATGCTCGCTATTTCAGCAGAAGCATTTGTGTTGGGTTTATCTTCGGGATAAGCATACCAGAGGTCTTGAATAACCTCTTTTAATCTTTTAATATGTGGTTGGAACTCCTCTCCATAAATACCTGAGGCAGGTACATCACTTCCATCTTTTTGGAGTCTGGTAACCTCCAATGCCTTATCAATAGAGACATAATCTCTCCCAAGAGTATCTGTCACTCTTTTGTCTTGATAATTCGTGAAGATAGAGGTGCCTACTGTAGTAATAATTTTCATGTTATCGCTCATAAATTCCAATTTCCTAAATAGGCGATGCCAAATCCTTGTTCAGGCATCTTATCCGATATGGCTTTTCCAAATAGTTGGGCCTTAACGGCATCTATGCTATCGGATGTCTCATAGAAATACACGCTACCGGCTGGTACGGCCCGGTGCATGGGCTTTGGCTCCCCTTTTTCCATATCAAAGCCGCCAATATAAAGAGGCTTACCTACTGCTGCAGCAACGAGATGAGCATTTATCCCATGCTTGGCAAGATCAGGCATCCATCCGTTTTTAAAGATTGCTGGAGTGGAAAGGTATAACTTGAAACGAGTGCTCTTCAATGCTATATCGTCTGGTTGAATGCGGAAGGACCGGCGGCGTTTATCTACTTTGGCCACTTTATTCTCTGCACCCAACTTGATAAAGAACCTATTTGTTTCCAATGCTGCTTGCTGAGAAGGCCAATCAAATTCCACCAGTATTTGAAGATTATTAGGACGGCGCATGCCTACGCGGTACAAAAGAGCATCGGATGCCGTATGGGTGTAGTCATCTCGGCCTATTCCTGTTTTGGGCTCGCTTTTCGCGTGATCAATAATCTTTTTAATCTTAAATTCTGTCTTTGCATCCTGAAGATAGACGATTAGCTCATCTCTCTGTATAAGGCCATCTTCTACGGTTTCGACAATCTGCCCTTCCGGGGGGAGCAATAGCCATTTGAATGGATGATTACTTACCAGGTTATCTATTTTCTTTAGAGATAGGCGGATTACATCATACTCTTTCTCTCGCCCTTTTGTATTAGACTCGATTTCAGCCATGTCTAAGGGCATCGGTAAGTAGTTGTCCACCTTATTTTTATTATCCTCATCAGATATTAAATACTGGATATCCCTGATAACAATGTTCTCACTTTCTTTGACGGTTTCTCCAGAGCAAGGAGACTCATGATGAGCTATATAGTAGGTTCGCAGGGCTCCATAGATAACAGATGGGTATGGGGGAAATACTCCATCGGCCCACGTCTCTTCACCGCGAGAGAAGGGCTTTCCATCCCGAAAAAACAAGGTATCTAAAGCACTAATTTCAGCTATCATAGTTCTTGTCCAATCTTGCGAGTGATAAAATCAGCAATATGTAAAGCGTGGATGAAATTGCGAGGGCGATAGTTAATATCCTCCGGGTAATGCTCCCAAAGCCGGGTAACTGTGCTTGATAGTCTTTCGATTTTTTTATTGTCTTTTTTCTTTCCCTCTTCGTATGATCTCGATACTAACCGTTTTATTTCCAGAGGTATAACAGCTGGAAGACCTTCCACGAGTGTCTCCGATAAGAAATCCTGCATATCAATCCCAGCAATACCTGCAATTTCAGTGGTCAAATTCTGTATAAAGGTGTTTGAAAAATCACCATTTTCCCTATCTATGGACAGGCATATTTGCTCCAGTGCTTCCCAATTAGAGCATCCTTGAGGGCTATCTTTATCAGCGTCCCACTTATAGATGGCTTGCTGAATTTCGCCTGAGTGCTTCATCACAGCAATGCCGAATGCATTCCGCCCTCCCTCTTTTTTAGCCAATTTCTCTACATCTCTCGCCTTCTTCAATACTTCAGAGAAAGGCATCTTGTAATGTGCTATTACGATGCCGGCTGAGAAAGTTATATGCTTATCTGGTTTTTTAAAGCCAGATATGGCGGTGTTCACTATATCATTGAAGCGAGTGCGGAGATGCTTCATTACCTCAAATAAGTAATGGATGTTGACAAATCCAAGAAAGTCATCGCCGCCAGCATATACAACCTGCCCGTTGCCTTTCGACCTGCTTAAATAAATCCTAACTTCTTTAGCGAATTCGTGCAAAGTCCGAGATAGTACCTTATGAAAATCCTCCAGGTTATCGGTTGTCAGGTTATTTTCTCCCGAAAGCCATTTGCCCATTTCATCTCCATCAAAGACGACAACGGCATAATAGCGGGTTTTAAGCCTCTTTTTTAGCTCTTTGTGAAGTGCTTTTAGCAAATTTAATTGTTGTGTATTAGGAATGTTATCTTTATTAAGGCTCTCCTCATAAAGCATCTGATAATCAAACTGGTTATTCCAATCCGAATACTCCGAGCGATTCACTAAACTTATTTTCTCCTGGAAACCATTATTCATTATTTCAACGCATGTTTCTACAATTCTTTCCTCAATAAATAAGTTTTTGAAGCACTCTAAACGTTTACGGTCGCGCTCACTCAAGTTTTTTTCGTCGTACATGAGTGCTACCTCTGCCGTAGAAGGAAAGCTGCTTTCGTGATAATAAAACCGCTTAGTCAGACTAACAGCACTCAGACCTTCGCCTGGTAATAGCGCAAACCTTTTTTGACCTAACGTAGTCAGATTTCTTAAATTTTTAGTAAAAACTTAGGCATCCAACCCAATTCAATGTAAAACTGTTTTAGCGAACAAA